>JAFWAZ010000023.1 GCA_017507425.1 Oscillospiraceae bacterium | reverse complement strand
TCGGTGGTATTGGAGCCGGTGACGAAGATCACATCGGCTTCCTTGATTTCGGTAACGCAGTTGGTCATTGCACCACTGCCAAGACTTGCAGCCAGACCGGCCACTGTAGAGGAGTGTCACAATCGGGCGCAGTGGTCGACGTTATTCGTGCCCACTGCCGCACGCAGGAACTTCTGGAACAGATAGTTGTCTTCGTTTACCGTTCTGGCAGAGGAGAAGCCGGCGATGGCATCGGGGCCGAACTCGGACTTGACCTCGTTGATCTTCTTGGCAACGGTGTTCAGGGCCTCCTCCCAGGAAGCGCGGACCAGCTTGCCGTTCTTTCGGACCATGGGATACTTCAGCCGGTCCTTATGGTTGATGAAATCGAATGCGAACTTACCCTTGACGCACAGCAGGCCCTGATTGGAGGGGCCGTTGGCGGGCTTGGCGTCCACGATCTTGCCGTTGCGGACGGAATACTCGATCTGGCAGCCCACGCCGCAGTAGGCACAGGTGGTGACCACCTTCTGGGTCTCCCACTGGCGGAAGAACTGCTGGGACTTGGGCATCAGGGCGCCCACGGGACAGACGGAAACGCAGTTGCCGCAGGAGACGCACTTGGTCTGGCTCATGTTCAGGCCGCCGTTGGGCATGACGTAGGCCATGTTGCCCTTCTGGGCCATGACCAGCGCCTCGACGCCAACCAGCTCCCGGCAGACACGGACGCACTTGCCGCAGCGGATGCACTTGTCCATCTCCTGATAGTAGAAGCGGTTGCTCAGATCCTTCTCCCGATGCTCATAGGGCATCTCATAAATGGGAGCGGAAACGCCGTACATCTCGCAGTATTTCTGCAGCTTGCACTCGCCCAGCTTGCCGCAGTTCATGCAGTCCAGCGTGTGGATGGCCAGCATTCTCTGGAGAATGCCGACACGGGCTTTCTTGACTTCTTCGGATTCGGTTCGAACGACCATGCCCTCCCGCGCGGGGGTATTGCAGGCCGTCAGCAAACTGACCTCGCCTTCCACTTCGCAGGAGCACATCTTGCAGTCGCCGTATTCGCTGCAGTTCATGCAGTGCTTCAGCGGAAAACGCTCCAGATCGTCGGTACAGAAGGTAGGAATGAAAATGCCCAGCTTTTTGGCTGCCTGCAGAATGGTGCTGCCTTCCTTCACTTCCACGACCCGGTTGTTGATCGTAAGTTTGATCACGAAATCCCTCCTTATCTATATAGAATGTGATATTGATACAGTTTCGCAGTGTATAGACTACCGATTTTATTTTACAGAATTTCCCGGGGAAAATCAACCAAAAACGGAGCACACCGGATGATTTGACAGAAAATGGGATAATTCACCAAAAGCGTTCCCTCAGAAAAGAGCAACTTCACCAACGTGGTAGATATTTCCGCCGCTGCGCCGGATAAAGCCGAGCATGGTGATGTTTTCCTTTCGCGCCAGCGCCACCGCCGAGGCCGTCACCGCCGCCCGGGAGACCACGATTTTGAAGCCGGCCTTGATGACCTTTTCCAGATAATCCTGCGAGATCCGGCCGCTGCTGAACACAATGGATTTGGAGATGGGAACCCCGTTTTTCAGGGCGAAGCCGATGACCTTGTCCAGCGCGTTATGGCGGCCGATGTCCTCCCGGTAGCACTGCACCACGCCGTCTGTCACCATCGCGCAGCTATGGGCGCAGCCGGTGGACTGAAACAGATCACCGGGGGTGTCAAACAGCTCACTGGTCAGCCGCAGGATCGTATCGATCTCCACCGCGGAAAGGCTCCCCCCGGGCTGGGGAGGATACTCCTTCTGCATCAGATCGTCCAGCAGATACCGCCGCCCCAGCGTGAATTCCTCCACATAGGTGGGACTGCAGACCGCATCCACATGGCCGCCGTTGTGCAGATGAATGGTGAAATGATGCTCCAGCGCCACCTCATCCTTGGCATCCAGAATTTCTCCGCTGCGGATCCTGCGCAGGACGATGGTTTCCTTTTCCTTCGCGGTGTCTATATCCTCGCCCAGCAGCTTTTTGTAGAGTTCCGGGGTGTTGATGTTGATGATCTGCTCCTCCTGCATCTCCATCCGGAAGCTGTCAAAGCCCCAGCTGTCGATGGCCCGGAAGACCGGTGCCGCGTGATCCCGGATCATGGTTTCAATGGCGTCGGCCATGGCCGTGGGATAGACCGCGATCAGCGGCTCCTGCCGGACGCCGTGCTCCCAGATCAGGACTTTTTCGTCCTCCCGCTGCTCGTGGGCCTGAAGCAAGGCTTCCAGAATCTCCACCGGCAGCTTCGGCGCGTCCACCGGGAGCACCAAACAGTATGGCGTATCGATGGCCTTCATGCAGGCGTGGAGTCCCGCCAGAGGGCCTCTGTCCGGAAAATGATCCAAAACCGTGGTCACATCCTCCTGCCGGGAGACATAGCCGGAGATATAGCATTTTTCGATTCCCAGAATCCGGGCCTTGTCCAGCATGTGCTGCAAAAAAGTCTTTCCCTCATACTGGAGCTCTGCCTTGCAGGTGCCCATCCGGGCACTTTTTCCCCCTGCCAGCAGCAGCAGGGAATACCGATTGCGTCGTTCCATAGGGCACCTCCGTTCGGGTATAAAAAGAGGGCAATTCAGCGGCACTGAATTGCCCAGACGGTCGGCATCAAACACTTACACTTCTCCGCGGTGTCCCGCGATTATCCGTCAGTCATGTAAGTACGTTTATTTTAGTAAAAAACGATCGATTTGTCAACAGCAAAAAAGACTTATCCGGAATACCAATAAAAACACCGCCGCGGAAGTCTGCGGCGGTGTTCTGGCGGGAATATGTGGGAATCGAACCCACCCGGGAGGTTCCTAGCCCCCCACAACGGTTTTGAAGACCGCGGGGCACAACCAGCACCCAGATACTCCCATGGCTCTGCACATTATAGCATAGGTGCAGAAAAAAAGCAATCAAAACCCCTGATCCAGATAGTGGACGTCCCCGTCTTTTCTGGTGATGTGGATCTTGTCGAAATACTCCACGAGGGCCTGCGCATATTTCCGGGAGGTATTCAGCAGATCCCGCAGCTGGGCCAGCGTCAGGGAGTCATTGGTTTCAAAATGTCTTTTGGCTGTGTGCAGGATCTCCTGATAGGTGTCCCGGTACAGGCAGATCTGGGGGGTCAGGATCACAAGCTCCCCGGAGGTCAGCAGACTTTCCAGAACCTGTTTGGCTTCCGCCCGCTCATTGGCGGGGAAGCCCTCCATCACATGGTCGGTGATGGGCGTCTCGATGCCGGCGGCGGTATAGATCTTCAGGAGCTTCTCCCGGATGCCCCGCTGGCGTTTGGTCAGGGTGACCTTGAAATCCGACAGAGCGAACCGGTCGCCCTGTCTGCGAAGCTTGCCCTCCTGATGCAAAATCCCGATCAGGGCGTCGGCACAGCTGCGCTCCATGCCCTTGAACAGCTTCTGCCGCAGCTCCGCGGGCTGAATTCCCGCGTGGAGGGGGTTGAGCCTGTGGTACAGCGCCATCACTTCCTGACAGTCCTTCCAGACCCGGTCGATGACCGCCGCCGCCACATACCGCCCGGGCAGCGCTTCCACCGCCCGGCCCCAGCTGCACAGATCCTGCAGCTCGCCCTCTATGTCCGCTTCCTCCCGCTGCAGCTTCGCCACCAGCTGGGCCGCGGTGGGCAGCCGGGTCCCGAACTCCGTCAGCAGCTGAACGGTCACATCGTCCCGGGAACCGGACTCCTTCAGCTCCAGAATTTTCTGGATGTTGGGGTCGCTGCGCTTATGGCGCCGGGGCTGATCGTCGAGGATCACGCCGCCGCCAACGGTTTCCAGCGGGGAGAAAAACCGGATCACGAACCGGTCGCCGTTTTTGGTGGCGATGGGCTCCGTCAGCCGCAGCTGGGCGTAGCAGCTTTCGCCGGGCTTCAGCTCCTCCCGGCCGAAGAGCACCACCTTCGCCAGCAGCACCGCAGCGCCGTGGAACAGATGCACCTGCGAGTCATTCCGGATCACCCGTCGGGAATCAGCCAGATTCTGCAGCCGCACATCCAGCATCCGGGAGACCCGGACGGAGCCGGGCTTTGCAATGCTGTTGCCCCGCTGGATGTCCTCCTTTTTCAGACCCGCCAGATTGATGGCCACCCGCTGACCGGCGTAGGCCGTTTCCACATTCTTTCCGTGGACCTGCAGGTTCCGGATGCGGGTCTGCACCCCCGAGGGCACCAGCTCCGCCAAGTCCCCCTCGTTGACGGCACCTTCGATCAACGTGCCGGTGACCACGGTGCCGAAGCCCTCCACGGAGAACACCCGATCCACGGGCAGACGGAAGGGGATCCGCAGACTCTTTTCCTCCGCATCCTGCACCAGTTTCCGTAGCATCTCCTTCAATTCCGGGATACCCTGCCCCGTATAGGCAGAAACCGCCACGATGGGCTTCCCCTCCAGAAAAGAACCCTTGGTCTTCTCCCGGATCTCCTCCTGCATCATCTCAAGCCACTCCGGATCCACGGTGTCGGCCTTGGTAATGACGGTCAGGCCGTCCCTGATGCCCAACAAGGTCAGGATATCCAAATGCTCGACGGTCTGGGGCATCACGCCGTCGTCTGCGGCGATAACCAGCATGGCGAGGTCAATGCCGCCGGCGCCGGCCAGCATATTCTTGATGAATTTCTCATGTCCCGGCACATCCACGATGCCCGCCTGCGTACCGTCGGGCCAGTCCAGATGGGCAAATCCCAGCTCGATGGTGATGCCCCGCTTCTTTTCTTCGATGAGGCGGTCGGTGTCGATGCCGGTGAGGGCCTTGATCAGCAGGGTCTTTCCGTGATCCACATGGCCCGCCGTTCCGATGATCACATGCTTCATGCCAGCGCCTCCCGGACAGCATCCGCGATGGTGTCAAAATCCTTTTCCATCAGCGTGCGCACATCCAGCAGATACTTTCCCTCATGGATGCGGCCCACGATGGGCATGACGCCGCTGCGCAGCTTTTCCTCCAGCGCGTTCACGTCGCCGCCGAAGGCCACCGCGTAGGAGGGCAGGCTCCGGTTGGGTACGCTTCCTCCGCCCACCCTGCCCTCGGTGGGCTGGATCCCGCAGTGCACCCCGGCCTGCGCCAGCAGCTTCGCCAGACACTCCGCCTTTTCCCGCAGGGCCTCCGGCTTTGCCGCCAGCATGGCCGCCACGGGGATCTGATCCGCCGCGCCGGCATCGTAGCTTCGCAGAGTGGCTTCCAGCGCCGCCAGCGTCATCTTGTCCACCCGCATGGCCCGGTTCAGGGGGTGCTTTTTCAGAATGTCCATGTACTTCTTTTTGCCCAGAATGATGCCCGCCTGAGGGCCGCCCAGCAGCTTGTCGCCGGAGAAGGACACCACGTCCACACCGGCCCGGACGGACTCCTGAACGGTGGGCTCGTCGTGGATGCCGAACTGCTTCAGATCCAGCAGACTGCCGCTGCCCAGATCCTCGAGCACCGGCAGCCCATGCCGGTGGCCCAGCGCCACCAGCTCGGACAGGGCCGGCGTCTCGCTGAAGCCGATGATGCGGTAGTTGCTGGTGTGCACTTTCATCAGGGCTCTGGTGCCTTCCCCGATGGCCCGCTCGTAGTCGCTCAGATGGGTCTTGTTGGTGGCGCCCACTTCCTTCAGCTGGGCGCCGCAGGACTCCATGATCTCCGGGATCCGGAAGGAACCGCCGATCTCCACGAGCTCCCCCCGGGAGACGATGACCTGTCCCCCCTGGGTCAGGGCGGAGAGCACCAGCAGCACCGCAGCCGCGTTGTTGTTGACCACCAGTGCACCCTCTGCGCCGGTGAGCCTGCACAGCAGCGCCTCCACATGGCTGTAGCGGCTGCCCCGCTTTCCGGTCTGCAGATCGTATTCCAGATTGGAGTAGCTTCTGGCCGCCTCATAGACCGCCTGCGCCGCCTGTTCCGACAGACAGGCGCGGCCCAGATTGGTGTGGAGAATGATTCCCGTGCCGTTGATGACGCTCCGGAAGGAGGGCAAACTGTCCCGCAGGGCACGATGCGCGATCTGCGCGCACAGCTCCTCCGGCACGGCATCCGCCTGCCCGGACAGGATCTCCCTGCGCAGGTCCTCCAATTCGGCGCGGATCGCTTCGGTGACCGCACGGTCGCCGTACTGTGCAATTGCCGGAGCAAGCGCGGGGCTTCTCAGCAGCTCGTCCACCTTTGGGATTTTTCTCAGCAGTTCGTTCATGGGAAATTCCTCCTGAAAATCGTTGTTTCCATTTTAGCCGATTTCCCACAGAAAGTAAAGACCGCACGCGGCAAAGCGTGCGGTCTTGGCAGACTGTCAAAGAACTTGTATTTCGATGGACAACGTAGGGGCGAGCATTGCTCGCCCGCCGAAAATCCTTGATTTTCGGATTTCCCGAAGGGAAATCACTGTTTTTTCGCCTTACGGCGACTGATTTTGCCGGAGCAAAATCAGCGGGCGACCAGTGGTCGCCCCTACGGGTACTTTTTTGACACGCTCTAAAGACCGCACGCGGCAAAGCGTGCGGTCTTGGGTTTAATCTGCGTTCATCAGCAGGGTATATTCCTCCCGGCCGATCTTTTCATACACGGCTTCCACATCTTCGTCCATGGCGTCCAGATTCGGCCCCTCGGCCAGATACCGGACACAGGTGCCGCAGGAGGAGCTGAGCTTCCGGGGCACGGGCATCATCCGGGCCTGCACGCCCCGGCCGGTCAGCGCCCGGCTGGTCATCAGTGCGGACAAATGGGTGTGGAAGGTGGCGATGTACTCTTTCATTTCTTGGACAAAGACAGCTTGAAATCGGCGCCGTCCTCGGTGACGGTGACCTTGTAGCCCTGAGAACCCGCAAAACGGGTCACATTCTCCACGGCACAGGGATCGTCCACCAGAACCTCCAGCACATCGGGCTTATTGGCCTTGACTTCCTTCTGCACCATGACCACAGGCATGGGGCACAGCAGACCTCTTGCATCAACCATTTTGTGTTCCTCCTTTGATTACTTGTTCTTCTTGGGCAGGTGAACCAGAGAGATCACCAGCAGCAGAGCCAGCGCGATGAACACCGCGACCTGACCGTTCTGCTTGATGCCGCCGACGATGTACTCGCCTGCCTCATTGACGGAGTCGGCAGCGCCTGCCAGACCAAAGTTGTGGGCGATGGCAGCGCCGGTCATCATGCCGAAGACGGTGACGGCGGAGTCGCCGTTACCGGAACCGGCGAGGATCAGCTGACGCAGGGGGCAGCCGCCCAGCAGCACGGAGCCCCAGCCGACGACGACCATGCCGAGGAAGTTCCACAGGTGTGCGCTGTGGGCCACGGGCTGGCTCTCGAAGCCCAGCTTGAAGGAGCCCAGAGCCAGATTGCCGATCAGGGCAACCGCGAAGATGGCCACAAAGCCGTACAGCAGCTTGAAATCCTGAAACATGATGGAGTCGCGGATACCGCCGGCCATACACAGACGGCCCTTCTGGGCCAGAGCACCCACCACCAGCGCGATGCCGAAGGCCAGCAGCACGGGGGCCTGCATGGAGCCGGGGCCCTTTTCGCTCATCTTGAACAGAGCGGGAGCGATCAGGAACAGCAGGAACAGACCGGCCATCACGGCGGGCAGCACGGCGCCCTCCGCCTTGGGAGCGTCATAGGCGCGCTTCAGAGAGAAGCCCATGTTCAGGAACCGGGTGCCGATGAAGATGCCCACGGCAAAGCCGACGGTGGCGGTCAGGGCATTCAGATCGCCGCCGGCCAGACGCAGAACCATGCGCAGGGGGCAGCCGAGGAACACCAGCGCGCCGATCATCACCAGAGCGCCCAGCACGAAGCGGACAGCGGGAGAGGAACCGGCCTTGGCGCGGAACTCCTTGGTGGCCACGCTCATGATGAATGCGCCCAGCACCAGACCCACGATCTCAGGACGGACATACTGCACCACTGCAGCGCCGTGCATGCCGCAGGCACCCACGATGTCGCGCAGGAAGCAGGCAATGCAGAAGCCCATGTTGGCAGGGTTGCCGAAGAAGGTCAGCAGAACAGCCGCCAGACCAACGGCACCGCCGGCCAGAACAACGAACCAATTCACTTTTTTCATTTGGAAATTCGCCTTTCTTTTTCTATTTTTGCATAATCGCCACATCATTATAGAGAATTCCGCACCGAAAAGCAAACCGTGTTTTTCGATAGCAGCACTGTTATGATCGATAAAATCGATCATTCATCCGCCACGATCAGCGGTCTGTCCGTTACGAAGTCCCGGAATTTCTGCTCCGCCGGGCTCAGCATGGCATCCTTGCGCCACGTCAGGTAGATTTTCCGGAAGGCCCCCTGATTGCCCAGCTCAAAGGACAGCAGCTGCCCGGCCAGCAGGTATTCTCTGGCTGCCAGCACCGACATGATGGATACGCCCAGCCCCCGGCTGACGCTGGAGCGGATGGCCTCCGGATTGTCGATCTGGGCGATCACATTCAGCCGCTCCGGCGGGATCTGCAGATTCAGCAGATACCGCTCCATCTCCTGCCGGGTGCCGGAATTCTGCTCCCGCAGGATCATGGGCATATCCAGCAGTTCCAGCCCGGAGACACCCTTTGCCAGCAGTGTCCGGTAGGGCTCCCGGTTGGCGGTGATCAGCACCAGCCGATCCTCCGCCACCGGGTGGTAGTAGTATTCCTTGGGGTTCGCGGCAATGCCCACAAAGCCCAGATTCGCCTTTCCCTGAGCCAGATACTGGTGGATGCGGATGCTGTCGCCCCGGAGCTGGACATAGTGGCAGTCGGGACAGACGCCGAGATAATCCCCCATGATCTCCGGCATCAGACACTGTCCCGGCACGGAGGATGCGCCGATGACCAGCTGATTCTGCAGGCTGTGGTGCTTCAGATCCTGCAGCGCCTGACAGCGCTCCAGAATGTCCTTTGCCTCCCGGTAGACCTGCTCTCCCTCTTTGGTCAGAACCACCCTCTGCCGGGCGCCCCGCCGGATCAGCCGGACACCCAGCGCATTTTCCAGTGCGCTGATGTGGGAGCTGACCGTGGACTGGGTCAGATACAGGATCTCCGCCGCTTTTGTGAAGCTGCTGAATTCTGCAGTGGCCACAAAGGCCTCCAACTGCTTTAGGTTGATATTAAGCATTGCGTTTCCTCTTTTTTTGTGCTATATTGCGGAAAAAGGAGTGATTTTCTTGGATACGATCTATCTGGACAACGCGGCGACCTCCTACCCGAAGCCGGAGGGGGTGAGCAGCGCCATGAAGACCTATCTCGATCATGTGGGCGCCACCATCAACCGCTCCGTCTACGGCAGCGCGCAGGATGCAGGCCTTAAGACCCTGCAGCTGCGGGAGCGGCTGAAAAAGCTCCTTCACTTCCCGGAGCCGGTGACCCATGTGATCCTGACCCCCGGTGCAACATGGGGCCTGAATATGGCCATCAAGGGTTTTCTGAAACCCGGCGACCACTGCCTCGTCTCCTCCATGGAGCACAACGCCGTCATGCGCCCTCTGCTGCAGCTTGCCGGGGTGGAATTTGACCGGATTCCCTGCGACTGGGAGGGACTGCTGGATCCCGCGGACATCGAGCCGCTGATCCGCCCCAATACCAGACTGCTGGTGATGGCCCACGGCTCCAATGTCTGCGGCAGCGTACAGGATGCCGAGGCCGTCGGCGCACTCTGCGCCCGCCACGGCATCGCCTTCGTGCTGGATGCCGCCCAGACCGCAGGCCATTTTCCCGTGGATTTTGAACGGTTTCGGCTGTCCGCCCTGTGCGTCCCCGGTCACAAGGGCCTGCTGGGCCCCTCGGGCATCGGAGCCCTGCTGATGACGGACGCCTTTGCCAAGGCGATAGATCCCATCGTTGCCGGCGGCACCGGCAGCGCCTCCGACAGCGAATTCCTGCCGGACTATCTGCCGGATCGGTTTGAGTCCGGAACCCCCAACCTCCCCGGCATCTACGGTTGGGAAGCGGCCCTGCGCTTCGTGGAAGAAACCGGCGTGGATGCGCTGCGGGAGCATGAGATGACCCTCTGCAGACGCTTCCTCGACGGCTTGGAACAGCTCCGGGGCGTCTCCCTCTGCGGAACCAAAGACCTGACCCGCCGGGTGGGCGTTGTGTCTGTGGATTTCCGGAACCGGGACAATGCAGACGCCGCTTTCGCGCTGGAAACGGACTATGGAATCCTGACCCGCTGCGGCCTCCACTGTGCCCCCTCGGCCCACAAAACGCTGGACACGTTCCCCCGGGGGACCGTCCGGTTCTCCCTCGGCTTCGCCAGCACCGAAGCGGATGTCGACGCCGCCCTCGCCGCCGTCAAAGACCTCAGCGAAGTTTGATCCGCTTACCGCCCGTATATTCCGCCACCGTTCCGATGCGCTGTGCGCTGGGGACGGTGGTTTTCAGTTCCTCGAACAGGGCGTCCGCATCCTCGGGCGCCACCGCCATCAGCAGGCCGCCGGCGGTCTGGGGATCGTAGAGCATATCCTGCTTGGCCAGCTCCGTTTCGCCCGCGTCTACACCGGGCTCGGCAAATTTCCGATTGCGGTACATGCCCGCGGGCAGAATGCCCATCCGGGCAAACTCCAGCGCCTCTTCGATCAGATCGATGGCATCCACCTGCAGGGTGATCTGAACATCGCTGCCCTGCGCCATCTCGTAGGCATGACCCAGCAGACCGAAGCCGGTGACGTCGGTGCAGGCGTGGACATTGTACTTGACCATGGCGTCCCGGGCGGACTTGTTCAGGGTGGTCATCATCCTGTATGCCAGCGCCAGTCCCTCCTCCGAGGCCAGATCTGCCTTGGCTGCGGTGGTGAGAATGCCGATGCCGATGGGCTTGGTGAACAGCAAAACGTCGCCGGGCTTGGCGCCGGAGTTGGTCAGCACCCGGTCGGGATGGACAAAGCCGGTGACCGCCAGTCCGTACTTGGGCTCGGGATCGAGGATGCTGTGACCGCCGATGATGATGGTCCCCGCCTCGTATGCCTTGTCGTAGCCGCCCCGGAGCAGATCGTGGACCGCCTCCTTGGGCATATTCTCGGGCACGCACAGCAGATTCAGCGCCAGCTTGGGCTCGCCGCCCATGGCGTACACGTCCGACAGGGCATTCGTCGCCGCGATCTGACCAAACAGATAGGGATCATCGGCGATGGGCGGGAAAAAGTCCACCGTCTGCACCAGCGCCAGATCGTCGCTGACCTTGTAGACGGATGCGTCGTCGCTTTTGTCGAAGCCCACCAGCAAATTGGGATCCTGATGTACCCTGATGCCGTCCAGCAGCTGTGCCAGCACACCGGCACCGACTTTGGCGCCGCATCCGGCGCAGCTGGCCAGCTTGGTAAGTTTGATGCTCTGTTCTTCCATAAAAACCTCCCGCTGAATATGATTGAAAATATCGATCATATTTTACCACCCCTGAGAAAGCCTGTCAACCCGCCCAAAAATGCCATTTTTTGGTCATTTCTTCTTTTTCTGGACATTTCGGCAAAGATATGGTTAAATAGCAGTATTACGACCATTCCCGAGGAGGTCCCGATGAAAAAATTGAACGCCCTGCATGAGGACCGTTTCCTCGCCCTGTTCTTCAGCTATTTCAGCCTGAGCTTTCTGATTGCGGCCTTTTTCATGCCCGACCGGGCGGATATGCTGCCGGGCCTGTGGCGGATCCTGAACAGCCCCACGAAGGCCGCCACCAACTTTTTCTCGGTGGGCGGCTACGCGGCCACGTTCCTGAACATGGGTCTCGTGGGTCTGATCTGCACGGCGCTCTACTGTATCCCCGGCCGTCAGGCCAACAACGCCGCCACCATCGTGACCCTGCTGACCGTGGGCTTCGGCTCCTGAGGCATCCATATTCTGAATATGTGGCCCACCATCCTCGGTGTGGCGCTTCACTGCGTGGTCAAGGGGGAGCCTCTGGGTTCCCGCACCAACGCCATGATCTTCACCACCGGTCTTGCCCCGTTCATGTCCGAGCTGATGGTGCGCTATCCCAACCCCGAGGCCGTGGGCATCCACCCCACCGGCGTGGTGCTGGCCCTGCTGGTGGGCATCACCGTGGGCTACTTCATGCCCGCCGGCCTTGACAACTCCCCCAAGATCCACAAGGGCTTCGCCCTCTACTCCGCCGCCCTGCCCATCGGCATGGTATCCTTTTTGCTGCAGGGCTTCCTGTACAAGGCCATGGGCGTCCCCGTCCCCGAGGCCGTCTCCGACCTGACGGTGGCAGACCCCGTGATCTGCAACACCTTCTGCTGCATTCTGTTTGCCACTTTCGTCCTCGGCGCCCTGTGGATGGGCTGCACCCCCGGGCACTACATCAAGGCCATGATGAATCCCCAGCATGTGGTCCACTTCGGCGCGGCCTTCGGCAACGCGGCCATGCTGATGAACGCCGGTGTCTTCGGCTTCTGCATCCTCCTGTACTTCAACGCCGTGGGTGCGGAATTCAACGGCATCGTCTTCGGCAGCGTGTTCTGCATGCTCTCCACCTGCAACTCAGGCTCCCACCCTATCAACGCCATTCCGATTCTCATGGGCTACTGCGCGGCAGAGTTTTTCTTCCAGGCGCTGAATCCCTTCTCCGGCGGCGAATTCACCCAATATCTGAATACCCAGTCTTTGATCGTGGGCATCTGCTACGCCAACGGTCTGAGCCCCATCGCCCACGAGTACGGCTGGCGCTACGGCATTCTGGTGGCCGCCATGCATTTCTGCATGGTCACCACCACTCCTCAGCTCCACGGCGGCATGTGCCTGTACAACGGCGGCTTCACGGCTGCACTGGTGTGCCTGCTGATCGTCCCGGGTCTGGAGCGCCATTCCCGCACCAAGCACGAGCGCCGCAGCAGCTACCAGCGGCCCCTGCTGCACCATTCACACCGCAAACACTGATCCCAAACACAGAGAGGAATTACCGATATGGCATGGCTGAACAAAATCCACAATCCTGAAAAATACTTCTTCTGGTTCTGCAAATGGGTGCTTTTAAGCGTTCTCATGGGCACAATCGGCGGACTTCTGGGCACAGCTTTCCACTATGCCCTCCACTTCGTCACCCATCTGCGTCTGGAGCACAACTGGCTGGTGCTCCTGCTGCCCGCAGCCGGTCTGCTGAGCGTGGCTTGGTACCACCTGCTGAAGCTGCGGAAAAACCGGGGCACCAACGAGATCATTGACGCCGTCCTCCACGGCGAGGAGCTGAAGCCCCAGATCGCCCCCGGCATCTTCGGCGCTGCTGTTCTGACCCACCTCTTCGGCGGCTCCGCAGGCCGGGAGGGCGCAGCCCTGCAGCTGGGCGGCAGCGCCGCTTCCATGCTGAGCAAACTGCTGAAGCTGGACAGCGATGACCGGCGGGTGCTGGTCATGGCGGGTATGAGTTCCGTCTTCGCCGGGCTCTTCCGCACGCCCCTGACGGCGGCCCTGTTCTGCATGGAGTTCGAGAATGTGGGACTCATCTTCACCCCTGCCCTGCTTCCGAGCTATCTGGCAGCGTACACCGCCTCCACCGTGGCAGGCCGGCTGGGTGTCCACGCCGAGGGTGTGCTGCTGACCTCCTATGTGGGCATCAGCCCGGCCCAGACCGCCGCCTGCGGCGTGCTGGCAGCGCTGGTCGCCGTGCTGGGAATTGTGATGTGCAAGCTTTTCCACGAGGCCGAGCACCTCGCCGCCCATCATGTCAGGAATCCTTGGCTGCGGATCGCCCTCGGCGGTGCGCTCATCGCCGCCATGACCTACGCGGTCGGCGACCACCGCTTCAACGGTGCCGGCATGGACATGGCCCTCGGCGCCATCGAAGGCACCGGAGAATGGTACTACTTCCTCCTGAAGATGCTTTTCACCGCCGTGACGCTGGCCGCCGGCTTCAAAGGCGGCGAGATCGTCCCCACCTTCTGCATCGGCGCCACCTTCGGCCTGACCGTGGGAACGATGCTGGGTCTGGATGCGGAGCTTGCAGCAGCGCTGGGTCTGATCGGTCTGTTCTGCTGCGCCACCAATTCCCCGCTGGCCTCCATCGTCATGAGCGTGGAGATGTTCGGCGGTGCCAACATCCACCTGTTCGCGCTGGTGTGCGTGGTCTGCTTTGTGCTCTCCGGCCACAGCGGCCTGTACTCCAGTCAGATCCACCAGTTCCACAAGGCCTCCACCAACCAGTCCGCCCGAGAATCTTAAAAATTCTGAAATCCTGTGCAAGAGGCTTGCACAGGATTTTTTACTTTGCTATAATGGAAGAAAAAAGGAGGTAATATCATGAAAATCGCCCGATTTTTCTCCCTTTTTCTCGTCCTGTGTCTGCTGCTGACCGCCTGCGGCGGCGCAGCTTCCACCGATGCCGAATTTGACAACGGCTACGGTATGGAATCCCCCGCCGAGACCGGCGCCGCCATGGACGCTGAGCTGAAGACCGAATCCGGCACCCTCTCCCCTGTCGCCGACACCGACCGAAAGCTCATCAAGACCGTATCCATCCGGGCGGAGACGGAGCACTACGACGACCTCATCACCGCCCTTGACAGCAAGATCGCAGCCCTCGGCGGCTACACCGAGAACCGCCAGACCGGCACCGCCGGCCGGGACCGCCGCTACAGCACCATGACCGTCCGGATCCCCGCCCAGTCCCTCGGAGATTTCATGGCCCACGTCAGTGACAGCGCCAACGTCCTGCACACCTCCGAGCAGACCGTGGACGTGACGCTGCAGTATTCCGACACCGAGGCGAAGATCACCTCCCTGAAAACCGAGCAGACCCGCCTTCTGGAGCTCCTCGCCTCTGCAAATAATCTTAGCGAGATCCTCGAGATTGAATCCCGGCTCAGCGATGTGACCTACGAGCTGGAGCGCTATGAATCCCGCAGACGCTCCTATGACAACCAGATCACCTACGCCACCGTGGAGCTGTCCATCGAGGAAGTAAAGACCCTGACCCCCGTGGAGGAGCCCACCGTATGGCAGCGCATCTGTACCGGCTTCATGGAATCCCTTAAGGGCGCGTTCGACGGATTGGTGGATTTCTTCGTCTGGCTCATCGTCATCCTCCCCTATCTCGCCGTCTGGATCCCCATCATCGCCCTGATCTGCTTCCTTATCGGCAAACTGCGCAGGATTCTGCAAAGCAGGAAGCAGAACCGGACAACCGACACCCCTTGACAGCCGTGATATAATCTCTGTGGAAATTCCCGATAATTCTCTCAATTTCGGGAAAACTCTATTGCGATTTCCGTTGGAATTTGTTATACTGAAAAGACCCATAACCATTACAAGAAAGAAGGTTTCTATATATGCAGCTTCAGCCCAACGAAGGCAAGAAGGGCATCACCGTCATTGACGGCGTGTCCTATCAGCGTCTGCCCATCAAGACCCACCTGATCACCAAGGACGACGACATCGTCGAGGTCGCCTATCAGTACGGCGCTCCCGTTCTGAGCGAGAAGGACGACGTCCTGTTCATCTCCGAGAAGTGCGTCGCCTGCGCACAGGGCCGCGCCATTCCCCTGGCTGACATCCATCCCCGCAAGCTGGCCGTGTGGCTCAGCGGCCACGTGACCAAGACCCCCCACGGCATCGGTCTGGGCATGCCCGAGACCATGGAGATGGCTCTGCGCGAGGTCGGCACCCCCCGCATCCTCTTCGCCGCCGCCGTTTCCGTCATCGGCAAGAAGATCTTCAAGAAGAAGGGCTGGTTCTATGACGTGGCCGGCTACAAGGCCCGCTCCATCGACGGCCCCTGCCACAACACCATCCCCCCCTACAACCACTACGTGGTTCTCGGCCCCGAGAACCCCGACAAGGTGGCCGCCGAGTGTGCCGCCAAGCTGGGCTACCGGGTCATCATCGTCGACATCAACGACCTCGAGGGCCAGATCCTCGGCACCTCCGATCCCAGCATGGACCGCGGCCTCTACGCCCGCATCCTGAAGGACAACCCTCTGGGTCAGGACAACCAGCAGACCCCCATGGGCGTCATCCGCACCGTCAAGTAATTTTCCAGACACAAGCATTACCCGGATTCCTTAAGGAATCCGGGTAAAATTCTTAAGTTTTCTTAAATTCGACGGCGATCGCTTCCATTTTCCGTCAGCAGGAGTATAATGATGGTATCCGCAAACACAAGAAACAGAGGTGCCCCTATGAAAAAAAGACTGCTTCTTCTGATCCCCCTGCTCCTGCTGACCCTGACCGCCTGCGGCTTAGATTCCCCTCCCGTCAGCAATCCCTCCGGCCCCGGCCGGATGGTTCGCCGCATTGAGGTCAGCCCCCACCCCACCGACGGCGAGCTTGACCGGGTCTACGTGACGCAGGAGAACATGAACGACCTGCTGGCTCTGCTTCGCGCCATGGAGACCGACGAGGCTCCCCTGACTGAGCCCGACATCACCGGCGACCAGAGCTATTACACGGCCACCGTCACCTTTGCCAACGGGGAGCAGACCGTCTACCACCTGCTGGGCCATACTTATCTGCGCCGGGGCGACGGCGACTGGTGCATGATCGATCCGGAGAACTCCATTCCGTTCATCCGTTTCCTCCGGGACCACCCCACCGACGACGGCTCCGTCCCCATCGAAACCACTGCTGCTCCCACGGAAACGGCAGCTCCCGCCGAAACCACCGCTCCCACAGAATAAAAAACAGCCCCCGCCGCAAATGACCTGCTCCTGCGGCGGGGGTGATGTTTTGAATGAAGATGTACGAAGAAAAACGACTTCCTTTCGGAAGTCGTTTCGTTTTGGTGCGCGAGGGGGGAGTCGAACCCCCACGCCCGGAATGAGCACTAGAACCTGAATCTAGCGAGTCTACCAATTCCACCACTCGCGCATATTTCGTTGTTTGCCGTCTGTTTCCTGACGACTGCTACATAATATCACGGGGTTCCGGTTTTGTCAACACCTTTTTTCAAGTTTTTTATTTTTTCTTTCCCTTTCGAAAACAGGATTTTCCCCCATTCATTTGGCAAAGAAAACCGGTTGCCTCATTGGAAATCCCGGAAATCTATGCTATAAGGTGATGGAATTGAAGGAACTCAAAGACAAGATTTTAGAGGCTTTGTACTCCGCTCTGCCCATCACGGTGCTGGTCTATCTCATGGCCCTGACCCCCTGGTTTGAATTTTCCACGGTGGAGCTGATCACATTTACCGTCGGCGCTGTACTGCTGGTGCTGGGCATCGGCCTGTTCAGCATGGGCGCCGACGATCAGCAGATCATCAACTTTATGTAAGGAGGACTGCATTATGGCAAACACCGTCAACGAATCCGCCATCAAGAAGCTCAAGGTTCTCTTTACCGTGGTGGACAAGAACAAGGGCGAATTTTACATGGACGTCATCAGCCAGTTTGACGTCAACTTCCAGATGCAGCTGCAGGGTCTCGGCACCGCAACCTCCGAGCTGGTGGATCTGCTGGGCCTGAACATCCACAAGGCCGTGATCCTCAGCGTGGTCCGGGAGGATCTGGTGGAGCCCCTCATGGAAACACTGGAGGACAAATTCGCCACCATCAAAAACGGCAAGGGCATCGCCTTCGCCGTGCCGATGTCGAGTATCATCGGCGTCAATCTCTATCAGTTTATGAGCAACAACCGACTTGGGAGGGAATAAAGCATGACGAACAACAACCATGAAGTGATCTTCGCCATCGTCAACGCCGGCTTTGCCGAGGACGTGATGGACATTGCCCGGGAGCTGGGCGTCCGGGGCGGCACCATTATCCACGCCCGCGGCGTGGCCCGGGAGGATGCCGCTGCCTTCTTCGGCATCACCCTCCACGCAGAGAAGGAGATTCTGATGATGGTCGTGGAGAAAGAGCTCCGCGACACCGTTCTGAACGCCATCTACAAGCAGATGGGCATGGCCAAAAAGGCACAGGGCATCGCCTTCTCCCTGCCCGTGAGCGAAGCCGTCGGCCTCGCCGCAGCCCCCGCAGCAGAAAAGCCCGCCGAATAAAATCAAAACCACCACGAAAGTGGTGGTTTTATTTTAATTGATCTGCCAAACAGATGACTTCCGCCTATCCGGCCTTTTTCGCATAGTAGGTCTGAATGTCGGCAAGCCAGTCTTCTTCGTCATCCAATTGTCTGGGTGTCATACCGTACGTTTCCGTCAAGAACCGTCCGATATGGAGAGTGGCCTTTTCCGCACCGACGACATTCAGATGGGACGAATCGCAGAAATCCGTCATGCCGTCAAACCCCATGGCATCAAATTCCAGATTCATATCCAGCGTATCGATCCCATGTTCCCGGGCAAACTGATGGAGCGTCAAGAATTTCCCTCGATAGGCATCGTTCATCGGAAACGGTGCAAACAGCAGAAGCATCTTTGCGTCCTGTTCCTCCGCCAGCGCTTTGATCTTCAGCAGGTAATCCAGATGCTCCTGCTGCACAGCCGCAGGCTCCACATCATAGGTCTGCTGTCTGCTGCTGCTTTCGCCCACCTCCGAAAAGAACATGTAGCCCCGAAGCGGATCTGTATTCCCCCGCGCATCGAATGTAAAATCCTCCTGCGTCAGACTTTTCCATCTGCTGTGGTATTTCATCAGGTTCACATAGTAGCTTTCCTTCCCGTCCTCCTGATCCATCTCCCGGATCAGCATGAGCTTATTCCATGAGGCAGGATATGGGTCGATGGAATCATGTGCCACACCGGTGCTGACCGTTTTGTTCTCCGACGCGAACATAAACGCTTCCACAATGATGACATCAGGCTGCTGGGTACGCAGCGCTTCCCTGACATAATAGTAGGTTGCAACCGGGGCCTGCTGCTGGGTGGCCAGCACATAAGCGCGCAGCCCCGTCTGTTCGTACAGATATAGCGGTGTCAGTGTGCAATACATATGACTTGATCCAAAGGCCAGAACGTCAAGGGAATCCTCCGGCTCGTTCCAGAAGCCTCCAATTTTTAAAAGGATCGGATCGTTTTCCGTTCCGTATACGGATTTTCTCGCCAAAACACAGCTTACCCGAATCATAATCGCAGCAGCCAGCAGCAAAAACAGCGCACGCCGAAGCACCGTGATGATCTTCTTGTTTTTCATGGGATCCCCTCACATCAAAACTGCATATACAGGAATTGGGCTCCGTCAAAGCCCGGCCCATATACGCCAAACACAGTTGTTGCCAGAAGCAGGGCAAGATACACCGCATACCGGAACCAGAACATCTGCTTGTCCAGTTTTTCCCGAACCGAACCTTTCCGGTGCAGCAGGGATACCCCAAGCAGCACAGCCACGGCAGCGATCAGCACATTCCATTCCGCTCCGTCCAGTCCCATGGCAAGCAGCGAACCGTCGAAAAAGACCCATGGGTTCCAGATCGTCGCACGTTTTAGCATATGCAGCGCCGCCAAAAACCCGCTTGCCCGAAAAATCAGCCATGAAACATTGACAAGGGCAAAGGTCACCAACCGCTTTCCAAGGCGGTAGGAAAAGCAGGTTCGATCCACACCCCATGCGTCGAAAACTCTGTATCTTGTCTTCTCCGTCCTGTCTCCGACGATCTGGAAGATACCCTGCAGCAGTCCCCAGACGATGTAATGAACTCCGACGCCATGCCACAGGCCGCTGACAAAAAACACGATCATCAGATTGATGTACTTGCGCAGTCTTCCCCTGCGGCTGCCGCCCAGTGGGATGTAAATGTAATCCCGAAGCCATGAACTGAGGGATAAATGCCATCTGCGCCAGAAATCCCGGATGGAATCCGCAAAATACGGCGTATCGAAGTTGCTGACCAGTTCAATCCCAAGCACCTGGGAAATGCCTCTGGAAATGTCCGTAAAGCCCGAGAAATCCGTATATAGCTGAATGGAATACAGCAACACTGCCACTGTGATCTGGAATCCCTCATATTCTCCATAATTTCCGAAGACCCGATTGACCAGAATCGCCGCACGGTCTGCGATCACCAGCTTCTTGAAGAAACCCCACATCGTCAGGATCAATCCGGATTTCATCCGATCAAAGGAGAATCGGTGGGGCGTAAACAGTTGATCCGCAAGCTGGTCATACCGCGAGATGGGGCCCTGCATGATGGTGGGGAAAAACAGCATATACAGCAGGTACTTACAGAGATTTCTCTCCGGAGGATACTTGCCCCGATATACATCCACACAGTAGCTGATGGCCTGCATGGTATAGAATGCAATGCCCAATGCAGCCGGAATCATGATCGCAGGGGTATCCAGTCCAAAGATTCTTCCAAACAGCTCCACCGAGTATCCGAAGAACTTGACGAAGATCAGCATTCCCGCATTGATGGCCACAGCGCCGATCAAAACAGCTTTCCTCCACCCCAGCCGCTCCCGGGTCTGAGCAGTACCCATCATCAAACCGGCGGCAAAGGTAGTACCCGCCGTGATCCCGATCCATAGAAAGAACCGCTTGTCAAAGCTGCCGTAGAACACCATACTGCACAGCAGCAGCCAGTACGGCCGAACTTTGGGCGGCAGGAGGAAATACAGCGTACAACTCACCGCCGCAAACAGCAAAAAAGATAACGAAATGACCGACATTGCTTTCCCCTCCGATCCAATCAGAAATCATCGCTCCATATGCATCAGCGATCTTTCATTTGCCCGCAAGGGCAAATTTCATTTAAAAAAAGCGACTTGCTTGCGCAAGTCGCTTTTTCATGGCTCCCCCTGTTGGACTCGAACCAACGACCTGCGGATTAACAGTCCGTCGCTCTACCGACTGAGCTAAGGGGGAATATTTGTGTTGGCATTACCTATTTTCACGGCCCGTCACCAGGCAACTATCGTCGGCGT
>JAFWAZ010000003.1 GCA_017507425.1 Oscillospiraceae bacterium | reverse complement strand
GATGATGTAGATACCGTTACGCTCGGTGTAGATGTAGGGGGCCATTTTGGGGTTCCAGCGGCGGGTCTGGTGACCGAAGTGGACGCCAGCCTCCAGCAGCTGCTTCATAGAAACGACAGCCATGGTAATATTCTCCTTTGATTTTGTTTTTTCCTCCACCCCATCATCTCGCGCAGTCCCCGCCCATTCGGGCACTGGGGGAAGCGATCAGCGGGTGTGAGTTGTTGTCGTTGGCGGGATAATCCCACGCCGATTCATTATATCTCAGGACATTCCAAAAATCAAGAACTTTTTTCAGAAAAATAGGAGTTAGGAATTAGGAGTTAGAAGTTATTTGCGGCTCACTTTTGGACATAATTCCCAACTCCTCATTCCTCACGCCTAACTCAGCCGAAACCAGGAGGGCTTCGGCCTTGGACAGCGGCACTCCGACGGCTTGCAGTCCACCAGAATGATATCGTCCCCCACCCGCCGGATGGCGTTCCACGGGATCACATAGTCCTCGGTGCAGCCGAGAAGGCCCCAGCATTTTCCCTTTCCCGGCACCACGATGGCTTTCACCTGCCCCTCCGGCACCGTCACCTCCACGTCCGACACATATCCCAGCCTGCTCCCGTCGCAGACACAGATCACTTCCTTGCAGCTTAAGTCCGTCACACGCATACCCATATAAGACCTCCTGAGCAGTTTGGTCAAGGATATGACTGCACAGGCAAAAAAAGAACCTTGTAGGGGCTGGCGTCCTCGACAGCCCGACCGCGAAGCGGCAGTGCGCTGTAGCAGCAGAAAATTTGCCCATCGAGGTCAAATTTTCTGACGGGTCGTCGGGGACGCCGACCCCTACAATGGCGGATCAACTTACCTGCACGCTCACATATTTCCGCAGCTCACAGATGGCTCCCTTTTCCAGCCTCGACACCTGTGCCTGAGAAATGTGCATGGTCTTGGCCACGTCCATCTGGGTCTGGCCGTCGTAGAACCGGGCGTAGAGGATCTGCTTTTCCCGGTCGCCCAGATGGCGGAAGCCCTCCCGGAGGGTGATGTGCTCCATCCAGTTCGGCTCCGTGTGTCTGGTGTCGCTGACCTGATCCATGACCGTCAGAGGGTCGCCGCCGTCGGTGAAGACCGGGTCATACAGGCTCACCGGCGCCGAAATGGCATCCAGTGCGGCGCTGATGTCCTTTTCCGGCAGCTCCAGCGCGGAGCTGATCTCCCTCAGGCTCGGGTCCCGGCCCAGCTTCAGCGTCAGGGCCTCCCGGCACTGGAGCACCCGGTAGGCCACGTCCCTTAAGCTCCGGCTGACCCGGATGGGGGAGTTGTCCCGGAGGTAGCGCCGGATCTCTCCGGCGATCATGGGCACTCCGTAGGTGGAGAAGCGGACATTCTTGTCCGGATCAAAATTGGCGATGGCTTTTAAAAGTCCCACGCAGCCAACCTGAAACAGATCGTCCGGACTCTCGCCCCGGCGGTCGAAGCGCTGGATGACGCTGAGCACCAATCTCAGATTTCCCTCGATGAGCCGGTTCCGGGCGTCGGTGTCCCCGAGCCTGCTCCTGCGCAGCAGCGCATCCATCTCTGCGGCGGTCAGCAGATGAAGCTTCGCGGTGTTGACACCGCTGATCTCCACTTTTCCCTGCATGGCAAAGTCCTCCTGTTAGGTCAGTATCAACCACAGTATTTCCCAAAGAGGGAAATTGATACATGCCGCGGAAAGGGGAGAAGCATGCCGTCCTTTGGCGGTTTTTCACAAAGTTTGTCGGGCCCCGACCTGTCCGCCCCCCATCCGACCACTGGGGAAAGACGACAAAAGCCAACTTGCAGCCCCATTTTCTCCGGGAATTTTTGGGTGCCGTCCGGTGACGTAATCAGCGCCCGGATGTGTAAAAATGGGCAGTTGTCCACATTGTCCACAGACTTATCCACAGCGGATTCCCCCGCCGGAAGTGGGGATAACTGTGGAATACTCCGGGTTTTCCACACACTCCACAGACTTGTCCACAGGGTATTTCCACAAAGGAGCACAGTTGTGAATAAGCGCCCCCGCCGGCGAATGTGTTTACATAACAACATTATGCAGGAAGTGACGGGATATGCGTTTTCGTGACTTTTTTCGTGCGGACAAACCTTGTTCAAAATTTATCCTTGACAGCCCGGGCAGAGCAGGCAGGGGGCGTGCCGGGAAGTCTTGAAAATTTTTGAAAAAGGGGTTGATTTCTTGGGAAAAGTAGAGTATAATTTGTTCCTGCATAACGGGCATTTTATGCCCGGAGGTAAATTTTGAGAACAGGAGGTGTAACTCATGCCCAACATCAAGTCCTCCAAGAAGGATGTCATTTCTTCCAAGATCGCTTACGAGAAGAACAAGGCCAACAAGTCCGAGCTGAAGACCATCGTGAAGAAGTTCGACGCTGCTCTGGTTTCCGGCGACAAGGCCGTTGCCGAGGCTGCCTACAAGGCTGCTGTCAAGGCTGTCGATCAGGCTGTCATCAAGGGTATTCTGCACAAGAACAACGCTGCCCGCAAGAAGAGCAGCATGACCCTGAAGATGAACAAGCTGGCCTAATAGAGTGTGTTCTCTGAAAATATCTCCTGCCGTACATTTCGGCAGGGGTTTTTTCATGCCCGCAGGGCGGGCGGCCGATTCGTTCTGCCGGTCTGGTGGTCAAATCAGACCATTGGGCCCGCTCGACCGGGCAGTGCCCGGTACCAATTCGTTCTGCCAGACTGGCAGTCAAATCAGACCATTGGGCCCGCTCGACTGGTCGCTAGTTTCCGATCGGCGTACCATATCTGCCACCGTTGATTGCAGCGGTGCTTTTTTATTGCCTTTTTTCGAAATATCTACTATAATAATGGTCAAATGAACCCGGAGGTGATTCCCATGGCCCGGTTATCCGACCCCATTACCATACTCAAGGGCATCGGCCCTGCCAAGGCAAAGCAGTTTGAAACCCTGAACATCTTCACGCTGGAGGACCTGATCTGCCATTTCCCCCGGGGCTATGAGGACCGCACCAAGCTTGTGACCATCGACAAGCTGCAGGTGGACGTGCCCGCCTGCTTCCGCGCCATGGTCATGAACACTCCACGGACTACTCATGTCCGCAAGGGCCTTGACATCACCAAGGTGCAGGTGGCCGACCACACCGCCCGGCTGAACCTAACCTTTTTCAACAGCCGATACGTTTCGGAAAACCTCCGCTACGGACAGGAATACATCTTCTACGGTGCCGTCAGCGGGGATTTCATCGGCTACAATATGACCAATCCCGCCTTTGAAAGTCTGGACTCCCAGCCCGTCACCACCCGCCGGGTGCTGCCCATTTACCCGCTGACTGCGGGCCTGACCAACGGCGCGGTGCTCAAGGCCGTCCGGCAGGCCATGGCCATCTGCGACACCCCTGCGGAGATCCTCCCCGGGCCCATCCGGGAGCGCTACGGCATCCTCCCGGCGGAGCAGGCCTATCGGGCCATCCACGAGCCCCGGGACATGGCGGAGGCAGAGGCGGCCAAGCGCAGACTGATCTTCGAGGAATTTTTCGTCTTCTCCGCGGGCCTGAGCCTGATGCGTGCCGCCCGGGCGGAGAAGCGGTGTCCGCCCTATGAAAATCTGAATCTGACGCCCTTTTACGCGGCGCTGCCCTTCCGGCTCACCGGGGCCCAGCAGCGGTGCATCGATGAGATCCTGAAGGACTTCCGCAGCGGCGCCCCCATGAACCGGCTGGTGCAGGGCGACGTGGGCAGCGGCAAGACCATGGTGGCGGCAGCCGCCGCCTATGCCGCCGTCACCAACGGCCGTCAGGCGGCTATGATGGCCCCCACGGAAATTCTGGCGGAGCAGCACCATGCATCCCTGTCGAAGCTTCTGGAGCCGCTGGGCATCCGGGTGGGCCTGCTGACGGGCTCCCTGACCCCGAAGAACAAGGCGCTGGTGCGAAGCCGTATCGAAACCGGCGAGCTGGACTTCATCGTCGGCACCCACGCGCTGGTGACGGACAAGACGGTCTTCTCTGACCTCGGCCTCGTCATCACCGACGAGCAGCACCGCTTCGGCGTGGGCCAGCGCTCCCGGCTCTCCGCCAAGGGCGACGATCCCCACTTGCTGGTCATGTCCGCCACCCCCATCCCCCGGACGCTGGCGCTGCTGATGTACGGCGATCTGGAGGTCAGTATCCTCGATGAGCTGCCCCCGGGCCGCCAGACGGTGGACACCTTTTTGGTAAACGAAAGCTACCGTCCCCGGATCAACAATTTCATCCGCAAGCATGCGCAAAACGGCAACCAGATCTACGTGGTCTGCCCCGCTGTGGAGGAAACCGACGGAATGAGCCTGAAATCCGCCACCGAATGGGCGGAAACCCTGCAGACCGCCGTGTTTCCCGACCTGCGCATCGCCCTGCTCCACGGCCAGATGAAGGGCGCGGAGAAAGAGCGGGTCATGTCGGAATTTGCAAAGGGAAACGCCGATATCATGGTGGCCACCACCGTCATCGAGGTGGGCGTAGACGTGCCCAATGCAACCCTGATGATCGTGGAGGATGCCGACCGGTTCGGCCTTTCCCAGCTCCACCAGCTCCGGGGCCGGGTGGGCCGGGGACAGGACAAGAGCTACTGCATCCTCACCACCCGCAACCGCAATCCCGAAACCCTTCAGCGTCTGAAAGCCTTCTGTAAGACCACCGACGGCTTTAAAATTGCGCAGGAGGATCTGAAAATGCGGGGCCCCGGCGATTTCTTCGGCTCCCGCCAGTCCGGCCTGCCCACCTTCCGGGTGGCGAGCCTCGGCTCCGATCTCGAGACCCTCACCGTGGCCCAGCAGGCCTCCAAGGACTGGATCGAGGGCCACGGCGCCGCCGACACCCCCGAAGCCAAAGCCCTGCGCAGCCGCATCCAGACCCTCTTCGAGCGCAGCGAGGGCACCATGAATTAACTTGAAAACGGAGGTTTCCCCTATGGCTCTGCAAATCCTGAAAGAAAAACAACCCATCCGCGGTGTCCTCTTCGACATGGACGGCGTGGTGATCGACTCCGAACGGCTCTTCGCCCGGTTCTGGATGGCTTCCGCCGCCGATCTGGGGTTCCCCATGACCTATGAGCAGGCCCTGCAGCTGCGGAGCCTGAGAAGAGAGCAGGGGATCGAGAAGATGCAGTCCTTCTTCGGCCCCTCCGCCGATTTTGACGAGATCCGGGCCCACCGCATCGAGCTGATGGAGGCCCACATCGCCCAATATGGCGTGGACGAGAAGCCCGGCATCCGGGAGCTTCTGGCCTGCCTGAAAGAGAAGAACATCCCCTGTGCCATCACCAGCTCCTCGGCACTGGCTGTGATCCGGGAGCGTCTGGGACGGCTGGGGATTCTGGAGGACTTCACGGCCCTGTGTTCGGGCAAGGATGTGCCCAACGGCAAGCCCGCCCCGGACATCTATCTGGCCGGCGCCGCCGCCATCGGTGTGCCGCCGGAGCACTGCCTCGCCATCGAGGATTCCCCCACGGGTCTGGAGGCCGCATGGCGGGCGGGCTGCATGGGCGTCTTCGTCCCGGATCAGGACCAGCCCGACGCGCTGACCCTCTCCCGGTGCTTCGCCAAGGCCGATTCCCTCCTCGATGTGATGGCATTGCTATGAAAGAAGCAACGCACCCGTAGGGCATGCATTTCATGCATGCCGACACGCATACAATGCGTGTCCTGCGTTGGGATGGTCTTTCGTTTTTCGTGGTGGATTTTCCTGTGATCATTGCGAGGGCGAAGCCCGTGGCAATCTCCTACGCATTTGCGAGGACTGTACTGCGCATCAGGAGATTGCAGAAAACTGGCCCTCCTGTTTTAACTGGGCAGCCATCCAGACTGATCGGCGGGGTCATAACCCCGCCCTACAAAGGATGACACAATTGCCCGACCGCACGAGTTCAACTCGACTGCCGACAAGCACCGCCTGCGGCAGCACCATCCGCGGGCACTGCCCACATATATATACGCTTCGTCCACCGCCGCAGCCCGACCACACGAGTTCAACTCGACTGCCGACAAGCACCGTCTGCGACAGCATCGTCCGCGGGCACTGCCCGCAAGAGCGCACGATTGTGCGCTCTTTTCTTCGATTTTGTGCAAGTCTATGACTTTACAACCGAACCATCATCCTATATAATGTTTTTGCATGGCAACGTTTCCAATTTGCCGAATACCACAAATTTAACGATAAGGAACCGCTTGATTATGACGATGACCGAACTGTACTCCACCGAAGAATTTGAGCGCAAGTACACCTACTCTGGCTCTGACCTCGGTGCCCGCTGGACCAAGGAGAAGACCCTCTTCCGCGTCTGGGCACCCACTGCGAAAAGTGTAAAGGTCAACCTCTACCGCTCCGGCAATCCCGGGGTGGAGGATCGCATCGCCCAGATTGAAATGAAGTCCGCCGTGGCCGGCACATGGATTGCTGAGGCCGAGGGCGACCAGAACGGCGTCTACTACACCTATACCGTGGAGCTGGACGAGGGCATCCGCGAGGCCTGCGACCCCTACGCCGTCACCACCGGCGTCAACGGCCGGCGGGCCATGGTCCTCGATCTGGACTCCACCGACCCCGAGGGCTGGGCGGAGGACCGCAACCCCAACGCCGGCAAGCGCATCACCGATGCCGTCATCTATGAGCTCCATGTCCGCGACCTGAGCGTGGACGAAAACTCCGGCATCACCAACAAGGGCAAGTTCCTCGGCGTCATCGAGGAGGGCACCCGTACCCCCGAAGGCGTCCCCACCGGCCTTGACCACATCAAGTCCATGGGCATCACCCACCTGCACCTGCTGCCGAGCTATGACTACGGCTCCGTGGACGAGGCCCATCCGGAGCTCCCCCAGTTCAACTGGGGCTACGATCCCGTCAACTACAATGTCCCCGAGGGCAGCTACGCCACCGACCCCTACCGCGGCGAAGTCCGCGTGAAGGAGATGAAGCAGATGATTCAGGGCCTGCACAGGGCCGGCATCAGCGTCATCCTCGATGTGGTCTACAACCATGTCTACGACGGCAAGACCTTCTGCTTCAACCAGATCGTCCCCGAGTACTTCTCCCGCACCCACAACGGCCACTACTCCAACGGCTCCGGCTGCGGCAACGACACCGCTTCCGAGCGGAGCATGGTGCACAAGTATATCGTCGACTCCGTCAAGTACTGGGCCGATGAGTACCACATCGACGGCTTCCGCTTTGATCTGGTGGGCCTGATCGACGTGGACACCATCAACGAGCTGGTTGACTCCGTCCGCGCCAAGCATCCGGACGTGATCTTCTACGGCGAGGGCTGGAGCATGTCCACCGAGATGACCAAGCCCGACGTGGCCATGGCCACCCAGCACAACGCCTGCCGCACGCCCAACTTCGCCTACTTCTCCGACACCCTCCGGGATGTGCTCCGGGGCTCCGTGTTCGACGACTGGGCCTACGGCTATGTGGCGGGCGCTGAGGGACAGGAGGAGCTGGTGAAGAAGTGCTTCATGGGCCACCCCGACTGGTGCCCCAGTCCTGCCCAGACCGTCAACTATGCCTCCTGCCATGACAATATGTCCCTGTTCGACCGGCTGACCAAGTCCAGACCCGACGAGAGCTTTGCCGACCGGGTCCGGATGAACAATCTGGCGGCTGCCGTCTACCTGCTGGCGCAGGGCGTACCCTTCATGCAGGCGGGCGAGGAGCTGCTCCGCTCCAAGCCTCTGCCCGGCGGCGGCTTCGAGCACAACTCCTACGCCAGCCCCGACTCCGTCAACTCCATCAAGTGGGGCGACCTGCATAAGCCCGAGTACGCGGCCAACGCCGACTACTACCGGGGTCTCATCGCCTTCCGCAAGGCCCATCCCACCCTGCGCCTGACCAGCGAGGAGGCCGTCCGGGAACAGATCCACGCCATGGAGGGTCTGGATGCCAATGTGGTGGGCTTCCACCTCCGGGGCTCCGCCGATGACCCTGCCGCAGCCATCATCGTGCTCTATAACCCCAACAAGACCCCCACCACCGTGCAGCTGCCCAACGGCCGCTGGAACATCTGCATCGCCGACCGTACCGCCGGCACCGAACCTCTGATGAGCGTGGAGGGCGGCGTCAGCGTGGCCCCCATCAGCGCCTGCGTCCTGACTCTGGCCCCTGTGCAGAAGTCTGCAAAGAAAGTGGAGAAGGAAAAGCTCCCTTTGCTCCTCGGCGCAGCCGCCGCCGTAACCGCCGCACTGGGCGGAGCGGCTGCTCTGATTAAGCGCCTGACCAAAAAGTAAAAAATAGCCCGTCCTCAGTGTGAGGACGGGCGATTTTTTGCTGATCGGATTATACCTTTTTGCCGAAAATACAGCAGCGGATCAGTTCGGTGATCTCTTCGACGCTTTTTTCGCAGCCGTCCTTCAGCCATTCCTGTACAATGGCGGTCAGACCGTTCAGATAGAACATCATGATGTATTTCCGATCCTCTGCCGGATAGCGGAACCGATCCAGAATGGGATCGAAGATGTCATCAAAGAGCTTCTGAAAAATCGCCTCAAAGCGGAAGGTGGCCGGATGGGACAGAACTGCGGCGAAGACCCGCCGATTATCCCGGATGTAGGTCAGATAGGGATGCAGATACTGGCTGTGGATGAAATTCAGCTCATCGGGGGTGCTGGTTTCCAGTTTCCGACGGATTCCGTTGTAGTCCGATGGGAAAACCGACATGAAATCCTCCAGCAGATAGGCGGTCGTTTCCTGAAGCAGATCGCAGGTATTTTCGTAGTGCAGATAGAAGGTCGAACGGTTGACACCTGCTTCTGCGCAGAGCTCGCTGACTGTGATGTAGTCAAAGGGCTTTTTCTCGAGCAAGGTCAGGAGTGCCCGGTCAAACTTGACAGCGGTGTTGAAATACCTGCTTTCCGACTTGTTCATGGGTACTCCTTTCCGGTGCATCATCCCTGCTCACTGATCTGGCGGGCCAGCTCCACGATTTCAAAAGCATACTTTGCCTTGCCCCGTTCCAGCAGCTTCCGGTAGATGGGATAGTTGATGCCGCAGCAGGCAAAACCGGCAAGACCGAGGACGATACCCAGCGCAGTCAGCGGCATAGTGCCGCCGATCACCTGCATGGACAGGCACATTCCCAGACCGGCCACCAGAGCGCTGAAAATACCAAAGGTATAGGCGAAGATGGTGGCAGGCAGCTTGGCCTTGGCATCGAGCTTTCTCAGGGCGACGATGCGGGAGTTGTCCTTGGGGGCATACTCCTTCGCAATGGATTCGGCGTAAATTTTATCTGTGTTCATAATAGAAACCTCCTTTGTATTACGGCTTGATCATAACCCATCAAAGGAGGAAAGAGAACAACAAATGGGACAATATGTGTTGAACTGAAGAACCGCCCGGGTTTTTGAACCGGGCGGTCTTGCAATGTCAGGAAATTACAGACCCATTTCCTTCTTGACCTCGCCGAAGGCGCGGACAGCGTGGTCGATGTCGGCCTTGGTGTGGCCGGCGGAGATCTGGGTGCGGATGCGGTCCTTGCCCTTGGGCACCACGGGGTAGCAGAAGGCCACCACGTAGACGCCCTTGTCGAGCATCCGGCGGGCGAACTCGTGGGCAGTCCGGGGATCGTAGAGCATCACGGGCACGATGGGATGCTCGCCGGGCAGCAGATCGAAGCCCAGCTTCTCCATCTCGGCGCGGAAGTAGCGGGCGTTCTCATGGACCTTGTCCCGGAGCGCAGTGGACTCCTCCAGCAGCTCGATGGTGCGGATGGTGGCGGCGCAGATGGCGGGAGCCACAGTGTTGGAGAACAGGTAGGGACGGCTCTTCTGGCGCAGCAGATCCACGATGGGCTGGCGGGCAGCGGTGTAGCCGCCGGAAGCGCCGCCGAGGGCCTTGCCGAAGGTGCCGGTCAGAATGTCGACGCGATCCATGACGCCGCAGAACTCGGGGGTGCCCCGGCCATGCTCGCCCATGAAGCCCACGGCGTGGGAATCGTCCACCATCACCAGGGCGTCGAACTCGTCGGCCAGGTCGCAGATGGCGGGCAGGTTGGCGATGTAGCCGTCCATGGAGAAGACACCGTCGGTGGCAATGATGATCTTCTTGGCGCCCTTTTCCCGGGCAGCGGTGAGCTGCGCCCGCAGATCCTCCATGTTGTTGTTCTTGTAGCGGAACCGCATGGCCTTGCACAGGCGGACGCCGTCGATGATGGATGCGTGGTTCAGCTCGTCGGAGATGATGGCATCCTCGGCGCCCAGCAGCGTCTCAAACAGACCGCCGTTGGCGTCGAAGCAGCTGGAATACAGGATGGCGTCGTCCATGCCGACAAAGTTTGCGATCTTGGCCTCCAGATCCTTGTGGATGGCTTGAGTGCCGCAGATGAAGCGGACGGAGGAGAGGCCGAAGCCCCAGTTGTCGTAGCTTTCCTTGGCGGCGGCGATGAGCTCTTCGTTGGCACTGAGGCCCAGATAGTTGTTGGCGCAGAAGTTCACCACGCCCTTGGCTGCGGTGGTGTCGATCCGGGAGCGCTGGGGAGTGGTGATGATGCGCTCCTCCCGCCAGGTACCGGCGGCACGGATGGAATCGAGTTCAGCGTTGATTGCAGGTAAAGCAGTTTTCATGATAAATGACCTCCGAAAGATGGATGTAGGGGTCGGCGTCCTCGACGACCCAACGGAAAATTTGACCTCGATGGGCAAATTTTCCGCATTTGCACCATACTTCCGCCTTGCGGCGGCGGGACGTCGAGGACGCCGTCCCCTACGGATGGGATTCTTATTTGCTCCAGTCGAGGACGACCTTGCCGGACATACCGGAGATCATGGCGTCGAAGCCCTTCTGGAAGTCGGTGTAGTGGAAGCGGTGGGTGATGATGGGGGACATGTCCAGACCGCCCTGCACCATGTAGCTCATCTGGTGCCAGTTGTCCATCTTGCGGCCGTAGATGCCCTGCAGGGTCAGACCCTTGCCGATGATGTAGTTCATGTCCACGTGAATGGGCTTGTCGCCCAGACCCAGCAGGCTGATCTTGCCGCCGGTGCGCATGACGCCTAGCATCTGGTTGAAGGCGTGGCCGTTGCCGGACATCTCCAGACCCACGTCGAAGCCCTCGATGATGTGCAGCTCCTTCATGACGGCGTTCAGATCCTCCCGGCCGGTGTTGACGGCGGCGTCCACGCCCATCTTCCGGGCCAGATCCAGCCGGTAGTCGTTCAGGTCGGTGATGACCACCCGGCGGGCGCCTGCGTACTTGCAGATGCCGGCGGCCATGATGCCGATGGGACCCGCGCCGGTGATGAGCACGTCCTCACCCACCAGATTCCACATCAGAGCGGTGTGGGTGGCATTGCCGAAGGCGTCGAAGAAGGAGACGACCTCCTCGGGCAGGCTCTCGTCGATCATGATGACGTTGGAAGCGGGGATGCACAGGTACTCGGCAAAGGCGCCGTTGCGGTCCACGCCCACGCCCTGAGTGTCCTTGCACCACTGGATGTCGCCGTTGTGGCAGTTGCGGCAGTGGCCGCAGGTGATGTGGCCCTCGCCGGAGACTCTCTGGCCGACGCGGAAGCCGGTAACGCCGTCGCCCAGCGCGGCGATCTCGCCTACGTACTCGTGGCCGATGGTCATACCGGGCTTGACGTGCTGGGCGGCCCAGTCATTCCACTGGTAGATGTGAACGTCGGAGCCGCAGATGGCGGTCTTGTGGATCTTGATGAGGACTTCGCCGGCCTTGGGCACGGGCACGGGAACCTGCCGCAGCTCCAGTCCGGGGCCTGCCTCGGGCTTGACGATGGCGTCCATGTACTGTTTCATAGTGGATTCCTCCGATAATGAATGATGATACAAATATATCGTAGGGAACGGCCTATGTGCCGTTCCGATTGTTTCTGTGTTGTGCGTGGGGAACGGCACGCAGGCCGTTCCCTACGAATTCTTTTTTACTTCTGCCGATATCCGTCCAGGAAGTTGCCCATCCGCTCCATGGCGGCGCGCAGCTCGCCGGCCTCGGGCAGCATGACGATGCGGAAATGGTCGGGGTCGGGCCAGTCGAAGCCGGAGCCGGGAACCACCAGAATCTGAGTCTCCATCAGCAGATCCCGGGCGAACTGCTTGTCGCTGGTGATGTTGAACTTCTTTACGTCCAGCTTGGGGAACAGGTAGAAGGCCGCCACATTTTTTACGTAGCTGATGCCCTCGATTTTGTCCAGCGTTTCAATGGTGGCTTTGCGCTGCTCGTAGAGCCGTCCGCCGGGACGGACCATGGCAGCGGGAGTCTCCATATCCTCCAGCGCCGCGGGGATCACCAGCTGGGCCAGCGCATTGGAGCAAAGCCGCAGGGAGGTCAGCTGCACGATGCCCTTGCGGTATTCCTCGGTCTTGGCCCGGGGGCCGGAAATGACCATCCAGCCGCAGCGGTAGCCGCAGAGGGAGTGGGACTTCGAAAGGCCGTTCATGGTGATGACGGTCAGATCAGGAGCCAGAGAAGCGGTGGAGACATGCTTCAGGCCGTCCATGACCAGCCGGTCATAGATCTCGTCGCTGAAAATGATCAGGTCGTGCTCACGGGCCACCTGAATGAGCTGTTGCAGCACCTCGGTGGAGTAGAGAACGCCGGTGGGGTTGTTGGGGTTGATGATGACCAGCGCTCTGGTGCGGGAGGTCACCTTTTTCTTCAGGTCAGCCACGTCGGGGTTCCAGCCGGACTGCTCATCGCAGCGGTAGAACACGGGCTTCGCGCCGGCCAGCAGCACGGTGTTGCCCCACAGGGAGTAGCTGGGGGTGGGGATCAGCACCTCGTCGCCGGGGTTCAGCAGGGGCATCAGGGCGAAGTTGACCACCTCGCTGACGCCGTTGCCGATGAACACGTCGTCGGGCTCGATGCCCTGAACGCCCTTGCTCCGCTCATAGCGGATGATGGCGTCTCGGGCGGCGGGCATGCCCTGAAAATCGCAGTAGGCCACGGCCTCGTGGGTGTGGCCCTCGATGGCGCTGCGGATGGACTCGGGCAGGGGGAAGCCGAAGGCGGCGGGATTGCCGGTGTTCAGCTTCAGAACAGGGGTACCCTCCCGCTGCATTTTATTGGCAAGATGGAAAAGCTCACCGCGGATGTCGGAGTGGACATGCTCCATGCGGTCGGCCAGTTGAATCAGATCCATAGTATATATCATCCTCTCGGGCGCTGCTGCGCCTAGTGTACCCATCTATTCTAGCAGATTCATTCCACGAATGGAAGACAAAAATTGAAAAAATATCGAAAAAAAGAGCCGCACACCAACTTCTGTCAGTGTGCGGCGGATGATTGTGCTTATGCGGGGGTGGCCTCAAAGGCGTAGCTTTCGCCCTCGGTGATGGGAGCCATGTCCACGCCGGTCATGGCGGCTTCGCCGTTGACCGTGAAGGACCAGTACATTTTGTCGGTTTCGTAGTCCAGCTTCTGGCCCAGAACGGACTTGACATACAGGCCGTAGGGGCCCTGCTCGCCGTCGATGAGCTGAAGCTGCACCAGAGCCTCGCCGACTGTCTCGGCGTCGGTGTGGATCTCAAAGAGATGCTCGGCGCCGTCCTTATCGATGACGGTGAAGTCGAAGACCTTCTCACCCTCGCCCAGAACCTCCTTTTCGGGGGCGGACTCGGTGGGGACGGTGGTTTCCGCAGGGACAGTGGTTTCCACAGGTGCGGTGGTTTCGATGGGAGCGGTGGTTTCGGGCGTCTCGGGAGCGCCGCTGCATCCGGTGAGTGCTGCTGCCGCGGTCAGCACGAATACCAGAATCAGCGACAGCAGCTTGCGGGTGCTGTGTTTGTTCATGGTGATTCTCCTTTAATATTGTATTTGTCCCGCCCCGGTATGCGCAGGGCTCCGTGGGACAGTGTATCCGGATATTCCGACTTCGGCGCACTTTTCACCCGGCCTTCTCAGCGTTCGCCAATGGCCTGTCCCCGGGGCGCGGCCCCCGGGTGAGGATGGAAGTGTTTCTGCGCCATACGGCGACGGACTCGCGCAGGAGTTTCACCTGCTTCCCCGGACAGCTGTTATCATAGCACATTCTGCTTTGCGAAGCAAGAAAAAAGAGGAAATGTGATATTATCACTTTACAGAACCGCAAGTTCCTATATAATAAAAGAGACTATATTTTTGAGGAGGTCATTCCCCATGAAAAAAACCACCCTTGTCCTGACGCTGGTTCTGGTCATCGCTCTGCTGGCTGGCTGCGCAGGCACCCCCGTGATCTACTACACCGACTGCACCTGCCCCACCGGCGGCCACGCGGCCCCCGTGGAGTCCACCCCCGTGGAAACCGATCCTGTTGAAACCACCGAGCCTTCCGTCACCGCCGAGGGCGCCGTGAAGACCGGCGTTGCCATCATCGCTTCCGCCGCTGAGAGCACCTCCGCCGAGGATGCCGACGGCGAGGCCAAGTACGACGTCTCCGTCGTGGCCGTCACTGTGGATGACAGCGGCGTCATCCAGTCCTGCGTCATCGATTCCATCGGCACTTCCGTGAAGTTTGACGTCAACGGTGCCATCGTGTCCGACCTGACCGCCCCCATCCAGACCAAGAACGAGCTGGGCGACGCCTACAACATGAAGCTCTACGGCGGCGCCGTGGCCGAGTGGTATGAGCAGGCTGCCGCACTGGCTTCCTACGCCGAGGGCAAGACCGTCGAAGAGCTCCGCGCCGGCGCCGTGGACGAGACGGGCCACGCCGCGGACGCCGATCTGGCCACCACCGCCACCATCTATCTGGGCGGCTATGTGGCTGCCATCGAGAAGGCCGTCGCCAATGCCCAGTATCTGGGCGCCGAAGCAGGCGACGAGCTGAAGCTTGCGATCATCTCCTCCGTGGACGGCTCCAAGGCTGCCGACGCTGAGAACGCAGGCCTGTGCGAGCTGTACACCAGCGTGGCCGCCGTCACCCTCCGCGACGGCGTCATCACCTCCTGTATGATCGACGCCGTTCAGGCCAAGGTCAACTTCGACACCGTCGGCACCGTCACCACCGACCTGACCGCTCCCATCCAGACCAAGAACGAGCTGGGCGAGAACTACGGCATGGTGGCGTGGGGCGGCGCCATCGCCGAGTGGAACGAGCAGGCCGCTTCCTTCGCCGCCTACATCACCGGCAAGACCCCCGCTGAGGTGGCCTCCATCGCCGTGGACGAGACGACCAAGCCCACCGATGCTGACCTTTCCACCTCCGTCACTATCAAGATCGGCGGCTTCCAGGCTCTCATTGCAAAAGCCTGCAATTGATGAAACGTCTGATCCCCTTTCTGCTGGCCCTCCTGCTGCTGACCGGCTGTACCGGGGCAGGGGAGGAGCCCAAGCAGTATTCCGCCACTTTCCTGACGGTCTTCGACACCGTCACCACCGTCGTGGGCCGGGACGTCAGTGAGGAGGCCTTCACCGAGAAGGCTCAGGCCGTCCACGATGCGCTCCTACGCTACCATCAGCTCTTCGATATCTACAATGACTACGAGGGGCTGAACAATCTCAAGACCGTCAACGACCGCCCCGGCGAAGCGGTGAAGGTGGACAGCGCCGTCATCGACCTGCTCCTCGACTGCCGCCGCTACTATGATCTGACCGGCGGCCGGGTCAACGCCGCCATGGGCAGCGTGCTGTATCTGTGGCACGAGGCCCGGGAGGACGGCCTGAACGACATCCCCAACGCATACCTGCCCGACGAAGATGCCCTGACCGAGGCCGCGAACCACGCAAGCTGGGACAGCATCCTCATCGATGAAGAAAACTCCACCGTCACCCTCACCGATCCGGAAGCGCGTCTGGATGTGGGCGCCATCGCCAAGGGCTGGTCTGTCCAGCGTGTGGCGGAAACGGCTCCCGCCGGGCTGCTCATCAGCGTCGGCGGCAACGTCTGCGCCACGGGCCCCAAGGACGAAACCGGCACCCCATGGGTGGTGGGCGTCCAGAACCCCGACGGGGGAGACGATTACCTGCACACCCTGTACCTGCATAAGGGCAGCATCGTCACCAGCGGCGACTACCAGCGGGCCTACATGGTCGACGGCGAGCTGTACCACCACATCATCGATCCCGATACCCTGTACCCAGGCAGACTGTGGCGGGCGGTCACCGTGGTCTGCGACGACTCCGGGCTGGGCGATGCCCTGTCCACGGCCCTGTTCCTGCTCCCCATGGACGCGGGACAGAAGCTGCTGGACAAGAGCGGTGCCAAGGCCATGTGGGTCGGCCATGACGGGGAAATGTACTATTCCACCGGCTTCGAAGATCTGATAAGAACCTAACAATTGAGGTGAAAACCAGTATGAAACATCTGTTTTTTGGCGGTATCCACCCCAAATACAACAAAGAAATGTCCAAGACCATCCCGGAGCTCCGCACCATCGAGCCCGGATGCGTGGTCATCCCCATGAGCCAGCACATCGGCGCCCCCTGTGTGCCGCTGGTCAAGGTGGGTGACCGGGTGAAGAAGGGCCAGAAGATCGGCGACGGCGAGGGCCTCTGCGTCCCCGTCCACGCATCCGTCTCCGGCGTGGTCCGGGCCATCGAGCCCCGGCCCCATGTGAAGGGTGCCCCGGTCAACGCGGTGGTCATCGAAAACGATTTTAAAAATGAATCCGTCACCATGCCCATCCCGGGCAATGACGACGAGATCCTCCACGCCATCCGGGAGGCGGGCATTGTCGGCATGGGCGGCGCAGCCTTCCCCGGCAACGTCAAGGCGCTGGGCGCCATGGGCAACGTGGACACCCTGATCGCCAACGGCTGTGAGTGCGAGCCCTACATCACCGCCGACGACACCCTCCTGCGCACTTCCCCCAAGCCTGTGCTGGAGGGAATGAGTCTGCTGCGCCGTCTGCTGGACTCCAAGCGCACCGTGCTGGCCGTGGAGGACAACAAGACCGAGGCCATCGCCGAGCTGAAAAAGCTCCTGCCTGAGTATCCTCACATCGAGCTGGCCATCCTGCCCACCCGCTACCCGCAGGGCAGCGAGAAGCAGCTCATTCAGGCCGTCACCGGCCGTCAGGTGCCCCCGGGCCAGCTTCCCGTCAAGGTGGGCTGCGCGGTGTTCAATGTCTCCACCTTCGCCGCCATCTGCCGGGCCGTCACGGAAGGGCGTGCGCTGACTGAGCGCATCGTCACCGTCTCCGGCGAGGCCATCGCCCAGCCCCAGAATTTCATCGTGCCCATCGGCACCAGCTTCCATGATCTCATCGAGATCGCCGGCGGCCTCCACGACAAGACTGAGCGGGTCATCTCCGGCGGCCCCATGATGGGCGTGGCCCAGAGCGATCTGAGCGTTCCCGTGGTCAAGGCCACCAACTCCGTCCTGTGCCTGCTTCGCGATGTCAACGGCGCTGCGGAGAACCCCGTCTGCCTGCGCTGCGGCAAGTGCGTCACCGTCTGCCCCATGCGGCTGCAGCCGCTGTATATGTACCGGTTCACCAATGCGGGCCGGGTGGACGAGCTGAACCGGATGAACCTGATGGACTGTATGGAGTGCGGCTGCTGCGCCTTCACCTGTCCCGGCAAGCTGCCCCTGGTGGAGACCTTCCGCAAGGGCAAGCAAATGGTAAGGGAGGCCCAGAAAAAATGAAACTGACCGTTGCATCTTCCCCCCACATCCGCGGCAATTTCCGGACCAACCGGATCATGGCCGATGTGAT
>JAFWAZ010000177.1 GCA_017507425.1 Oscillospiraceae bacterium | reverse complement strand
CCGTACATGACGCCGATCTTCATACGCAGCTGGTTGATGAAAATGACCACGCAGTTGGTCTTGTTGATGGTGCCGGCCAGCTTACGCAGAGCCTGAGACATGAGTCTGGCCTGCAGGCCCACGAAGGTGTCGCCCATCTCGCCCTCGATTTCCGCTCTGGGCGTCAGGGCTGCGACGGAGTCCACGACAACGGCATCCACGGCGCCGCTGCGGACCAGTGCATCGGTGATCTCCAGCGCCTGCTCGCCGGTGTCGGGCTGGGAGACCAGCATGGAGTCGGTGTCCACGCCCAGTGCGGCGGCGTAGACGGGATCGAGGGCATGCTCGGCGTCCACGAAGGCCACCTCGCCACCCATCTTCTGGGCCTGCGCCAGAATGTGCAGGGCCAGCGTGGTCTTACCGGAGGACTCGGGGCCGTAGATCTCAATGATTCTGCCCTTGGGCACGCCGCCGATGCCGAGGGCGGCATCCAGCGCCAGAGAGCCGGTGGGGATGGCCTCCACATTCATCTCGGGCTTGTCGCCCAGACGCATGACCGCGCCCTTTCCGAAGGTCTTCTCGATCTGGGCAATGGCGGTGTCCAGTGCTTTTTTCTTATCGCTTGCGGGGGAAGGCGCCTCATATGCGCCGGTTTTCTTAGCCATAACAGCATTACTCCTCTACACAGTATTGGGCGATGACAGCCCGCTCGGTTCCACAGTAGTCTTTGACCCGCTTGCGGACGGTAAATCCGTTCGCCGCGAGGATATCACAAACATCATCGCCCTGCTCCTCGCCAAACTCGTAGCAGAGGTATCCGCCGGGCTTCAGGGCGTGGCGGAAATTGGCGGTGATGGCCCGGTAGAAATCCAGTCCGTCCTCGCCGCCTGCGAGGGCCATGTGGGGCTCGTAGTCCTTCACGCTGACCTCCAGCTCCTGCATATCCTTCGCGTCAATGTAGGGGGGATTGGAGACGATCATGTCGAACTGGCCCAAAAATGCGGGGGCTTCGGCCAAGGCATCCACCTGTACGCAGGACACCCGGCCCGTCATATGGTGCAGCTGTACGTTCTTCTTGGCCACAGCCAGCGCCTCCCGGCTCAGGTCGGCCAGCGTCACCTTGGCGTCCTTGACCCTCGAGGCAATGGCAAGACCGATGCAGCCGGAGCCGGTACACAGGTCGAGGATCCGGGGGTTCTGATCCAGAAACAGGGCCTGACGGATGGCGATTTCCGCCACCGCGACCGTATCGTCTCTGGGGATCAGCACATCAGGGGTCACATGGAGCTTCAGGCCGTAAAATTCCCACTCGCCGAGGATATAGGCCAGCGGTTCGCCCTTTTCCATGCGCTCCACGTATTTTTCCAGCGCCATGCAGACGCTGGCATCGGCATACTTTTCGCCGTCGGCCAGCAGCTCCGCGGCCGTCTTGCCGGAGGCCAGCACCAGCAGCTCCCGGGCGGTGGCGCCCGCCTGAACGGGGCCGTCGATGGGGATCAGCGCCTTGCGGGTTTCCCGGTAGAGTTCCGAATATTTCTTTACCATGCGTCCGCGCCCTCCTGTTCCGGCAGCACGGCCTTGACCGCCGTGATGGCCACCTCGATCATGTCGTCGTCGGGCTCATTGGTGGTAAAATTCTGCATCCAGACGCCCGGAGCCATGATGATGCGCGTCAGCGCATTGTCATTGCGGCCCACCCAGCGGTTGATCTCATAGGAGATCGCCACCACCGCAGGCAGAAGCAGCAGCTTGAACGCAGTCATCAGCAGTCGGTATCCAACGCTGCCCTCCATGGCCTCCAGCGCGGGAACCGCCTCAAGGAGCACCGCGGATGCCACAGTGAACACCAGCGTGGACAGAATCACCACCACCAGCAGGAAGCTGGTGCCGCAGCGGGGATGCATTCTCGACTGGATCCTGACATTCTCCACCGTCAGGGGGAGCTTCGCCTCGTAGCAGCGGATGGTTTTGTGCTCAGCGCCGTGGTAGGAAAAGGTTCGCTTCATCTCCTCCATCCGGGAGACGAGGATCAGATAGACCACGAAAATCAGCATCCGGATAACGCCCTCGATCAGATGGATGAGCAACATGCTGTCGGTCACCGCCTCAAAGAAGCCGGCGATGAATATGGGCAGCAGGATGAAAATGCCCACCATCATCAGAATGCTCACACACGCGATGGTGCCGAGGACGTACTGGCGGGATTTTTTGTCATTCAGCTTCTTCTCCAGCCAGATGTCCAGCTTGGAGGGCTCCTCCTCCGTTTCCTCGTCGGGGCTCAGGTCGGCGCTGCGCAGGATGGCTTTGACACCGGTGAGCTGCGCGTCGAAGAAGTTGACCACGCCCCGGATCAGGGGCCAGCGCAGGGGGCTTCCCTCCTTGGGAAGCTTTCGGTCGCTGACCTCCACGGTCAGGCCGTCCTTGGTGCGGCAGACGATGGCGTCCTTCTCCGGGCCGCGCATCATGATACCCTCAATGAGGGCCTGTCCGCCGATCATGGTTTTGAATTGTTCACAGGGGTTGCAGGGTTCTTTTTTTGCCATAGTTTGGGTTCCTTATCACTCAATGGGCAGGCTGATCCGCACCCGGGTACCGCCGCCCTCGGCGTTGCTCAGCTCGAGGGTGCCGTTGTGCATGGTGACGATCTCGTCGCAGACCGCCAGACCGATGCCGGTGCCGCGGGCCTTGGAGCTGCCCTTGTAGAATTTCTTTTTGACCAGAGGAAGCTCGTCCTCCGGAATGCCGGGGCCGTAGTCCCGGATCTCGATGATCACATCGGTGTCCGTGCAGCAGATGGAGGTATCGATGGTCTTGCCATCGCCGCCGTGCTTTGCCGCGTTGTCGAGGATGTTCAAAAACACCTGCCGCAGACGCTTGGGATCGCAGGGGATCTCGGGGATCTCCTCCTCATTTTCGAAATAGCACAGCTCGATGCCCTCCTGACGGAGCCGGGAGCCGTACATGAAGATGGTATCCTCAAACTCCGCCCGGATATCTGCGATCTCCACATTCAGGGTCATGCGGTCGCCCTCGATGCGGGAAAACTCCAGCAGGCCCAGAACCATCTCCGTCAGGCGCTTGCTTTCCCGCATGATGATATCCATGCCCCGGCGGGCCTCGCGGTCCATGCGGTTGCCGTCGAGCAGCGTCTCCGACCAGCCGGTGATGGCGGTCAGGGGCGTACGCAGCTCATGGGACAGGGAGGAGATGAAGTCCGTCTGCACCTTTTCGTTCTGACTGATCTTGTTGGACATCTCGTTGATGGTGTCCGCCAGAACGCCGAATTCGTCGTCATATTTTGCCGTGATCTGGATGCCGTAGCTGCCCGTTGCAATGCGCTGGGCCTTCTCGGTGATATCCGCCACGGGCACGAGCACCGTATGGATATAATAATTGGTAAGAAGTACGATAATCAGGACAAATCCCGTGAAGAACGCCAGCGCCACGGCGGCGATGAACATGATCTGCATGTGCATCACCCGGGTGCCCGTGACGAAGCGCAGCACGCCGATGACCTCGCCGTTGGAGTAGACCATGGGGCTGGACACCGCCATGATGTGCTCGCCGGTGTTCACGTCCACGCCCACAAAGGCCCGCTGGGTGCGGGTATCCATGGCCTCCCGGATCTCACTGGTGCTGGGAGAATCTCCCACCCAAGGTCCGTAGCTGGAGGCCACGATCTGCCCTCTGGAGTTGATGAACTGCAGCTCGATGGAGTTGCGGTCCTCATAGGTCTGGGCGTACTTGACGCAGGACTTGTAGTAGGCATTGTAGTCCACGTTCATGTTCTCGGCGAAGAAGTCCGTGGTGGTTCTGGCCCGGTAGCGCAGATCCGACTCCATGCCGGAATAGTAATATGCCGCGAAGGCTGCCGTCACCGCCAGCACACACACGATGGCGAGGGGCAAAACCACGCAAAGTGTGTTGATCAGCCAGCGGCGGCGCAGACCGGTGACCTTCAGGCTTAGCCGCTTCTGTTTTTTCATGCGCCCCACTTATAGCCGTAGCCCCAGACCGTGGTGATGTAGGTGGGGTTGGCGGTGTCGTCCTCGATCTTGATGCGCAGGCGGCGGATGTTCACGTCCACGATCTTCAGCTCGCCCTCGTACTCCCGGCCCCAGACAGCGGAGAGGATGTCCTCCCGGCTCAGAGCTCTGCCCGGATTCTGCATGAACAGCTTCAGGATCGCATATTCCACCTGCGTCAGCCGGATGCGGTTTCCGGCCTTTTCCAAGGTATGGTTGCGGGTGTTCATCACAAAGGGCCCCTGGGTCAGCAGCTCGGAGGACGCCAGATCGTCGCCGCCGATGCGGCGGTAGAGGGCGTCGATGCGGGCCGTCAGCTCCGCGGGGGAAAAGGGCTTGGTCACATAATCGTCGGCGCCGGTCATCAGGCCGGTGACCTTGTCCATCTCCTGCGTCCGGGCGGTGAGCATGATGATGCCCATGCGCTTGTTGTTGGCCCGGATGCTGCGGCAGACCTCGAAGCCGTCGATATCCGGCAGCATCACATCCAGAATGGCTACGCCGATATCGGGATTCTCCCGGATCCGCTGCAGCGCCTCCGCGCCGGTGCCCGCCTCGATGGCATCGTAGCCGGCACGCTTCAAATTGATGACCACAAAGGATCGGATGTTGACCTCATCCTCCAAAATCAAAACTTTTTTCATGGTATTCCTCACATTTCTCCCGTTTTCCAATCCGACTGGATCAGGAAAAAGCTATCGATCAGATCCTGCTGCGTGATGCCGGCCTTCAGCGCCGCATCCTCGAGATACGCGGCATAGACCGTGCTGTCGGTCTTGTAAAGCTGGAATCTTCCGTCTTCCACAGCGATGTTGGAGCGGTCCTCGCCGGTCAGGACGTAAACCGTCCAGAGCTTCTCCAGCCTCTGGAAATTCTTGTCCCACAGGCAGAACGCGAAGCGTCCCGTATCCTCGGGTGTCACGCACAGCCGCCGGGCCAGATCGGCGTCCACCTCCATATACCAGCCGTTGAGGTAATTGTGGTAGGTGAACCGCTTGTCGTATTCACTGCCGTCGGCGCCCAGCGCGTACCAGCGGATCAGATGCTCCCGCTCTTCCATGCTGCGGCCCTCCACGCTCTGGCGCATGGTGATCAGGCTGGGCAGCTCCAGCACGCCGTCGTCGTCGATGTCCTCGGCGTAGACGTAGTAGTTGCGCACGGTCTTGACGCTGGTGCCGGATTCGTTGGACATGCTCACATTGGTGAGCTTTCCCTGCACCAGAGCATAGACGTCGGTGACGATGGTTTCATCGTCGACGGTGCTGGCCACAAAGACAGCACGCTCTCCCCCGTGGAGGGAGCCGGTCATGATCCGCTTCAGGTGGTCCGCCGGCTGGGACAGCTTCACCTCCGCGGAGCGGGTGACTTCGCCGTCGGTCATGCCGTACACCTCCACCAGACCGCTGTCTGTGGCCTCCGCGCCGGGGCGAAGAACGAACAGATCGGAGCGGGCGTTGCCGTCCATGTCCAGTGTCAGGTATTTCCGGTAATTCACCGTCAACAGCTGCTCAGGCTGCTCGTCCCGGAACCGGTATACCGTCAGATTGCGCATCACCTGATCGCTGACCTGCCGGCCCACCACCAGCTCCAAGCCCGGCTCGCCGTCCATCTGGATGTACTCCACCTGATCAAAGGCGGTGCCGGTGGACTCGATGACGCTCAGGGGGGTGTATTCTCCGTTTTCCTTGCGGAAAATCAGGATCTTTAGGGGATTCTCGTCGCTGCCCTTGACGAAGACCACGACCTCCTTGATGCCGTCGCCGTTGAGGTCGGCCATCTGGACAGTCTGCTGGTTTTCACCGGTGATGGGAGCGCAGTACTCGAGGCCCGTCATCATCTCGTCCATGACGGCCTGCAGATTCTGGTAGCTCTCGGAGCGGCGGGGCGGCACATACATCTGATCCACCGTCATCATGCAGCCAGCGAGGCCCAGACTCAGGGCGGCGCAAATGACCGCACTGAGGATTCTTTTGAAACGTTTCACGGCATTTCGCCTCCCTTCCAAACATTTATGATAGCACATATACTCGAAAAATGGAAGTTACTTTATCACAACATTTGCGTCCCCCAGCACCCTCCGGAGCTCGGCCACCATCCGGCTGTCAAAGGCCGCCCGGGTGCCCCGCATCTTTCGGGTATCGGCGAAAAAGACCTTGACGGTACCCTCGCCGGGGAACATATTGACAATGGCCCTGACCTTGCGGTATCTCGGATCGCTTTCGCCGGTCAGCTGCAGGTACAGGGTGTTGCCCGGCAGGATCTTCGGCCCCCGGTCTTCCCGGCGCTCGAAGCGCTCCTCGGGCTCCTCGGGGATGCCGTTTTCAAAATCCGACATGGGCCGGGCCCGGTTGATGACGATCTGGGGATCTTTGTCATCCCGCAGGGAAAGCCGTCCCGTGATGACCACGGGGCTGTTTTCTTTCAGATACCCGCCGAACTGGCTGAGCACATTGGAGAAGGCCAGCATTTCGATGGCAGCGGTGTCGTCCTCCAGCGTGATGTAGGCCATCATGGAGTTATTCCTCGTGGTCTTCATCTTCAGCGTCTGGACGATGCCCGCCACGGAGACGATCTGATCGTCCCGGTATCCGCTTTCCTCCTCCATCAGCTTGCCGATGGGCACCACGTGGGTGTTTTTCAGCAGGCAGCGGTAATCGTCCATGGGGTGGCCGCTCAGGTAGAGGCCGGTGGTCTCCTTCTCCATGGCCATCCGGTCTGCGGCGCTGATCTCCGGCAGCTTGGGGATGGGGATGGATGTGGAGGGATCGTCGTCCTCGAGCATGCCGAACAGACCCATCTGGCCCTCCAGATTCTTCTTCCGGGAGGTGGAGAGGGAATCCATCATACCCTCATACACCGCCAGAAGCTCGCTCCGGTGGTTGCCGAAGCAGTCCATGGCGCCGCACTTGATGAGATTTTCCACGGCCCGCTTGTTGAGCTCGCCCTCCCCCATCCGGGTCAGGAAATCCTCCAGCGAACGGAACGGGCCGCCCTCGGTGCGCTTGGCAACAACGCTGCGGATGAGCCCGCGGCCGATGTTCTTGACGGCTGCCATGCCGAAGCGGATGTTGTTTCCCTCCACCGTGAATACGTCGCCGGAGCGGTTGATGTCCGGCGGCAGGGTCTGGATGCCCATTTCCCTGCACTCGGAAATATAGCCGGACACCTTTACGGCGGAATCCAGCACCGAGGTCATCAGGGCAGCCATATACTCTCTGGGATAATGGCACTTCAGATATGCCGTCTGGTAGGCCACCACCGCGTAGCACACCGCATGGGCCTTGTTGAAGGCATAGTTCGCAAAGGCGACGATCTCGTCGTAGAGGGACTGGCCCACCGTCTCGGAAATGCCGTTGCCCACACAGCCGGGGATATTCTTTTCGGGATCACCGTAGACGAAGACCTTGCGCTCTTCCTCGATGATCTTCATTTTCTTCTTGGAGATGGCCCGGCGAATGTTGTCCGCCTGACCCATGGTATAGCCGCCCAACTGCCGGAAGATCTCGATGACCTGCTCCTGATAGACGATACAGCCGTAGGTGACCTTCAAAATCGGCACCAGCTCGGGGCATTTGTAGGTGACTTTCCGGGGATTGAGCTTGCTTTCGATGAATTTCGGGATGGAATCCATGGGGCCGGGCCGGTAGAGGGCCACGATGGCCGTGATGTCCTCAATGGAGCCCGCCTTCATGCCCACGCACACGCCGGTCATGCCCTGGCTCTCCAGCTGGAAGACGCCCTGGGTCTTGCCCTCGGTGAGCATCCGGAAGGTATCGGGGTCGTCGTCCCGCACGGCGTCCATGGAAAAACCGGGGGTGTGCTTTTGAATGAGCTCCTCCGCGTCCCGGATCACCGTCAGGTTCCGAAGTCCGAGGAAGTCCATTTTCAGCAGTCCCAGCTCCTCGATGGTGGTCATGGTATACTGGGTGACGATGGTATCGTCATTTCTGGACAAAGGGACGTAGTCGCATACGGGCCGGGCTGTGATGACCACACCGGCGGCATGGGTGGAGGTGTTGCGGGGCATTCCCTCCAGACTGCGGGCGGTGTCGATGAGCTTGCGCACCCGCTCGTCCCCGTCATACATTTCCTTGAGCTGGGGAGAGGTCTTCAGTGCCTCGTCCAGCGTAATATGCAGCGTGGTGGGCACCAATTTTGCCACCACGTCGGTTTCCGCGTAGGTGAAATTCAGCGCACGGCCCACGTCCCGGATGGCGCCCCGGGCGGCCATGGTGCCGAAGGTCGCGATCTGGGCCACATGGTCAGCACCATACTTGCGCATGACATAGTCGATGACCTCGCCCCGGCGCTCCTGACAGAAATCCGTATCGAAATCGGGCATGGAGACACGCTCGGGGTTCAGAAACCGCTCGAAAATCAGGGCATACTTCATGGGATCCACTTCCGTGATGTGCATGCAGTACGCCACGATGGACGCCGCACCGGAGCCGCGGCCCGGGCCAACGGGGATGCCGTTTTCCTTGGCGTAGCGGATGAAATCCCAGACGATCAGGTAGTAGTTGACATAACCCATCCGGCTGATGACGCCGATCTCGTATTCCAGCCGCTCCACATAGCTCTCCGGTGGGTTTTCATACCGCTCCCGGAAGCCGTCATAGCAGAGCTTGCGAAAGTAGCTCTCGCTGGTATAGCCCTCGGGCACCGGAAAAGCGGGCAGGTGGTACTGGTTGAAGATGAACTCCACATTGCACCGCTCGGCGATCTTCGCCGTGTTGTCCAGCGCCTCCTGCAATCCGGGGAAGCGTTCGAGGAGCTCGGACTCGCTTTTCAGGTAGTATTCCCCGTAGGGCTCCATGCGCATGCGGTTCTCTTCGTCCACGGTCTTGCCGGTCTGGACGCAGAGCAGGACGTCCTGCATTTCGGCGTCCTCCCGGCGCAGGTAATGGGCGTCGTTGGTGATGACCAGCGGCAGCCCCGTCTCCCGGGCGATGCGGCGCAGGCCCTGATTGACCTGCTGCTGCTCGGCGATGCCGTGGTCCTGCAGCTCGAGGAAGAAGTTCCCCTCCCCGAAGATCCGGGACATCTGAAGCGCATAGCGCTTGGCATCGTCATAATCGTTGTACAAAAGCCGCTGGGGGATGGCGCCGCCGAGGCAGGCACTGAGGGCGATCAGGCCCTCATGATACTGCTCCAGCAGCTCCAGATCTGCTCTGGGCTTGCCGTAAAAGCCGTGGGTATAGGCCTGCGAGACGATCTGGCAGAGATTCTCGTAGCCGGTCATATTTTCGCACAGCAGCACCAGATGGTATGCCTCATTGTCGATGCCGTGGGTGCGGTCGGTCATTTTTCGGGGGGCCACATAGACCTCACAGCCGATGATGGGCTTGATGCCCGCGGCCTTTGCGGCTTTATAAAAATCGATACAGCCGTACATGACGCCGTGGTCCGTGATGGCAATGGCGTCTTGGCCCAGCTCCTTCACCCGATCCATCATCTTTCCGATGCGGCAGGCACCGTCGAGGAGGCTGTATTCGCTGTGGACATGCAGATGTACGAAGCTCATGCCTTCTCCTCCTCTGCCAGCTTCATCAGTTGCTTCATGCGGTTGTTCATTGCGGGCTTGGTGATGGGCGGAGCCATCAGCTGGGCCAGCTCCGTCAGGCTGGCCTCCGGCTCGGCTTCCCGGGCCAGTGCCGCCTGCTGGAGCTTCGCGGGCAGCTTCTCAAATTCTCCCCGCTCCCGCAAAATTCGGATGGCGTTCAGCTGGCTCTGGGCCGCCTCCACCACCTTGGAAATATTGGCGCCGTCGCAGTTGACGCGGCGGTTGACTTTGTTGTTCAGCTCTTTTTCGAGCTTTGCTTCGATGATGCCCATGCCGCAGATGCTCGCTCCCAAGCGGGTCAGCACATCGCTGATCTGGTCACTCTGCTTGAAATAGAGCACCGTGTTGGCGCCCCGGGCGCTGAGCTTGGGGTAAAAGCCCCAGACCTCCTCCATGAGGGCATAGGTCTCCCGGCCCACAGCCCGGTGGCCCGTGGCCAGCTCCAGATGGTAGCCCTTGCCGGGGTCTGTGACGGAGCCGCCTGCGAGGAACGCGCCCCGCAGAAAATACTCCCGGCAGCACTCATCCTCCAGCACCGACAGGTTTACATGCAGGGCGAGGGTGCTCTCCGGATCAAATCCATAGGCATCCATCAGGAACTCCAGCTTCTCGGGATCCGTGATCTGAAACACCAGCTTGCCGGGGGCCGCCATGGAGGGAAAATCGTCGAACTCCATTTTGAAGGCCCGTCGGAACAGCTTTGGCAGGAAAAAGGCAAATTCCCGGCTTTCGGTGACGATGCGCACGCCCTCACCGGTGAAGGTGTTGCAGTAGAGCAGCACACCGAAGGCCATAGCCTGACAGCAGCAGCGCTTGCTCGGCAGATCGCGGCAGATCTCCTCCTTGGCGCTGCCGGAAAAGGACAGGGTCATGCCGCCTCCTTACCAGATGCGAACCTCCGGCTCCAGACGGATGCCGGTGCGGTCATAGACCTTGTCGGAAACAGCCTTCAAAAGCGCCTGAACGTCGGCAGCAGTGGCGCCGCCCAGATTCACCACGAAGCCTGCATGCTTTTCACTGACGGCAGCGCCGCCGATGCGGAAGCCCTTCAGGCCCGTCTGGTCGATGAGGGCCGCGGCATAGCCGCCCACGGGCCGCTTGAAGGCGGAGCCGGCGCTGGGCAGATCCAGCGGCTGGGAAGCCCGGCGCTTGCCGATGAGCTCCTTCATCTTCTCCCAGACCTCCGCCTCGGGCTTGGGGGTCAGCTCAAACTCCGCAGCAACGACGATCCAGGGGTTGTCCTCGATGGAGCTGTGGCGGTAGGAAAAAGCGGCTTCCTCATTGGAAATCCAGCGGGCATTGCCGTCCATGTCCACAATGCGCACGCGGCTGCAGACGTCCTTGATCTCTCCGCCGTAGGCGCCGGCGTTCATGTACACGCCGCCGCCGACGGTGCCGGGGATGCCGTGGGCAAACTCCAGACCGCCGAGGTTCAGACCGGCGGCATAGACCGCGGCCCGGGACATGGTCACGCCCGCCATAACGCGGATGGCGGTTTCGCCGATCTGCTCCATGCCCTCAAGGGCATCCTTGAGCACGATGACAAGACGCTCCATGCCGGCGTCGGGGGCCAGCACATTGGTGCCCGCGCCCAGAACCACCGGCTCCACGCCCTCGGCTGCGCAGAGCTTCAGAAGCCCCACCAGTTCCTCTTCGCTCTTGGGATATGCCGCACAGGCAGCGGGGCCGCCGATGCGGAAAGAAGTCAGCTTAGCCATGGGAACGCCATAGCGCAGCTCCAAATTCGGGATATTGTTCGAAATCATATCGGTAAATTCAGTAAAATTCAACATAAACGCCTCCGGGTGTATAGTCTATACAAGTATATCACAGACCCGCCAAAGAATCAATTGTAACGGAAATGAAATTTCTGTTACAGAAAAACAGCCGTCCTTCCGGACGGCTGTTTCTTGGGAATATCAGCTTACTTCTCGATGATCTCCAGCACTTCCATGGGGCAGGCCTTGACGCAGATGCCGCAGGCGATGCACTTGGAGGCGGGGGCGTTCTCGTTGGCGATGACCAGACCGAAGGGGCAGGCCTCGGCGCACTTGCCGCAGCCGGTGCAGAGCTTCTTGTTGATCATGTACACGCCGGTCTTGGCATTCTGGGTGATGGCGCCGTTGGGGCAGGCCTTGGCGCACAGACCGCACTGGGTGCAGACCATGGGCTTAGCAGCGCCCTTGCGCTCGACGATCTGGATGCAGGACTTGGTGACATCGTTCTCCTTGTAGAAAGCCTCGGAGCAAGCCTGAACACACTGCAGGCAAGCCATGCACTCGGAGCCCTTCTTGACAGAAAGCTTCTTCATAATATTTGATCTCCTTTTCAGAGTAAAGTATGGCCCTTTTATTATACAGCGAATATCGAAAAAAGTCTATCGATATTTTCAAATCTTTTCCATGGATTTCCGGGTCTATCTTTCAGCCTGCGCGGAATACTATTCCCGTCAGCATTCTGACAGGAGGTATAGATCGATGAAACAGTTTGTAAGTCTGGCGCTGACCCTCGTTCTGATGGGCGGCGTACTCACCGGCTGCGCCTGCAGCGCCAATGTGAGCGACCATCCCGGCGGCATGATCACCGAGGAGACCCATGTGCGTCCCCATCCCACCGAGACCCATGAGACGAGCCGACCCACCGAGACCACGCGGCCCCGCGAAACCACCATGCCCACGCTCCCCATGACCGAGCCCACGGCACCCAGCTCCACCCCTTCCGGTGAAGGCTCCATGCCCACCGATACCACCGGCAGCACCCGGAACCGCTCCATGCCCGCAAGATAACACAAACGGCGCACCAACCGGTGCGCCGCTCTGCGTGACAAAAAGGGCTGTCGTGGTTATGAAAAAATGTAGGGAACGGCCTGCGTGCCGTTCCCCGATTACCCGGAACACTGCAAATGCAGTGGATTTTGTCCCTCCGGACCAAAATCCACGGGACGGCACATAGGCCGTCCCCTACAAAGGATTCTATCATTTATTGCGGCAATCTCCTGCACCATTGTGCGATGCTGTACAGCGTCCCAGGAGATTCCCACGGGGCTCCGCCCCTCGGAATGACATTCTCTCCGTCGTACATTACAATACCGTCACATAGGTAGTGACATTCCGCTTCATCCGCTGGGCGGCGGCAACGACCTCTTCGATGGGGTCATTTTCCGGATTCTCGACCCACGCATTCAGCAGATTGGAACAGACCAGCGCGCCGTAGCCCATGTTGTCAAAGGCAAAGGAGGCGTTCCGGGCATTGGCGTTGCCGGCCTCCAGACCGTCCACCAGCAGGAACAGCTTGGGATACTTTTCCCGCAGGGTCTGCAGGGATCTCGAATGACTGGCGGAGCCCACACCGGCCACGCGGCTGTAGCCGCAGCGCTCCAGAGCCTGATCGCCCCACCGGGACAGCAGATCGGCCGCGGCCGTGTACACCGTCCGTCCGCCGGTCTGCAGATCCTGCAGCTCGGAGCCGGACTTGCCGCCGGTTTTCAGCACCACGAAGACGTCCTTCTTCTCCCGGCCCGCCTCGGTGATGTAGGGCTTGACGCTGCCGGAGCCGGCATAGCCGCACAGCACCACGCCGTCGCAGCTCCACAGTTCGCCGGAAAAAATGAGCTTCGCCGCCGCCTTGGCGGAAGCCTCATCCTCCTGCCGCTGCCAGTCGAGGATCACGTAGAAGCCCAGCTCCTTGGCAATGTCCAAAACCCGCTTCAGCTGCACCAGGCCCTCGGGGCCCAGCAGGGAGAAAGCGCCGAAGCTGACCTTCACGGCAGGAAGCTGTCCCTTCAGGGCTTCCATCGCCCGGACGCAGTACTCGCCCATGGCCTGCACGGGGCTGTCGAATTCGGCGAGAATAGACGGGGGCAGTGCATCCAGCGTGGGCGCGACGGTCAGCGCAGACGGATTGCGCAGCTTTCGGATCTTATTTTTCAGAACATCCATGGACATGGGACATCCCTCCCGCATTTTTCTTTTATTGTATCACAGATTTTCCCACAGGAAAAGAGAAAATACAGCTTTTTTCTTCAGGACTTCGGGCAAACTATCCTCAAATCCAACGAAGGAGGGAATGGATATGAAGCTTTGGCCCCTTGCACTGGGTGCCGGCATGGTCGGCGGCGCCGTTGCCGTGCTGATGCTGCCCAGAAACTGCACCGCCCGCCAGATGGCGACGCAGGCCGCCGAAAAGGTGGAGGACGCTGTCTACAACGTGGTGGATAAGATGACCGCGGAAAACTGAGAAAAGGAGGGCTTTCGCCCTCCTTTTCCTTATTTTTTACTAACCAAATGGTATATTCCCGCGCTCACCGCAACGCCCGCCAGATTCAGAATCACATCGTTGCTATCAAATGCTCTGCCGAACACAGGCTGCAGCAGCTCAATGGCAAGGATCAGCACCAGCCCCGCGGTCAAGGTACGCCGGAGGCTTTTCCGCTCCGACGCCAGCGGATACAGGATGCCAAAGGGCACAAACATCAGTGCATTTGCCAGATTCTCCCCGCGGAAATGGTTCCAGAAATCCGGGACAAAATCATAGGTCCACGTAAAGAACCACATGTGTCCGCCGCTCTGACCGTAGATCAACCAGTACCACAGCAGGTTGATGGGCCGCAGCAGCAGTGTCACACCCACCAGACCCGTCAGGTATGCCGCCAGCAGGCCGGAGAAGATGCTTCTCCCCTGCCCCGCTCCGCGGCGGTGCTTCCACAATCCAACTCCCACACCCGCAGCGGCGGCAAAGGGCACCATCTGCAAAAAGTAGCCGGGATAGGTGTTGAAGAAGAAATACTGAAAATTCACGCCTTACTCCTTATCCAGCACCACGGCATCCTCCACGATGCGCACGGTGAGCTTGGAGATGGGCTCCTCAAAGGAATCGATAATGGCTTCGGAAATGGGATCCTCCAAATCCCGCTGGATGGTCCGGCGGAGGTTTCTGGCTCCGTAGGTGACGGAGTAGGCCTTCTTCACCAGATATTCACGCAGGTCATCGTTCCAGCTCAGTTCCAGACCCCGGGCGGCAAGGCTGTCCTTCAGCTCGGCCAGCATAATGTCGGCGATGCCGCGGAAATTCTCCTCGGTCAGATGATTGAAGTTGATGATCTCGTCCACGCGGTTGATGAATTCAGGCCGCAGGAACTCCCGCAGGGCCTTCATGGTCTTCTCCCGGCTCTGGTCATCGGCAGTCCGGCCGAAGCCCAGACCGCCCACCCGGCCCTCGGAGCCGGCGTTGGAGGTCATGACGATGACGGTGTTCTCAAAATTCACAACTCTGCCCTGGGCGTCGGTGATGCGTCCGTCGTCGAGCACCTGCAGCAGCACGTTCAGCACGTCGGGGTGGGCCTTCTCGATCTCGTCGAAGAGCACCACGGAGTAGGGACGGCGGCGGATCTTCTCGGTGAGCTGGCCCGCTTCGTCGTAGCCGATGTAGCCGGGAGGAGAACCGATGAGCTTGGAGACGGTGTGCTTCTCCATGTATTCGGACATATCCAGCCGGATCAGGCTGTCCACGCTGTCAAAGAGGTCGTCTGCCAGCCGCTTCACCAGCTCCGTCTTGCCCACGCCGGTGGGGCCCACGAAGATGAAGGAAGCAGGCCGCTTCTTGGGGGAAATGCCCACGCGGCTGCGGCGGATGGCTTTGGCTACGGCGTCCACCGCCTGATCCTGTCCCACAATGTGCAGCTTCAGCCGGTCGGCAAGGCCGCGGATCTGCTGATATTCCTGTGCCTTGATCTTGGAGGCGGGGATCTTCGTCCACAGCTCGATGATCCGGGCCAGATTCTCCATGGTCACCATGGGCAGAGGGATGGCCTCCAGCTCCTCGATCTTGGCTGCCAGCTGCATGAGCTTGCTGCGCAGCTTTGCCATGCGCTCGAAGTCTTGATTTTCAGAATCCTCATTGATCAGGCGCAGCTCCAGCTCATAGTCATCCCGCTCCTTGCGCAGCTCGGCCAGCTGGCTCAGCTCCTTGTTTCGCAGGTTCACGTCGGAGCAGGCTTCGTCCAGCAGGTCGATGGCCTTGTCGGGCAGGAACCGGTCGGTGATGTAGCGCTCGGAAAGAATGACGCACTGGCGGGCAATTTCCGGGGAAATGCGAACCATGTGGAACTCCTCGTAAGCCTTGGCCACGCCCTGCATGATCTGGACGGCCTCCTCGATGGTGGGCTCGTCGACAGACACGGGCTGGAACCGGCGCTCGAGGGCGGCGTCCTTCTCGATG
>JAFWAZ010000022.1 GCA_017507425.1 Oscillospiraceae bacterium | reverse complement strand
GCTGGACCTCGGCCAGGATGGTGTAGAGCACCGGCTCGATGTCCTCCGTCTCCACCACCACGGAGACATTGTCGATGCCGTTGGGGACATAGACGACGGAGACGTTGTGGCGCTCGTAAATGGTCAGAATACGGCGCAGCAGACCGACTTCGTTGCTCAGGCCCCGCTTGCTCAGGTGGACAATGGAGAAATCCTTCTTGCCGGAGATGCCGGTGATGAAGCGGTCCTCCACCAGCGCACCCGTTTCGAAGTCCTCCTGAATGATGGTGCCGGGATGGTCGGGGGCGTTGGTGTTGCGGATGTTGACGGGGATGCCCTTTTCCCGGACGGGGAAAATGGTGCCCTCGTGGAGCACCTGCGCGCCGGAGTAGCTCAGCTCCCGCAGCTCGTCGTAGGTGACCTGCGGGATGGTCATGGGATCGTCGACGATCCGGGGATCGGCCATCAGAATGCCGGAAACGTCGGTCCAGTTCTCGTAGACGTCGGCGTTCAGGGCTGCGGCGGCGTAGGCGCCGGTGATGTCGGAGCCGCCACGGGAGAAGGTCTTGATGTGGCCGCCGGGCATGGAGCCGTAGAAGCCGGGGGTGACCACGCCGTCGCCGGCGGCGGCATCCCGGAAAGCCTCGTAGCTGGCCTCCTGATTGACGGAGCCGTCCATGTTGAACTTGATCCAGTCGGCGGCATCGACGAAGTTGTAGCCGAGGTAGGCGGCCATCAGCTTGGCGGAGAAGTATTCGCCCCGGCTGACCAGTTCATCCTGCGTCACGCGCTTCTTGTCGAGGCGCTTTTTGAGGGCGGCGAACTCGCTTTCGAGATCCAGATTCAGCTCCAGCTCGTCGCGGATCTCGAGGTAGCGGGAGGTGATCATGTTGAAAATGGGGGTGCAGTCCACGCCGTACTGGGTGTGGGCATGGCACAGGTACAGCAGGTCCGTCAGCTTGTGATCCTCCTTGAAGCGCTTGCCGGCGGCGGAGACGACGACGACCTTGCGGCTGGGATCGGAGAGGATGATATCGCGAACCTTCCGGTACTGGCCGGCGTCTGCCATGGAGGAGCCGCCGAATTTGGTTACTTTGAGCATGGGGAAACTTCCTTTCTGGAATTAACGGATCGCTGCCATGAAGGCATCGGGGTGGTTCTTGAGCCAGGCGTGCATCTCGTCAACGGCGACGGGGGCGGTGACGATGCCCTCGTCCCAGATTTCAGCGGTGACAGATTCCAGCCATGCATCGGATGCACCGCGGACGTAGAAGCGGAGCTGCTCGTTATTTCTGGCGGCGACGGAGCCCTCGCAGGGGGCGTAGAAGCCGTTGCCGAGGAGCAGATCGCACAGATCCTGCACCACATTATATGCAGTGGGGTAGCGGCCCGCGCCCTGACCGTAGAGGCTCTGGCGGCCGGCGGCGGCACCCTCAAAAGTGATGAGATTGAAGTTCATGGGGATGTGGGCCTCCAGCGCGTCGGCGGGGCAGAGGGTGGGCTGGACGTAGGCACTGAAGCCGGAGTCGGTGCGCTTGCCGGTGGAGATCAGCTTGCAGGTGTAGCCGTGGGCCTTGAAGGCGGCCACATCGCAGGCCTTGATCTTGGAAATGCCGGAAACGGGGACGCTCTGCTTGTCCAGAGAGACACCGAATGCCACGTTGGACGACAGGATCACCTTGTGCCATGTGTCGATGCCGTCCACGTCGGTGGAGGGGTTGGCCTCGGCGTAGCCGAGGTTCTGGGCCTGCTTCAGAGCCACATCGTAGTCAAGACCCAAGCGGGTCATATTGTCGAGGATGTAGTTGCAGGTGCCGTTCATGATGCCGCCTACGGAGAGAACCGTTTCACAGCGGCGCACCCGGCCCAACTCGCTGAGCCAGCCGATGCCGCCTCCCACGGCAGCGGTGCAGCGGAAGAGGACGTTTTTCTCCTGAACCAGAGGCAGCAGCTCATCGTAGAAGGTGCAGGCCATGGCCTTGTTGGAGGTGACGACATTTTTGCCGGCCTCAATGGCGGCCTTGACGAAGTCCCAAGCAGGATGCAGGCCGCCCATGGCCTCCACCACGGTGTCCACGGACTCGTCGGCAAGGATTTCGTTATAGTTGCGGGTGACGGTGACGCCGGGAAGCTGAACGTCCTCCAGACACACAACATACTTGACATTGATATCGGAACGGTCCAGCGTCAGGTCGTAAACACCGCGGCCCACGACGCCGAAACCCAGAAGTGCAATATTCATGCAGGAATCCTCCTTTTTATAGGCAAATGTTTTTCTGAGAAAAACACTTGCTTTTTTGACGGGAACAGTATATCATATAGCCATTCAAATTGCAAGGGTTCCAAGGTATACTTGTATACTCGGTTTTTTACCGAAAATTCACAGTTGACACCGGGGATTTTTGTTGCAAATCCACGAATGGAGGAAATAACCATGATTTATCAGTCCACCCGGGGCGCTTCTGCCCCGGTCAATTCCGCGCAGGCGGTGCTCAAGGGCCTTGCCGATGACGGCGGCCTGTATATGATGAAGGAGCTGCCCGCATTCGACTGGCAGGGCTGCCTTACCAAGGACACCAAGGGCATGGCCAAGCAGATCCTCGGTGCGCTGCTGCCCGAGATTCAGCCCATGGACGAACTGGTGGAGCGGGCCTACACCGGTAAATTCGAGTCCGAGGAGCTGACCCCCACCGTCAAGGTGGGCGATTTTACCGTTCTGGAGCTGTTCCGGGGCCCCACCTCTGCCTTCAAGGATGTGGCCCTTTGCATGCTGCCCCAGCTGCTGACTGCCGCCATCCAGTCCGAGGGCATGGAAAAGGAGATCCTGATCCTGACCGCCACCTCCGGCGACACCGGCAAGGCAGCGCTGGCGGGCTTTGCGGATGTGCCCGGCGTGGGCATCTGCGTCTTCTATCCCCATGGCGGCGTCAGCGCCGTCCAGCGGGCCCAGATGGTCACCCAGAAGGGTAAGAATGTCCGGGTCTGCGCTGTGGAGGGCAACTTCGACGACGCCCAGACCGGCGTGAAGAATATCTTCGCCGCCTGTGCCGACGGCAAGCTGCTCGAGGGCAGGGGCATTGAGCTGAGCTCCGCCAACTCCATCAACATCGGCCGCCTGGCCCCCCAGATCACCTACTATTTCAAGGCCTACGCCGACCTGATGCGCAGGGGAGAGGTCAAGCTGGGCGACAAGGTCAACTTCTGCGTCCCCACCGGCAACTTCGGTGACATTCTCGCCGGTTATCTCGCCGAGCTGCTGGGCCTGCCTGTGGGTAAGCTCATCTGCGCCTCCAATACCAATAAGGTCCTCTCCGATTTCATCCACACCGGTACCTATGACCGCAAGCGGCCTCTGCATAAGACCGATTCTCCCTCCATGGACATTCTGGTGTCCAGCAATCTGGAGCGGCTGCTGTATCTGCTGTCCGGTCAGGATGCCGCGCTGGTGGCGGATCTGATGAAGCAGCTCAACACCGAGGGCAGGTACACCGTCCCCGCAGAGCTGAAGGCCGCCATTGACGGGCAGTTCTGGGGCGATTTTGCCGGAGATGCTGAGACTTCTGCCGCCATCGACAGGGTTTGGAAGGAGCATGGCTACCTCTGCGACACCCATACTGCTGTGGGCTGGTATGTGGCTGAAAATTATGTAAACCAGACCGGCGATCGCACCCCCATGGTGGTGCTCTCTACTGCATCTCCCTACAAGTTCCCCGCGGCAGTCCTCTCCGCCATCGGCGGCGACACCAACGGCGACGAGTTCGACCAGATGGAGCGCCTGTCCCAGATCACCGGTGTGCCCATCCCCAGAAATCTCACCGGCCTGAAGGAACTGGAGGAACTCCATACCGGCGTGATTCCCAAGGATCAGATGCTGTCCTTCGTTCTTGGCGAATAAGACAGGACCCGTAGGGGAGGGTCACGACCCTCCCGCCGAAATTCGCAGAATTTCGGACCAGCCCGAAGGGCAAATATTGTTTGTTCGCCTGCGGCGAAGGGATTTTGCTGTGCAAAATCCCCGGGCGGGTCGTGACCCGCCCCTACAGGAAAGCTTGAAGGAATAAATACAAATGAAACGAGTAACCATAAGAGT
>JAFWAZ010000176.1 GCA_017507425.1 Oscillospiraceae bacterium | reverse complement strand
TAGCTGCGCAGCTTGGGGCTGCGACCCTCCAGCAGGTCGCCCATGTCGACACCGAAACTCAGGGTGCAGCGGTACAGGAAGGCGATGCTCAGGTTCCGCGCGCCGGACTCGCAGTCCATGTATTCCTCCACGGACAGATCGGTGCGTCTGGCCATCTCCTCCACGGAGAAGCCGGAAACTTCACGCAGCTCCCGGATACGGGCCGCCACTTCCCGGATCTTGAAATCCATGCCGGTCATTGTCTGTTCCATAGTAAACTCCCTTCCGGCGGACGAAAAAAGCAGCCCGCCTCAAAGAAATGATTCTTTGAGACGAGCTGTGCAAAGACATACCCGCGGTACCACTCAAATTGCAGCGCCCTCTCAGGCGTTGCCCCTCATCGGGCTCTGACAAGCCCTAAGCACTGACGCAGCTGACGCGGGAGGGTTCTACTCGCTTTCGTTTTCTTCCCTCCGGCTTGGGAGCGACAACCGAACGTGTGTTTCATGGCTTGCACCAACCGCCAATTCTCTGGGAAACAACTTGCGTACGATCCTCTCCGTCTGAGCCTTTCGTTCAATTTGCTAGAATCATATCACTCAAATTTGGAATTGTCAATAAGAAAAGTGTGCGTATCAAGGAAAAATGTTTTTCTCGGACGCACGTCCAGCAATGTACTCTGTAGGGCGGGGGCATGCCCCCGCCGAACAGGTAGGATGTCTGCCCTGCTCAAGCAGAAGCAACATCTTGCAATATGCCGCGCAGTAATCCGAGTCCGTTTCTTCTGGTTGAGCACGGCAGTTGCTTCGGCTGGTCGGCGGGGTCAGTGACCCCGCCCTACAGGATGATCAAACCTTACAGCTTATTGCGGATGATCTTGCCGGAAATGGTCTTGGGCAGCTCCGTGCGGAATTCGACGATACGGGGGTACTTATAGGGCGCGGTGCGCTGCTTGACGTAGGACTGGATCTGCTTTTTCAGCTCCTCGGTGCCCTCGACGCCCTTGACCAGCACGATGCAGGCCTTGACCACCTGACCGCGGACCTCGTCGGGGGCGGCGCAGACGCCGCACTCCAGAACGTAGGGCAGCTCCATGATGGTGGACTCGATCTCGAAGGGTCCGATCCGGTAGCCGGAGGACTTGATGACGTCGTCGGCACGGCCCACATACCAGTAGTAGCCGTCCTCGTCCCGCCATGCCAGATCGCCGGTGTGGTACATGCCGTCATGCCATGCTGCGTCGGTGGCTTCCTTATTTCGGTAGTAGCCGAGGAACACGCCGCAGGTGGGCTTGGGATCGGTGCGGATGACGATCTCGCCGTTAACGCCGTCGGCCACGGGATTTCCCTCGGTGTCCACCAGATCGATGCCGTAGCCGGGGACAGGCTTGCCCATGGCGCCGGGCTTGAGCTGGGTGCCCACCAGATTGGCGATGCCAAGGGTCATCTCGGTCTGGCCGAAGCCCTCGGCGATCCGCAGACCGGTGGCCTCCTCGAACTTGTAGAAGACCTCGGGGTTCAATGCCTCGCCGGCGGTGGTGGCGTGGTGGATAGAAGACAGATCATAGCCGCTCAGTTCCTGCTTGATGAGCATGCGGTACATGGTGGGGGGTGCGCAGAAGGTGGTGATGTTGTACT
>JAFWAZ010000175.1 GCA_017507425.1 Oscillospiraceae bacterium | reverse complement strand
GGAGTCGCCGGAATGGACGCCGGTGCGCTCCACGTGCTCCATGATGCCGGGGATCAGGACCTCCTTGCCATCGCAGACTGCGTCGACCTCCAGCTCCTTGCCCATGATATACTTGTCGACCAGCACGGGATGCTCCTCGGAGGCCACGATGGCGTACTGGAAGTAGTGGCGCAGCTGCTCGTCATCCCGAACGATCTGCATGGCCCGGCCGCCCAGCACGAAGGAGGGGCGGACCAGAACGGGGTAGCCGATCCGGTTGGCGACGGCGATACCGGCCTCCACATCGGTGACGGCCTGACCGTTGGGCTGGGGGATGTGCAGCTCCTCGAGGGTCTTCTCGAAGGAGTCGCGGTTCTCGGCCTTCTCAACGGCGGCAACGCTGGTGCCGATGACAGACACGCCCAGCTTGTCCAGACGGGAAGCCAGATTGATGGCGGTCTGGCCGCCCAGCGTCACGATGACACCGTCGGGCTTCTCGAGGTGGATGACGTTCATGACGTCCTCGATGGTCAGAGGCTCGAAGTAGAGCTTGTCGGAGCAGGTGTAGTCGGTGGAAACCGTCTCAGGGTTGTTGTTGATGATGATGGCCTCGTAGCCGGCCTCCCGGATGGCCCAGATGGCATGGACGGTGGAGTAGTCAAACTCGACACCCTGACCGATGCGGATGGGGCCGGAGCCGAGGACGATGATCTTCTTCTTATCGGTGACGATGGACTCGTTCTCGTCCTCGTAGGTGGAGTAGAAGTAGGGGACGTAGCTGTCAAACTCTGCAGCGCAGGAGTCGATGATCTTGTAGCAGGGGAAGACATCGTGCTGCTCACGCAGGCGGTACATATCCACATCGCTGATGCCCCACTGGGCGCCGATCCAGGCGTCGGAGAAGCCCATACGCTTGGCTTCCTTCAGGACCTCGATGCTGCCGGGGTTGGACTTGACCACAGACTCGAAATTGACCACGTTCTGGATCTTCTCCAGGAAGAACAGGTCGATCTTGGTGGCGCCGTAGATGTTGCCCAGATCGCAGCCCCGGCGCATGAGCTCGGCGATGGCGAAGAGCCGGTCGTCCTTGGCGATCTTGATATAGGACATCAGATCGGCGGTGGACTCATTGTCGAACTTCTTGTTGTAGATGTGGTTGACGCCGATCTCCAGACCGCGGACACCCTTCAGCAGGGACTCCTCCATGGTGCGGCCGATGGACATGACCTCGCCGGTGGCCTTCATCTGGGTGGACAGGCGGTTGTCGGCGGAGGTGAACTTGTCGAAGGGGAAACGGGCCAGCTTGGTGACGATATAGTCGATGCTGGGCTCGAAGGAGGCGGGGGTGGAGGCGATCATGATCTCGTCCAGCGTCAGGCCGAGGGCGACCTTTGCGGTGACCCGGGCGATGGGGTAGCCGGAGGCCTTGGAGGCCAGAGCGGAGGAACGGGAGACGCGGGGGTTGATCTCGATGAGGTAGTATTCAAAGGAGTAGGGATTCAGGGCGAACTGGACGTTGCAGCCGCCGGCGATCTTCAGCTCCCGGATGATCTTCAGGGCAGAGTTCTTCAGCATGTTGTATTCCTTGCTGGAGAGGGTCTGGCTGGGAGCCACGACCATGGAGTCGCCGGTGTGGATGCCCACGGGGTCGATGTTCTCCATGGAGCAGATGGCGATGGCGGTGTCATTGGAGTCGCGCATGACCTCAAACTCGATCTCCTTGTAGCCCTTGATGGACTTCTCCACCAGAACCTGATGGACGGGGGAGAGCTTCAGACCGTTGGCCAGCAGGGGGACCAGCTCCTCGTAGTTGTCGGCGAAGCCGCCGCCGGTGCCGCCCAGCGTGAAAGCGGGACGCAGGACCACGGGATAGCCGATGCGCTCGGCAGCGGCGATGCCCTCCTCCAGTGTGGTGGCGATCTCAGAGGGGCAGACGGGCTCGCCCAGCTTCTCGCAGAGCTCCTTGAACAGCTCCCGGTCTTCGGCCCGCTCGATGGACTCGAAGGAGGTGCCGAGGATCTCCACGCCGCACTCCTTCAGGACGCCTTTCTTGGCCAGCTGCACGGCCAGATTCAGGCCGGTCTGGCCGCCGAGGCCGGGGACGATGGCGTCGGGGCGCTCCTTGCGGATGATGCGGGAGACGTATTCGAGGTTCAGGGGCTCCATATACACCTTGTCGGCGATGTTGGTGTCGCACATGATGGTGGCGGGGTTGGAGTTCAGCAGAACGACCTCGTAGCCCTCTTCCTTCAGGGCGAGGCAGGCCTGAGTGCCTGCGTAGTCGAACTCAGCGGCCTGACCGATGACGATGGGGCCGGAGCCGATGACCATGACCTTCTTGATATCTGTTCTCTTAGGCATTGCGCTTGCCCTCCTCCATCAGCTTCAGGAATCTTTCATACAGGGGGTGGTCGCCGCTCAGGTCAAACTGGGCGGACAGGGTGGGGTAGACGGTGCTCTCGGCGGCCTCGGGGGTGCCGTCAAGGACGTTGACATGGGTGATCCGCAGGCCGGTACCCTCGATGGAACCGGCGTCGAGCATATAGTTGTGGCTCTGGGGGGCAAACTCGATCTTGCCGGTGTCCAGATTGCGGATGGGGTGGTTGCAGCCGTGGTGGCCGCAGTCCATCTTCACGACCTTGGCGCCGTTGGCAAGGCACACCAGCTGGTGGCCCAGCTCCACGCCCAGAATGGGCATCTGGCCCTGCAGGTCGCGGATCAGCTTGACCACGCTGGGCACGTCGTTGGGATCGCCGGGGCCGTCGTAGATGAACAGGCCGTCGTGCTGCAGGCTCAGGACTTCCTCTGCGGTGGTGTTGTAGGGCACCACGGTGACGTTGCAGCCGAGCTTATTCAGGTTTTTGATGGAGCTGAGCTTGATGCCGCAGTCCACGGCCACAACGGAATACTTGTGGTTGGGGGTACGGGAGTACCAGCGCTTCTTGCAGCTGACCTTGGCCACAGCGTCCTTGGAGGGAGCCCATGCACGGATGGCGGCGAGGGCGTCCACCACGGGGGTGTCAATGGAAGTAATCATGGCCTTCAGAGTGCCGTTATCGCGGATCATGCGGGTCAGGGCGCGGGTGTCCAGACCGTAGATGCCGGGGATGCCGTCCTCCTCCATGGCCTCGCTCAGGGTCTTGGTGTAGCGGAAGTTGGAGGGGAAGTCGTTGTAGTCCCGGACGATCAGGCCGCCGATGTTGGGGTTCTTACATTCGTCATCCTCGTCGTTGACGCCGTAGCTGCCGATGATGGGGTAGGTCAGCACCACCAGCTGCTCATAGTAGCTGTTCTCGGAGACGATCTCCTGATAGCCCACCATGGAGGTGTTGAACACCAGCTCCGCCACGGTGTCCCGGTCAGCGCCGAAGCCGTAGCCTTCAAAGACGGTGCCGTTTTCCAGAACCAGTTTCTTGTTTTTCATTTCTGCCATACGATTTTTCCTCCTACGATGGTCATCAGATTTTCACCGGAAACTTTCCATCCGGCGAAGGGGGTGGCCCGGCCTTTGGAGAGGAAGTCTGCCGGGTCAATGGTGTATTCCTTGGAAAGATCCCAGATGGAGAAGTCGTCCGTCTCGGGGATCCGGAAACGCTTGCGGGGATTGACTGCCATGAGCTCAATGAGCCGCTCGAGACTCAGCAGACCGGGCTTCACCAGATAGGTGTACAGCAGCGGGAAGGCAGTCTCAATGCCCACGACGCCCATGGCGCTCTTTTCGAGGCCTCTGGCTTTCTCCTCGGCGGAGTGGGGGGCGTGGTCGGTGGCGATCATGTCGATGGTGCCGTCGAGGATACCTTCGAGGATGGCCTTGCGGTCTTCCTCGGAGCGCAGGGGGGGATTCATCTTGAAGCGGCCGTCCTCCTGCAGATCCTTGTCAGAGAGGAGGATATAGTGGGGGCCGGTCTCACAGGTGACGTCCACGCCCTCGCGCTTGGCCTGACGGATCAGCTCCACGCTCTCCTTGGTGGAGATGTGGCAGACGTGGTAGGCGCAGCCGGTCTCCTTGGCCAGCTTCAGGTCCCGGGCGATGGGGCCCCATTCGCTCTCGGAGCAGATGCCCCGATGGCCGTGGGCTGCGGCATATTCGCCGTCGTGGATGTAGCCGCCGCGAAGCAGGGAGTTGTCCTCACAGTGGGCCACAAGAATTTTGCCCAGACGCTTGCATGCAAGCATGGCCTGACGCATGAGCCCTTCGTCCTGCACGCCCCTGCCGTCGTCGGAGAAGGCGATGGCGTCCTTGGCCATGCCCTCAAGGTCGGCGAGGACTTCGCCCTTCTGCTCCACTGTGATGGAGCCGTAGGGATGGACGCGGATGCAGGCATCGCGCCGGATGGCATCGAGCTGGGGAGCCAGATGGGCGGGGGAGTCAGGTACGGGATTCAGATTCGGCATGGAGCAGACATCGGAATATCCGCCCCGGGCGCAGGCTGCGGTGCCAGTGGCGATGGTCTCCTTATAAGAAAAGCCCGGCTCACGGAGATGCACATGTACATCTACGAAACCGGGAAAAAGGAAACAGTGGTCCGCAGGAATCGCGGGAACACCAGCATCGCAGGAAGAAAAATCAACAGAAACATCCGCAGCAACAAATTCGCCGCTGCGCCAGCAATGGATACCGGAAAGCTTCTTCAGCACAAAAATTCCTCCTTCGAGTCAAATTTTTATCTATGGAATCATACCACAAAGCAGGGGCAATTGTCAATGGGCAAACGCATGTTTTCGCCAAAGTTCCGGCGGAAAATACAGGCAACTTGCACAATAACAGACAGCCTGAAAGGAATCCTGCAAAATGGGCGCACGGAAGACCGTGCGCCCGGAAATACGCGGTTATTCGCCGTCGAGCTGGTCATCCATGTCGTCACCGAAGGTGGCGATCTCGCCGTAGCGGATGCGGCGGCTGATCTTCATTTCCTCCACCTGCTGATGGATCAGCTCCTTGACCGCAGCGGGATCCTTCACGTTCTGGATCACAAGGACGGGACGGGACTTGTCGGAGGAGGTAATGGTGATAGAGCCGACACCGAAGAGCCGCTGGCCGAAGCTGCGGGTCAGGGAGATGTCACGGATGCGGTAGAGGAGGATTTCCTCGTACTTCAGGTTCAGAATGCCGCTGGACTGGAACAGACGGTCCTCGGAGACAGCGTACTTGGTAAAGCTCAGGGGCAGACCGAAATAACGCTTGCGGTCAGACCAGAGCAGCGTGGCGGTGGGAAAACTCATAGAAATCACTCCTTGTAGTTTTCTTTATTGTACGACCAAATTCGAGTGATGTCAAGTATTATAGAATGATGCAGATGAGTCCCTGTGCTCCCTCGTTGATGATCTTCGACAGGCTCTGCCGGAATTTTTCCCGTACCTCCGGGGCGGCAAGCAGCATCTTGGAGCCAAGCCCCTCCTGAACCATGTCGTATACGGATTTGCCGAAGAGATTGCTCTCAAAGACCTGATCCGGCTCCCCGCTGAGAAGCTCCAGAAGATCCTTCGACTGTTCCTCGCTGCCCACCATGGGGCTGATCTCCGCGTCGGCGTCCACCCGGATCATGTGGATGCTGGGGGCGGTGGCCCGGAGCCGGACGCCGAAAGCGCTGCCCTTTTTGGTCAGCTCCGGTTTCTGCAGGGTCATCTCCTCCCGCTGGGGCAGCACCACGCCGTAGCCGGATGTTCGGGCATCGGAGAGGGCCTTGGCGATGCGGTCGTAGTCACGTTTGGCCACAGACAGCTCTGTTAGCGTATGGATCAGATCCGCGTCGGAGCGGATGGGGATTCCACACTTATGGGTCAGGGTGTCATAATAGAGCTGCTCTGGCAACCGGATGCGGCAGCGGACCGTGCCGGTGGACAGGTCGGCGGGCTCCAGCTCCAGCCGCTGCACCTGTTCCAGTTCCGAGAGCTTGTTCAGCTCCTGCTCCGCCTGACCGATGGTTCGGACGGCGGCGCAGCGCTCCAGGAGGGCATCGTAAATGGAACGCAGGACGCTGCTGCTCTCGTCGAGGGCCTCCGTCCAGCGGGGGAGACAGACCCGCACCTCTTCCATGGGGAAGGCGCAGAGCAGATCCTGCAGCAGCGCTCCGCAGCCCTCGGCGGTGAGGGCCTGACAGTCGGCGATGGCGGCGTCGATGCCGAATTCCTTTCTCAGCTCCTCACGCACTTCGGCCGCTGCGTCGCCCATGGGATCGGTGGTGTTGATAATGGTGACGAAGGGCTTGCCGGTCTTCCGGATGTCTGCGATGGCCCGCCGCTCGGCGGCGATGTAATCGGCACGGGGGATGTCGGTGACGGTGCCGTCGGTGGTGACCACGATGCCGATGGAGGCATGGCTTTCCATGACCTTTTTCGTGCCCAACTCCGCGGCCTCGGTCATGGGGATGGGAGCGTCTGACCATGGGGTGGACACCATTCTGGGCACGCCGTCCTCCATGGCGCCCACGGCGCCCTCCACCATGTAGCCCACGGAATCGATGAGCCGTACCCGGAGCTTGGTGGCACCGTCCGGCAGGATCTCCACAGCCTCTTCGGGGACGAATTTCGGCTCCGTGGTCATGATGGTTTTCCCGGAGCCGCTCTGGGGCAGCTCGTCTTTTGCACGCCGGGCCCGGTTGGGATCGGGGATGTTGGGGATCACCAGTGTCTCCATGAGCCGGCGGATGAGGGTGCTCTTTCCCGTGCGCATGGGCCCCACGACCCCGATGTAAATACTGCCGCCGGTGCGGGCGGCAATGTCGCGGTAGATGTTTTCCATAGCCTGCCTCCTGAAAATAGTAAGGTTGGAACAGGATATGAGCCGGGAAAAACAAAAAGAACACGCCATTGCAGAGGAATGCTGCAATGGCGTGCTGATCTTACAATGACTGCATCAGATGCTTGTTGATCTGATCGGTGAATTCCAGCGCGGCGTTGTGGCCCATGCGGCGCTGGCGGTTGTTCATGGCGGCGACCTCGAGAATGACCGCCAGATTCCGGCCCGGGGTGACGGGAATGGTGTTCAGGGGCAGATTCACGCCCAGCAGCTCGTAGAAGTGATCCTCCAGACCCAGCCGGTCGTAGACCTCCTTGGTGTCCCATGGGACGATGTTGGCCACCAGATCAATGGTGGTGGCATCCTTGATGGAGCCGGCGCCGAAGAGGTTCAGCACGTTGATGATGCCGATGCCCCGCAGCTCGATGTAGTTGCGGATCAGATTGGGGGCAGAGCCCACCAGCTTGGAGGCGCTGACCTTTTTGATCTCCACGGCATCGTCGGCGATGAGCCGGTGGCCACGCTTGATGAGCTCCACGGCAGTCTCGCTTTTGCCGATACCGCTCTCGCCGATCAGGAGCACACCTTCGCCGTAGATCTCCATGAGAACGCCGTGGCGGGTGATCCGGGGGGCCAGCTCGCCGGTGAGATAGGCGATCATGGAGGAGACGAGGGAGCTGGTGGAATCCGGCCAGCGCAGGACGGTGATGTTGTGCTTCTTCGCCATCTCATAGCATTCCGGGCCGGGAACCAGACCCCGGGCGGCGATGAGGGCGGGGATCTTGTAGCTGAAGAGTCGGTCGTAGACCAGCGTTCGCTCGGCGGGGGTCATCTTGTCCAGATAGCTCGACTCCACATTGCCGATGACCTGCAGACGCATGGGCTCAAAATGGTCAAAGTAGCCCGCAAGCTGCAGACCGGGCCGGGCCACGTCTGCGACAGTGATCTGGATTTTTTCATAATCCGAGGCGCGCCATGCGACTTCCAAGTCGAACTGGGACACCACTTTGGACAGGGGAACAGAGTAGGTTTCGGCCATTTCGGCACCTCCTGCGGTGGGTTTGTTCTCATTATACCGCGCGGGACAGCCAAAGGCAACCCTAAAAAATTCTGAAAAATTTTTGAAAAAAGTACTTGCTTTTTTCGGCAATCTCTGCTATGATGTTCTAGCGTTCGTAGAGCGCATATGAATGAGTTTTGACCGATGGGAGGTGCAACGAATGGCGAAGTGTGATTATTGTGGTAAGGGCGTTACCTTTGGTATCAAGGTCTCCCACTCCCACAGACGTTCCAACCGTGCTGTCAAGCCCAACGTCAAGCGTGTTAAGGCGGTTGTCAACGGTACTCCGTGCCATGTGTACGCTTGTACCAGATGCCTCCGTTCCAACAAGGTTGAGCGTGCAGTCTAATCCATAGCGGCAAAAATAACGGCATTCCTTTCGGGGGATGCCGCTTTTTGTTTGCGGCGAGCTGCCGCAGAGCCATAGATCATTCTTAAAAAGTCTTAAGAATGATCCATGTATATTGACGGCGGAGTTGGTTTGTGTATAATGGATGTAAACAGGAGAGGAGGCAAGAGAATGCATATTCTGGCAGTTATTTTTTGGGCATTGAATCTTCTGTTTGCGCTACTGAGTTACCTTTACCCAATTCCGGTCTTTCCTGCATGTCTCGTGTTCTTCGTTTGGATTTTGATTGGCTTTGGGACAGCCGGCTGGAATGAACATACAGAGCTGAATGCGCCGAAGTGGGCCGGACGGGCGGCGAAAATCAGTACAGCATATACCGGTATCAACTTCTTCGTGTGTATGTTCCTGCTGCGCGAGGGTGGTCCCGGTATTCAAGACGGCATTTACTGCATCGAAAACCATGGCGATTTTATCAGAGAAATCAACTATGAAGCGTACATGAATCTGATGCGGGTGGAATCTCGGTTCTTTTATGGACACTTGCTGGTATTTACAGCGGGAGTGATGGAAAAGCATCTGGGAATCTGTAACTTGAAAATATAATAACGTGGCCTGCCGCAAGATCTGCAGCAGGCCACTTTTACATTTTATATGCGCCGAGCGGATTATAGCGACCGGTCGAGTGGGGGCGTCCCCGCTTACAGCCAGCCGGCGTCCTCGGTCTCGGCCTTGCGGCTGCGCATGAGGAGCTCTCTGGTGCAGTCTCTTGCGCTCATGCCCTCGTAGAGCACCTTGTAGGCGGCCTCGGTGATGGGCATTTCCACGCCCATCTTCTGGGCCAGCGCCCAGGCGGACTTGGCGGCGTAGTAGCCCTCGACTACGGCGCCGACCTCCTTCATGGCGGTTTGGACATCCTTGCCCTGACCGATCAGGATGCCGGCCCGGCGGTTGCGGGAGTGCATGGAGGTGCAGGTGACGATCAGATCGCCCACGCCGGTCAGACCCGCAAAGGTGTCCTTGCTGGCGCCCATGGCCACGCCCAGTCGGGCGATCTCGGTGAGGCCTCGGGTCATAAGCATGGCCTTGGTGTTGTCACCGTAGCCCATGCCGTCGCAGATGCCGGCACACAGGGCGATGACGTTCTTCAGGGCAGCACCCAGCTCCGCGCCCACAGGATCGGGGCTGGTGTAGATGCGGAACACGTCGCACATGAAGGCGTCCTGCACGAACCGGGCCAGCTCCATATCCTCACAGGCCGCGAGGCAGCCGGTGGGGACATCCTTGGATACTTCTTCTGCATGGCTGGGACCGGAGAGGACGACGACCTTTTTGCCGGTCTCCTCGGCCACGATCTGGCTCATGCGCTTGCAGGTGCCGTCCTCGATGCCCTTGGTGACGGAGACGACAACTGCGTCCTCATCGATATAGGGGGCCACGCCCCGGCAGACGGAGCGCATGGGGAAGGAGGGAGAGGCGATGACCACCAGTTTGGAGCCGCGGACACAGGCATAGTCGCCGGAGATCTTCAGGCCCTCGGGCAGAACCGCGCCGGGGAGCCGGATGTTGCGGCGGGTGGTCTCCATTTCTTCAATCAGGTTCTTTTCGAAGGTCCACATGGTCACATCGTGACCGTTCTTGCACAGGCGGATGGCGAGGGCGGTGCCCCATGCGCCGCTGCCGACAACGCTAACTTTCATTTCTTGCTTCCTTTCCCGAAGAGGTTGGTCTTACGCTCCTGACCCTTGAGGAGCCGGACAATGTTGCTGCGGTGCATCCAAACGATCAGTCCGCTGAGGGCGAAGCCTACGAACACGGCGAAGGGATGCTCCCAGTGGAAAATCGCGTAGATAAAGCCGAAGGAGCCGGAGGACAGCACGCTGCCCAGAGAGACGTAGTGGGTGGCGAAGTAGGCCACGAGGAAGATGCCGAATACGAACAGGCCGATGCGCCAGTCCAGCATCAGCGCCACGGTGACGCCGGAGAGGATGCCCTTGCCGCCCTTGAAGCCCAGCAGGGCAGGGAAGTCGTGGCCGAGGATCAGGAACAGACCGCCGAGGGCAGTGCCCTCGATGTACAGGTCATAGGGCAGCAGCAGTCTGCCGCCGACGAGACAGGCGAGGACGGCCTTGCCCATGTCCACGGCAATGACCATCAGGGAGGAGGCCGCGCCGTAGTTGCGGATGAAGTTGGTCAGGCCTGCGTTGCCGCTGCCGTGGCTGCGGACGTCCTCATTGGCGACCAGCTTGCTGACCATGACCGCGCCGTTCAGGTTGCCCAGCATGTAGGCGGTGATGGCTGCGAGAATGATGTTGAACCACATATTTTAGTCCTCCTTTTCACCCTTCTGGCGGATGGTGATGCGCACGGGGGTACCCTTCAGGCTGAAGACCTCCCGGATCTGGTTTTCCAGATACCGCTGGTAGGAGAAGTGGAACAGCCGCGCGTCGTTGCAGAAAATGACAAAATGGGGGGGCTTGGTGCTGGCCTGGGTCATGTAGTAGATCTTCAGGCGGCGGCCCTTGTCCGTGGGGGGCTGGACTCTTGCGGTGGCTTCGGCCAGAATGGAGTTGAGCTGGCCGGTGGGGATGCGGAAGTTGTTCTGGCCGTGGACCTCCTGAATCATCTGGAACAGGGGCTCCACTCTGGCGCCGGTCAGGGCGG
>JAFWAZ010000174.1 GCA_017507425.1 Oscillospiraceae bacterium | reverse complement strand
GTCATCTTTACGTTATTCAATTTACAAGGTACAGTCCGCTGTCGCTCTCGCGAGCAGCTTGTTTAGTTTAGCACAGCGTCTCGCGTTTGTCAAGCATTATTTTCAGATTTTTTAAATCTTTTTGTTCATGCCCGTCGCTTTCCGCTTCAACCCGCTGTCTTTCAGACAGCTTGCATATACTAGCACGCCCGTGTCCATTTGTCAAGTGCTATTTTTCACTTTTTTCAAGAGAATTCGAATTGTGTTCTTCCCTGCCCTATGCGCGAAAAAGGGGCTCCTTTCGGAGCCCCTGTGATTCTCAATCTATTAAGGAGTGTCCTCGATCAGACCGTAGCCACTGTCGTTTCTCTTGTAGACCACAGCAAAGACGCCATCGTTGTCCTCATCCCGGAAAGCGAAGAAGGTATGGCCCAGCAGGTTCATCTGCATCAGGGCTTCCTCGCGGGTCATGGACTTCATCTGGATCTGCTTGACACGCTTCAGTGTCAGCTCATCCTCATTATCCTCCACAAAGGATGTAGCCTCGTCCACACTGCGGACAAAGGCATCCTGACGCAGGCGGCGTGACAGGCGGGTCTTGTTTTTGCGGATCTTACGCTCGATGGTAGAGACGGCTGCGTCGATGGACGCGAACATATCGGAGGTGGACTCGCTGGCGCGGAACCAGGTGCCGGCGCCATGGACGGTCAACTCCACATTGTTCCGGTTTTTCTCAACAGAGAAGACAACAAGTGCCTCCGCTTCCTCGTCAAAGAATCTAGCCAGTTTCATGACCTTCTTTTCGGCATAGGCGTGAACATTGCCGGGGAGCTTCACTTTCTTCTCACTGTACTGGAACTTCATATGCGGCACTCCTTTCATTTCACCGGTCTTCCGGTGTGACTTTAGTATAGCATAACTGGCGATAATATACAAGAGGGTATGTGATTTATTTTTGGTTTGTTAACAGATTGCACAATTTCCTTGACTGGATAATCCGAATGTGATAAGATGTTGGAAGATTCGGACTAGGGAGGTTCACTATCATGAAAAAGACCGTAATCATCACCGGTGCCACAGACGGAATCGGAAAGGCACTGGCTCTTTTGTTGTCCAAGGATTACAACCTTGCTCTTTGCGGACGAAACGAAGATAAAATGAACCGGTTGGTACAGCAATTGGAAAACGCTCACATCTACACGGAGTGTTTTGATATCACCGACGGTGCCAAGCGCCTCGCTTTTTGTGAGCATGTCAGGGATGCATTCGGCACAGTCGATGTGCTGGTGAACAATGCCGGTGCTAATACCAAAAAGGACAAGGTGATGCAGATCGATCTCGACGATCTGCGGTATATGTTCGAACTGAACTGCGTCAGCGCCGTCGGCATGATTCAGGGTGTCTATCCCATCATGGCCGCAAGGAAGCAGGGCCTGATCGTCAATATCCTGAGCAGTTGCTGCCTGTTCAACAATCCCACCACCGGCAGCTACAGCGCCACGAAGGATGCCATGGAGGGCATCAGCAAGATCCTCACCAAGGAAGCAAGGGCAGATAACATCGGCGTCTGCAGCGTATATCCCGGCGGTGTGGACACCAATTTCCGGGCTGTGGCAAACCATAGCTATCTGAAACCGGAAACCGTCGCCAGAATGATCAAACATTGCATCGAAGTCGAGGACGGCTGTGTCCATGACATTGTCATCAGGCCTTTCATCGAGGAGAATATGCCTTAAATGCGCAAACCTTTGGAAGATCAGCAGAATGTAAACCAATTTCAATTGACGGAGGATTGAACATGAGTTACAAGGATGCCCGAATTTTAAGAGATATTCTGATGGCTGTCGGCTTTCTTGTGATGATCGCAGGGTATCTCTACTCCCCTCTCACGTTTGTTGGATTCATCGTGATGCTTTCCTGCCTCATTCCCGATTATCTTTATAACAGATGTCCCCATTGCAAAAAGCGCCTTGGACGAAACAGCAGCTCCTTCTGTCAGCACTGTGGCGAAAAAATTGATTGATGGCCCGTTTTAAATTATGAAACCCTGTACAGCCTTTACGCTGTACAGGGTTCGTTTCATTCCTCGGGATTTGCGTGCTCCACGCTTTTGATATTCTTCTCGGCCTTGTGCCGCTGAACCATGACCTCATGGCCGCAGCCCATGCAGCGCAGGCGGAAATCTGCACCGGTTCGCAGGCACAGCCAGCGCTTTTCGCCGCAGGGGTGGGGCTTTTTCATGGTGATGATGTCGCCGATACGGATGTCCATTCAATTTCCTCCCTTGATCTGATCCCAGTAGGCGCGGGCGGCCTGCTCGAGCTTGTTAGGTCCGTATTCGTAATAGCGGGCGTTTTTGATGTCGTCGGGCAGGTACTGCTGGCGCACCCAGTGGCCCGGATAGTCGTGGGGATAGAGGTAGCCCTGACTGCGCTCTTGGGTGTAGGTATCTGCGTGGACGTTCTGGAGCTGTCGGGGGAAGCCATGTCCCCTGCCCTTTCGTACGTCCGCCAGCGCCGCGTCGAGGGCGATGTGTCCGGAGTTGGATTTAGGGCTGGTAGCCATCAGAACAGCAGCATCGCCCAGAGGGATCCGCGCTTCCGGCATGCCCAGCTTCAAGGCCATATCCACCGCCGCGTTGACGATGGGGATGATCTGCGGGAACGCCAGGCCCACATCCTCCGCCGCGATGACCATGAGCCGCCGGCAGGCACTCTGCATCTGCCCCGCTTCCAGAAGCCGTGCCAGGTAATGGCAGGCCGCATCGGGATCGGAGCCCCGGATGGATTTCTGCAATGCCGACAGAAGGTCATAATAGTTGTCGCCGTCCCGGTCGGCACGCAACGCGCTTTTCTGGGTGACGGCCTTGGCATCCGCAAGGGTCAGGGGCAACTGATCCTCCTCGGGGATGCCCGCGGAGAAGAGAACTTCCACGGCGTTGATGGCCTTGCGCAGGTCGCCGCCCACGGCTCCGGCAATGTATTCCAGAGCCCCGTCCTCGGGAACCGCCGTCAGCGCTGTCCGCTCCTCCATGAATCTCACCGCCCGCTTGACCGCTTTCAGGGCCGCAGGGGCATCAATCTGCTTGAATTCGAAGATGGTGGAACGGCTGAGAATGGCGTTGAACACGTAGAAATAGGGGTTCTCTGTGGTGGAGGCGATCAGGGTGATCTTTCCGTTTTCGATGAACTCCAGCAGACTCTGCTGCTGCTTTTTATTGAAAGACTGGATCTCATCGAGATACAGCAGCACGCCGTTGGGGGCGAGGAACGTGTCCAGTTGGGACACGATCTCCTTGATATCTGCGGTGGAGGCTGTGGTGGCATTGAGCTTGCAAAGCTTGCGGTTGGTCTTTCGGGCGATGATATTGGCAACCGTGGTCTTTCCGGTGCCGCTGGGGCCGTAGAAGACCATATTGGGCACGTTTCCGGAATCGATCAGCCGCCGCAGCACCGCGCCGGGGGCCAGAATATGATCCTGACCGTAGACCTCGTCCAAGGTAGTCGGGCGGAGCAGATCCGCCAGGGGCTGGTACATACACGCGCCCTCCTTTCGTTTTCTGCATTGTAGCACATTTGTGTGAATTTGGCAAGATTGGTCTTTGCAAATTCCATGTTTTATGATAAGATTGTAGAATGAAGGGTGGAGCGTTGACATTGCCGTTATCTCCACTCTCAACTCCCCAATCTCCACTCTCAATCACGAGGTTTCGATATGAAAGAAAAAGTCGCTTCTATTATTGATATTCTCAAAGCCCGCTACCCGGATGCTCTGTGTGCCCTGCACTACGGGAAGGATTACGAGCTGATGATCGCCGTGCGGCTCAGCGCTCAGTGCACCGACGCCCGGGTGAATCTGGTGACTCCCGCCCTGTTTGCGGCCTATCCCACGCTGGAGGACATGGCGGCGGCAGACATTGCGGATGTGGAAAACTACGTGCGCTCCTGCGGCTTTTACAAGTATAAGGCCCGGGATATCGTCCTCGGCTGCCAGATGCTCCTGACGGACTTCGGCGGCAAGGTGCCCGGCACCATGGAGGAGCTGCTGAAGATCCCCGGCATCGGACGCAAGACGGCGAATCTGCTCCTCGGCGACATCCACGGAAAGCCCGGCGCCATCGTCTGCGACACCCACTGCATCCGCATCTGCGGCCGGCTGGGACTATCCAAAGGCAAGGAACCGGAGAAGGTGGAGCGTCAGCTTCGTCAGATTCTCCCCCCGGAGGAGAGCAACGACTTCTGCCACCGGATCGTCCTCTTCGGCCGGGAGATCTGTACGGCTCGAAAGCCCAAGTGTGCCGAGTGCCCGCTGGCAATGCACTGTCAGGAAGTAAATCTGGGATAAAGAAAACACGTCATTGCCATCGAAAGCAATGACGTGTTTTCCATTACAGCACCATCTGCACCGCCAGCAGCAGCACCAGCCCCAGCACGTTTGCTGCGGTAAAAAATGCCATAAACCGGCCCACCTTGGCGCCGGGCCAGCGCAGGTAGAGTTTCAGGGTGATGAGGCTGGCAAGGGACGCAATGGGCGTACCCAGTCCGCCGATGTTGACGCCCGCCAGGAGTGCCCGCCAGTTGTCGGTAAACGAGGACAGCAGTACCGCCGCGGGAACATTGCTGATGATCTGGCTGGCGCCGACGGAAGTCAGCAGAGCATCCTTGGAAAGCAGCGTCTGCAGAAAATCCCGTACAGCCTCCACCCTGCCCAGATTCTCAGAGACGACGAAGAAGCACACAAAAGTCAGCAGCAGCATGAAATCGATCTCCCTCAGGAGCTTGCGATCCAGCACCGCCAGTACCGCCACCACCGCCGCGGTGGTCACAGGATACGGCACCACCCGGAACACCGTCAGCAGACACAGGACAAACAGTCCCCCGTAAACCGCCAGATTGCGCAGGGAGGTGATCTCCTCACGCTGCAAGCTCTGCTGCTTCAGCTCCTCGGGCAGCACCGGAACGGAAGCCGCAGTCAGAGCGATCAGGCTCACCGCCGTCAGGGGCAGTACCACGCTGAAAAATTCTCCAATGGACAGCTCATAGGCTGCGTAAAGAAACAGATTCTGGGGATTGCCCACGGGCATCGCCATGCTGCCGAGATTCGCCGCAACCGTCTGCAAGACCACAATGGGAATGATAGCGCCGCTGCATCCGAGCTGCTCCAGCAGCGCCAGTGTGAACGGGACGAACACGATCAACGCCACATCGTTGGTCACCAGCATGGAGCAGAAGAAGGGCAGCAGCACCAGCGTCACGCCCAAAACCCGACCGCTTCGGATCCGCCGCAGCAGCTGCCACGTCAGCCAGCGGAAGGCACCCAGACTCTTGAACCCGGCCACCACCGCCATCAGACACAGCAGCAAGCACAGCACCCGCCAGTCGATGTAATGCAGATACTCCCCGTCCGGCGGCACCAGAAACATGGTCAAAACCGCGCAGAGCGCCGCGATGCACAGGACGGTTTCTTTCTGTATGAAAGCTTTCAGTTGTTTCATCTCTCTATTTCCTCCGCAATGACGCTCGGCTTCGTCGTATCATGGGATAACAGATACCGCCGAGCTGATGTATTAGATGATAGCATATTGCGCAGACAGACGCAAGGTATCACATTTTTCAAATCATCCCCTCAGGGATACTTTATAGATATGCCGCCATCTCAGCTTACTGCGACCACGATCGCTTTCTGCCCACACCCGTACCGGGTTCGTTCGGAAAGCGACGGATTCTCCCACGGCCTGAAAACATGTACCCGGCGTGTTTTCTCAACGGCCTTTCGAATCCCGTACGCCCATCAGTATGAAATCCCACCCCGAATGGGGTGGGATTTCATGCTGTGTGATTTAGACACTATAGATATCCCCCTATCCGGCTTGCTACGACCAGAGTCGCTTTCTGCCCACACCCGTACCGGGTGCGTTCAGAAAGCGATGGATTCTCCCACGGCCTAAAAAGTGTCCCCCGGACACTTTTTACCCTCCCTGCGGTCGGGCCGGCCTTTCGAATCCTACACACCATCAGAAAAAAACACACCCCATGTGTGGGGTGTGTTTTTTTCTGGCGGAGAGTGTGGGATTCGAACCCACGGTCCCTTGCGGGATCACCGGTTTTCAAGACCGGCTCGTTAAACCACTCCGACAACTCTCCATATCCCTTGCATTATAGCCCGAAGACTTTAAAAAGTCAAGGCAGGAAACCCCTTGACAAATCGGTTTACTCATTGTAAACTAAAGATACAGTTTACAACTTGTAAACCGAAAGGGGGAACCCCAATGGAAGACAAGAAGCTGGGCTATGTGGAGTCCAAATTTGCAGACCTGATCTGGGCGCAGGAGCCGCTGCACTCGAGGGAGCTGGTGAAGCTCTGCGAGGCAGAACTCAACTGGAAAAAGCCTACAACGTATACCGTCCTGCGCCGGCTCTGTGAGCGCGGGCTGTTCCGCAATGAGGGCGGAACGGTATCCGCCTGCATCAGCCGGGAGGAATTCTACGCCATGCAGTCGGAGCGCTTCGTGGAGGAGACCTTTTCCGGCAGTCTCCCCTCTTTCCTCGCGGCATTCACCCGCCGCCGGAGCCTGACGGCGGAGGAGATCGCTGAGATCCGCAGCATGATCGACCGATTTGAGGAGGTGTGACCATGACCGACCTGTTTCTCGACATCCTCAATACCAGCCTGAGCGCCACATGGGTGGTCTTGGCGGTGGTACTGGCGCGGATTCTGCTGAAAAAGGCGCCCCGGGGCTTGGTCTGCGGCCTGTGGTCGCTGGTGGGACTGCGGCTGCTCATCGGAGGCCAGCTGGAAGCACCGGTGTCCCTGATCCCCAGCGCCGAGGTCATCCCGCCCCAGAGCCTGCTGGATACTGCCCCTGCCATTGACAGCGGCATCCCACTCATCGATCAGGCCGTCAATCCCGTCTATACGGAATCCCTGCGGCCCATGGCGGGCGCCAGCGTCAACCCTCTGCAGGTGTGGATGGCGTTCTTCGCCAATCTCTGGCTTCTCGGTATGATCGCCATGGCCCTCTGGGCCCTGTGGAGTGCATGGCGTGTCCGGCGGCAGGTGGGCGAATCCCTCTGCATGGGCGGGAATGTATTCCTCTGCGACCGGCTGGAATCCCCGTTCATCTTTGGCCTTCTGCGCCCGAGGATCTACCTGCCCTCCGATCTGGATGACGACGCAAAGGCTCACGTGATCGCCCACGAAGAAGCCCACATTGCCCGCCGGGATCACTGGTGGAAACCGCTGGCCTTCGCGCTTCTGACGGTGAACTGGTTCAACCCCGCCATGTGGCTGGCCTATATCCTCCTGTGCCGGGACATCGAGATGGCCTGCGACGAACGGGTGGTAAAGGACCTGACGCTTTCCGACAAAAAAGCCTACTCCGCTTCCCTGCTGCGCTGCTCTGTCAAAGCCCGGTATGTAACCGCCTGCCCGCTGGCCTTCGGCGAGGTGGGCGTGAAAGAACGGATCAAATCGGTGCTCAATTACAAAAAGCCCGCCTTCTGGGTCATCGCGGTGACACTGATCGTGACACTGGTGCTGGGTGTGGGCCTGCTAACCAGCCCCGTGGAACGGGTCATCGAGATCCGCTACAACGGATGCCTGTATGTCCTGTTCAACTCGGACTACAGCTTCCTCCCGGCTGAGGATCCTGTCGGAACCCTGTGCAGTATCCTCCATCACACCGGCGAACACCCCACCGAGGAATTTCAGGGCACCAATCTGGACGAATCTCTGGCCGGCTGCCCCCTGTATCTGGAGGGAGATCAGCTGTATCTGCTGAAATACGACGGCTCCTGCATGGCCTTCCGCCTGCTCACGCCCCACACGTTCCTGCGTGAAGCCCTTCGGAAAGCTCCGACCTGCTTGCTTATGACGAAAGCAGCGCATACCGAAGGATGGGAAGGTCTTCACAGCACTCAGAATGCGGCTCTGCTTCAGCTGCTGGAATCTCTGACCTCCACCGCCGAATTCACACCGTTTTCCGGGCCGCAGCCCCCTGAATATGTTCTCTCCATGGAATTCTACACGGATGACGGGCTGACCATTCTGTTCCGTCTTCGCCAGTGTCCCGATGGCGTGTGGCTGCTCGACTTCTGGGATTCGGATCTGGGCCCCAAAGTCTGGCTGTTCCAAAGCGATGCCCTGACCGAGTGGGCACAGCCCTATCTTCTCCGGGCAGAAGCCCACGATACCCTGTTTGCCGGTCAGACCCAGAGCATCACCTACCACACCGCGGAAATCAACGGCGTATCCATGACGCTGGGAACACCGGAGGGCTGGGATGCAGAAACCGCTCTTTTCGACAGAGGTACTGTCCTGCGCTGCAAGCCTGCGAGTTCCGAACAGTGGATGGAGATTACCTACTACGATCATAACGACACGCTCTATTACACCCGCTTCGAATACGAGTCCATCACCCTCGCGAACGGCGCCGCCGGAACCCTTTGCCACAGTGGAAATCCCGCCCACTGGCAGCTGCTTGTGCTCGACACAGTTCAGGGCCAGCTCCACATCACCTCACCGGCTACGGAGCACGAATGGGACTGGACCGACGAGGATTTCCAGTCAGCCCTCACCATACTCTCCACTCTGACCGTCACAGAGAACGGCACTTCCCTGCTGGGCCAGCCCAACCGGATGGGGCTTACACTAAGCGTTTCCGATGTCACACCCCATGGCCTGACGCTCCTCTGCGCACAGGACGGCACCTCAGTGGCTGAAGTCTGGACTGGCAGCCAGTGGTGGGTGGAGCAGCTTGTGGACGGCAAATGGGTGCATGTGTTCCCGGGCGATGAAACCGCATGGACGACGGAAGCCTACCCGATCCCCATCGGCGGAACAAGGGATTTCCATGTGAGCTGGACTAATTTCGTGCCCAGTCTGAATCCCGGCACCTATCGAATTGCCAAGTCCTTCTATGCGAATCTAACACCTGTAACCATCCTGTCACCGGACCCGGAAACCGTCACCCAGATCTATTACGCAGAATTCACCATAGAATGACCAAACGCCCGGAAGCAATCGCTTCCGGGCGAATTTCATTCCGTTCAGCGGTGAATGCTCCGCAGCTGAACCGTGTCGAGGACGTGCAGTCCCAGTTCCTTTGCCATGGCCAGCGCCTCCCGCTCTGCCTCCGGGGCATTCAGACCCGCAGGCGCATGGGCATCACACCCGAGGACGACCTCGCAGCCCTCCTCCGCAGCCACCTCCCAGAAGCATCGGTTGGGATAATGGCGTCCCTCCCGGATTCCGAGGAGATTGATCTCCAGCGGCAGCCCGAGGCTTTTTGCCTCCGCGCACACAGGCCGCAGACACTCCCCATAGAACCTCCGGTCTCCGTCAAAATGAATGAGATCCGGGTGGGCAAAATAGGTAAACAGGCCGGTATTCATGGCCTCCATGCTCTGATTGCAGTACCGGCGCACCACGTCCTTGTCCTGCGTCACATAGCCGCTGTAGGGGCCGTCGTACTCATTCTCCAGAAAGTGCTGACCCAGGATCATGTAGTCGATGGGATAATCCTGCAGGAACTCCACCAGTCTTCCAAAATGCTTGGGGTAATACTCCGTCTCCAGCCCGATGGGCATTTCGATCATCCCCGCGTATTTCTGCCGCAGCTCCTCGATGACCCTGATATAGCCCTCCAGCTGTGCCGGACGCATCCGAAAATGGGAATAATACCCGCCGGTGAAAAGATAGGGCGCATGATCCGCCCAGCCAAGGATCTTCAGCCCCGCCTTCAGGGCCTCCTGCACATACTCGTCCTCCCGTCCGATGGCGTGGTTGCACCGGTGGGTATGGGTGTGGTAATTCGCGATCATCTGCATCATCTCCTTTGCTACAGAATACCACAAAAACCGTGTATCGTCAATAAAATCAGGCAGAACCCGAGTGGTCGGCCTCAGCGTGTCAAAAAACTATCTGGCGTTGGAGCGCCCCAATCGCTTCTCCCGGGGAGAAGCTGTCGCCGCCGTCAGGCGGTGACTGAAGAGGAATGCGGGCAGAAATCTGAACGTTTGTAAAATGTCTAGACCTGCACCTGTTTTCGGAATATGGCCAACATTTCAGCAAGTCTTCGGATATTGCTGACTTTGAGCTTTTCACCCGCATTCCTCTTCCGACCTCGCTTCGCTCGGCCACCTTCCCCCCGGGGGAAGGTTTTTTGACACGCTCAAAAGCCGTAGGCCTTTACCGCCAAGTTCAAGGCCGAACCCGCAGGTTCGGCCTTTGGTTATTCGAGAATGATGGTCAGATTCGGGTTTTCCTCCGCAGCCTCCTGCATGGTGGCGAGGAGCGCCTCGCCGTACTTGCCGAGGTTTTCAGCAACAGCGGCGGGATCCGTGAGGATGATCTCCGTCCCGGAACCGAAATCCATGAGCACATCGTACAGGGCATCGAGATTTCTGCCGTAATACTCCGGCAGCTCCATGCGTTCCGCCAGATGGGTGTGTGCCGTGACTCGGTCGGTCATGGCCCTGCCGTCGAGCAAGATGGTCATTGTCATTCCTCCCCGTAAAGCAGAATAAACGTCTCGTAGTGATCCTCGGTGTAGTAGATCAGGCCGTCATTGCTGAAGACGATACGCTTTGCGCCGCGGCTGTTCTGGCCGTCGGTGTCGATGTCGCACTCATAGTACTGACGTCCGGACGCCTTGGGCAGAATGCCCTCGCGGTTGCCGAACTTGTCGCCGCCGATGGCGCAGCCGGGCGCGTAGCGCTCCACGCTGCCGCCCTCCCAGCCCAGATCCCGGGCCTCATTCTTGGTGATGAAATTCTCGGGCAGACAGCCGTAGGTGACGAGGTACAGCGCCACATCCTCGGCGGAGTAGTACCAGCCGTCGATGTCGATGGGGGCCTCGGTTTCCGCAGGCTCGGTTTCCACGGGCTCCGTCTCCACCGGTTCCGTTTCGACAGGTTCCGTTTCCGCCGGAGCAGTCGTTGTGGGGACGGTGGCCTCCTGCATGGCGGGAAGCGTCTCAAATTCGATTTCAACCGCACCGCAGCCGAACAGGCTCAGCAGCATCAGTGCAGTCAGAATCAATGCAAGAATTCTTTTCATGTTATTTCCTCCCTTTTGTTTTCGGATGCCACCATTGTACCCCACAAGCGCATCAATTGCAAGCCTACAGTTTTCCCCGCCGATCCAAAATCACCAGCGTCCGGATCAGATCCTCCGTCAGTCCCAGATCATCGTCGGAAATGCCCCGAAGACTTCCATCCGCGCAGAGCTTCCGAATCGTATCCTGTGCATAGTCGGGCACATCCTCCGGCGTACGGAATGTATGCTGACGGTATCGGGGACTTACAAACCCGCGGATCTTTTCCCAGTTGCGGGGAATGGTCCGCAGCTTCACCGCATTCTCATAATTCCCCTCTACAACAAATAGCTCCGAGTCAACGCCGATGACCACGCCCACATGATCCGGCGCACCCGTATCATCCCCCTCGCCTTTTGCATCCCAATTGTACAGGATCCAGTCCCCGATCTGCGGAACATGGTCATCGCGCTCCACCCAGATCCCCATTCTCCGGGCTTTCTCGATAATCTGAGCGCAGCTGCACTCCAGCGGAAGCAAATGTCCTACCCCCGCCAGCACCGCCGCAGCGCTGACGAAACCGGCACACCAAGGGTCAGTGTTCTTCAGCGCATACCCCCGCGGCAGAGGACGGATCCCATTGTACGCATCCAGAATCCGCTGATGCTCCCGGCTTCCCTCTTTGATGCCGAGAAAACGCGCCGCGGTCAGCGCATATTCAAATCTCTGATTCTCCATCTTCTTCCCCTTTCTCCCGGAGCCTTTCCAACGCAGACGTCAGTATATTCGGAATGCGGATGCCCATGAGCCCCGCATTTTCCAGAATACTCAGGCATTCATTGGCACAGAATGCCGCCACCGCCGCATCGCGGATGTAGTGAACCTCCAAAAGCAGATCCGCCAGATTTGCAACCACCACGATCAGAACCGTCACCAGCTTCCGCGCCAGCCCCTTCCAGCCCACACGGCTGTCCAGACCGCCGCCGTCGGTCTTGGGACTTGCGTGAAACACGCCGGCAACGATCAGTCCTGTCACATAATCTACGCCCATGCAGATGACCAGCGCCAGCACCGGTACGTCAAATCCGCCCACCAGCCACGAAAGCACGCCTGCCGTCATACCGACTGCCGCCGAAATCAGATCCTTCACGAAATCACCTCCCATCCATACACGCCGGGCTCCCATACATTGCCGTCACAGATGCTCTCCCAGAGGTTGCCGTTGTGCAACACTCGATCCCCCTTGCTATAGGGATTCGTACTCTCCGGCTGCACCCACTCGGGGACGGTATTCCCGTCCGGGATCAGCACCCGTGTCCAGAGGCTGGGCGCCGCCGCGGGCGTCCAGCCGGGCTGCGCGGTGTGCTCCTGCAGGCATTTGTACAGGATCCCGTCAAAGCACACCCGATTCCCCGGTGCATAGCTGCCGTTCAGAGCCCAGCCGGGGGCCAGATTGGGAACCTCCAGCAGCTCGTCATCTGCCAGACTCTCGCTGGCTTTCTCAATAGCAGCCCGGTACCGGACCGCTTCACTCAGCTTCATAGCTCCCTCCCATCATGACCGCCAGCGCCTCCTCGGCGCTCAGCTCCGGATCGTCGTCCTGACTTCCCATCCGCTCCTCATACTCCGCCCGGGTGATGATCCGGGCCTCGGGGAAGCCCTCCAGCTCCCCGAGGCTCCAGATGCTTGTGCCGTCGCCCACGCCTTTCGCTTTGACCCGGTGGGGCGTGATGACAATTCCGTTGCGGTTCGCGGTGATCCAGACCTCGTTTTCAATGCGGATGTATTCACCGTCCGATGTCCGAATATGGATCATACGGCAGCACCTCCCATACAGAAAACAAGGCAGATCCCTTTCGGATACTGCGGTATGCTGTTGCCCGTTCCACCATAGTCCGCCACCAAGCTAAACGATCCGTTAGCCATGGTGGTAGATCGCAGCCACCAGAAATTGGTGGTGCCCTCGCCATTAAAGTAAGCTCTGACCCGGGAAGCAATACCCGTAAAGGCCGGGAGTGTGACAGACTCAGCATCCGGATCAATCTCGTTCTTGTACGGCGCTACCCCGGTATTACTTCCGACTTCCGCCTCGGACAGCAGGAACAGGCGATCCACGCAGCTCTCAACGTCCGGCCGATTGTCGCCTACACTGCACAGCACCTCGACCGGACGGATCAGCTTCTGCCAGTGCAGGGGCAGTGCGGCGAAGTACGCTCCGCTCACCCTTGCACGCAGCTCCGATGCCGGCCATCCTCCAGTGTTGCTTTGTGTTGCGTTCATTCTCGCATCGCTGTTCATCAGGCCCACCATCCCGAACACCGTTCCGGCAAATGCTCCGCTGCCGTCGGCAAGACGGTAGTGGTTGAAGCCCAGAAGACTCAGAATGATCACCTCATCCGAAAACGTATCATTTTCCGGGACGACCATCTTGATCCGGTCGCCGACCTGAAAATACTCCTTCGCCCGTCCGCTGTCCAGAATCCCCACAAACTCCGCCAGCGTATAGGCAGAATCGTCACTCGGATCGTCGCTGTACAGGTATTCAAACCGCTCCACCGCCGTCTCCGGAAGCTCCGGCACCAGAAACACCGGATGCAGATCCATGTCGGAAACCACGTCAGCCGTCTCAGCATCCCATCCGATGAAGTAGGCCCCCTCCTGTTCCGGCTCGTCGGCAGTGCAGGCACAGCTGCCGTGGGCAATGACGGAGAACTCCTGAGCCATGCGCTCCTCTGCGGCATCGTACCAGTACCGCACAGTGTAGTACCGGTCCTGCGCAGCAAAGACCGCGTTGATGTCCGTATCGGCGGTGATGTTCTGCAGGCTCTTATCCCATCCCGTATAGCTGTAATGGTATTCCACGTCGCTGTCCTTGGTAGGTGTGGGGATCACGCCCGTCCGGACGGGATCCTTGGCGGTGCCGTCGTGGGCCACGCGCTGGGTGTTTTTGACCTCGCCGTTGACGAGGAAGCGCACCGTGTAGCTGGGGACGATGGCGTCATAGGTGATCTCCAGCCCGGGGAAGACCCCGTTCAGGTGATCCAGCTCCTCCTGGGTCAGGGCGGCAATGTGGGCCCTGCCGGTGATGACGGGCTCCGGAACGTCCCGCCCGTCGTCGTCCCGGCCGGCACAGCCGCTCAGGCGCATCAGGGTGTCCGCATTGGTGCAGCTCCAGTCGATGCCGATGAGCCGCACCCGCTGGAGGCTTCCAGCCCCCTCGGCCATGGCCTGTGTGCCCAGAGCCGGCGTATCCTCCACGCTCAGCACATTCAGATTGTCGTAGGTGGGCATGGTGAACGTCTCAAGCTTCTGCAGGGTATCCACCGCCAGACTCCGGACCGCGTTCAGCTTTGCCGTCTCCAGCCGTCCCTGCTTGGCAAATGTCACGCCGGTGACGCCGCTGCCTTTGGTGTAGAGCTCCTTCAGGTACAGATTGGGCCGGAAGTCGAAGCTGCGGGCCGCATTGCGCAGGCCCCCGAGGTTCAGGTATTCCAGCTTCCGGCAGTTGTCGAAGGACGCCTGCGTGAAGTTGGTGTTGTAGTAGTCCGCGTTCTCCGAGCCGATGCTGAGCCTGCGCACCCGCCGAAGCATGCTGGCCTCAAACTGACCGAGGTACAGCCCCGCCAGATCCCCCAGATCCTGCATCCACTGGGCGTGCCGGAAGTAGATCTCCGTGTTGTTCAGGCTGGCAGAAATGTCCAGTTCTACGGGAACTCCCTCGGCGGCGCGCACCTGATAGGCGGTGTTGCCCGCGAGGACGTTGATGTACATGTTTGTGTAGGCGGTGACGCTGAGCCTGCCGCTGGGTGCCACACCAGACCACTGGGCGGGCGTATAGCCGCGGAAGGCGGCGCTCTGGCCCGTGGCCGCGGTGGAGCAGTAGTAGCTGTCCACCAGCACCTTCTGGAAGGTCAGGGCCTTCTTCAGGTGCAGCCGCAGCCGTCCGGTGGCACGCTCGAGGTATGCGGCGGTGCCGAGATTCTGCATGGTGCTGATCGCATTGTGGGCCGCGTCCTCGATCCACAGGGCCTCGCAGATGCTCTCCTGAGACTCCATGGCGTACTTATACAGCGCGTCAATGTCCCACGCCCCGGCGGATTCCCGGTCGAGGTAATCGGCCTTCAGCTCGTCAAAGTCCCACGCCCGCAGATTGTTGAAGACCACATTGGCGGCGCCGTTGAAAACGTCGCCGGTGCCGAGTGTGTCGAAGTCCATGTACCCGGGCTCGATGTCGATGTAACCGTCGTTGTTCCGGCACAGTCCCGTATCGTTGTCCCAGTTGAACCACAGGCCCCACTTCTTCGTCACGGGATCATAGGACCAGAACATGTTCTTGGCCCGGTTGTCCCGGAGCAGCAGGAAGAGGGTGATGTTGTGGTGCCATGTCAGAGTCTTCTTATCGAAGATCTCCGGGGCCTCCGCATCCCATTTCGCCTTGCGGTACTCCACGGAGTCCCGGACGAAGCTGACGCCGCCGATGGTCACCGTCTTCGACAGGACCGCATCGGTGGCTGCGGTGCAGTCGGTATCACAGAGGAAATTCTGCACCTTCTGCCATTCGGCCTTGGCCTGCTCCTCGGTATAGACCGAGTTGTCCAGATAGCGGAACTCGTAGTTGTTGCCCCAGTTGTCGCCGGTGAGATCCTTGGACTTGAAGAGCACCTGCGGCTCCGTGTTGTTCTTGACCTCGATGACGATGGGGTGGTACTCGAAGGCACTGACGGAATCCTTATTGGACACCAGATTTCCGAGGCCGAAGAAGACCGTGGCTCCCGGGGGCACCAGATCCGGGCCCACCTGCACGGCAGTGCTGCCGGAATTGCGGAAGTAGACGCAGCACATGGCGCTGTCGAGGCAGTCGCGCACCAGCGGATTGGCCACACGCTCCGGCCGTACGCTGGGCTGGTACCGGTTGTACCACTCGGCGCTCATGCGGTTGACGATGTGATCCTCCGAGGCGATGTTCTTCTTGTAGCACAGCTCCAGCACGGGGATGGACTTATCCCGCCCGTTCATGGCGTAGCCGTCGGCGACCAGTGTGCCGTCGTCAAGGGTGATGCCGCCGGGGTAGTAGATATTCAGGTTGGGACCCGCCGTCTCCGCGTGCTCCACAGAGCTGGTGCCCTGCACGTAGATGCTGGCCTGTGCCGTCCACTGGTGCTCGGGGCCGCCGGAGCGGTAGATGTGCCGGATGGAGGCCTTGACCTCGTCCTTCTTGCCCTTGGTCATGCGCTCGGCACTGATGACGATGTGGTGGCAGTCGGGATTGCGGCTGGCGCACTTCTCCACGTCGATGGCGCCGGTGGAGTCGTAGATGTCGTTGCGGCTCTGGCGGTCGAGGATCCCGTCGGTGTCGGCGCCGTCGGCCACATAGTTGGCCAGCCGCTCCTCATCGGTCAGATCCCGAGTGTAGAACCGGGCCAGATACAGGTACACATCCGCGTCATCACAGCCAAAGGTGATGCTGGTGCCCCCGAAGGTGAAGCTCTCGTCGGCGGCGTACTTCATGTAGGAGAAGGTGGAGCACTGCTCCCAGAGAGACATGATCCCGTCGCCGGTGTCGGGCTGGATGTTGAAGTCCAGCTCGGTCTTCTCGTCCTCGCAGACGGAGAGTTTGCACTCGGTCTGATTGCCCCGGAGGTACACATTGTTGGGCTGGATCTCGAGGCCCATGCCGTCACGCTGACAGGAAATGGCTGTGCAGTGCTTGGCGGAGCTGTCCCGCACGGCGTAGATCAGCTTGGCCGCCAGACCGTTTGCTCTTGCATCCGTGGCAAAGAGCGGATAGTTCAGGGTCAGCCGGTCGCCGGCGGTGATGCGGATGCACCGGACGCCGTCGGCGTCATTCTGCAGACCGCCGTTGACCAGATCGAAGCCCTCGGACAGGGCGAAGCGGTAGCCGTTCTCCTCCCAGCTGGGCAGGTCTGCCATGGCGGCAGGGTCGATCTTCAGGGCGAGGGAGTCGGTGACCTCCTCCACCCCCGCGGCCAGCTCGGTGACCTGAATCACCTCGTCATGCCGGATGTTTCCGCAGAGGATGGAGAGCGTCGTCTCCCCGGCTGCGATGAGCCGGTAGGACCAGACCTGCTCGCTCTGATCGATGAGCGCCTCCTTGAAGAGGACACCGTTGACCAGATACTGCACCGTGGCCGGATTGTTCTGGGGGTCGATGACCCGGTGGATCAGCTGCACCGTGGAGAACTGATCCGCGCTCTCGGGCACATCCGCGCAGCAGATGGCGGGGACGATCTCATCCACCACCCACGCACAGGCACATTCGAGCACGTCGGAGGTCATGACGGTTCCCGCTGCCTCCATGACGGCGTAGGCGGAGACGATATGCCCGCCGTGGACCTGCACCGGGACGGTCTTGGTGACCCTGCGGCCGGAGGTGGTCACCTCGAAAACCTCAATATCATTGCCGTCCACCTGCAGGTGAACGGTCTTGGGATAGTTGCCGGTGGCGGTCAGATGGAGCGTCAGGGTGCTCCCGGTCTTCTCCGTCAGCCCCAGACTCCACTCGAGTCCCAGCGTCTCCAGCGTGACGGAGATATTGCGGACGGCTCTGCCGCCGTAGGCGTCCGTCACCGTCAGTGTCACCGCGTTGGCGCCGCCGGTCAGATAGGGCCGGATGTTCAGGGCTACCCGCCCCTGTTCGATCCGGGCCGTGTGCTTCACCGCACCGCCCACGCTGATCTGCATGGTGCCGTCGCCGGTGGGCACCTGCGTCACCGCGTCCACGGAGGCAAAGGTAAAGGCCAGCTCCACCTCGTCCGCCGTCTCCGCCGCAGTCACCGACGCCGCCGTCTCCATGGCCACCGTCATCCGCGCCCCAGAATCACCCCCGCCGCCCGTTTCCGGCAAAGGGATGGGATCAAAGCCCGCAATATCCGCTCCGTCGAGGGTCAGATGCAGGCAATTCTCCTCATCCACATACCCTCCGTCAAAGGCCAGCCCCGCGGTGCCGCTGGGCAGTTCGATACCCAATCCGATCCGATCCCCATTGGCGGTTAGATACAGCTTCCCCTGCTCAATGTACACATCGTCGCCCTTTGCCTCGATGCGCGCCATAAGCATTTCCGTGTCGATGGATTCGGCATAGCCCTTTGCCTCCTCTGCCGCCTGACGGGCCTCCTGCGCAGCCGCAAGGTTTTCCTCGGTATCCACTTGCTCCATTCGTTCACGCAGCTGGCGAATGATGGTATTGATCTCCTCCAGATTCCGCACGAGGTAATACTGCTTTGGCAGCTCTCCCACATCCTCCAGACCTTTCGAAACACGCATCATCATCGGAAACGCAGACAGCCGGGCGAAATTCTCATCCCGCAGCACCAGCGCCATCCAGATCATCCCCGGCTTTGCCAGCATGGCGTCCATCAGACGCAGCCGCACCCGGTTTTCGTCGATCTCGGCCGCGGGCGTGCCGTCGGGCATGGTGTCATATTCCCCCATGGCGCCGTGCTCCGTGCGAAATGCCAGTCCCGCCCGGGTTCCCTCCGGCACAGTCCAAGGCGTTCCCTCCTCCATCAGCTCAAATACCAGCGACCGGGAGCCGCTGTCCCCGGAAACCGCCGACTCTCCAAGCTGGATCGCGGCCCCCCGGGCCGCAAGGTCGATTTGTATGGTTTTGTTCAGATTCATTTTCATCCCTCCCGACCTTATCCGATAATCTCCGGGAGCGTGCTTATTTTTAAGCAACCAGACTGCAAATTACAGGAAAACTGCCTTGTTTTCCGCCTCATTTCTGCTATAATGGTTCAAAAGGATGTGATTTACGATGATCGATGAAATCTACGACCTGTTCATCTGGGACATGGATCTGAGTCATGCGCAAAATATGGTGCGCAGGAACTTGGGTCTGGAGCTTGCCAAGCATGTGCGCTACCTCCCGCCCTTCCTGCAGCCCGTACTCCCCCGGGCCACCAAATCCCACTGGGAGCCCTGTGCACAGGTTCTGGCCAGCCGCAGCGACGACGAGCTGGAGCTGTACCTGTGTCCCCTCCTCGAGTGGCTGCAGGACATGAACTGGCCCGGCGCAGATACGATCTACGAGCGTCTGCTCCGCTTCTCCTACCCCCGTCTGGAACCCAGATTGAATTTCATGATCAACATGGCCCGTAAACAGGGCGATGAGGACTGGGTGGAGATTTTGGAGCTTCTCCGGGAACAGGCCCGGAAATAAAATACTGCGGTCGATCAACCGCAGAATACACGATTGCAGCCCCAAGGAATTACGAAGTTCCTTGGGGCTGCGGTTATTTCCTAATATTCAGCAAAACGAATTTACTCAAGCAACGTGCAAATGCTCATGGGCCATTGCTTTGTGGTTATGCTCGTGATTGTCGCTGTCCTCGCCGTGGACATGGATATGCGTGTGGATGTGCGTATGCTCATGGCAATGGACCGTATTTCCATGGCTGTGCTCATGGGTATGGGTATGTTCATGCTCATGGGTGTGCTGCAGCTCGATGGTGTCCTTGATCATGAAATACGTGCTGATGATCATGACTGCCAGAGCAGCATAGAACTGGATTGCGGGTCTTTCCCCCAGAATCAGCATACCAAAGGCAACGCCCAGAAACGGAGCGATGGAATAGTAAGCACTCGTCTTCGCTGCTCCCAGATCCTTTTGTGCCATGACATAGAAATAGATGCTCAGTCCGTAGGCCACAAAGCCAAGCAGCAGTACACACAATGCCCAAATCACAGCGGGCAGACTCTCACCAATCGTCAACGCTACGATCAGGCTTCCAAGACCGGAGAACGTACCTTTGATCACCACGATCTCAATGGAACTTTTGTTGCTGATCATTCTGGTACAGTTGTTTTCAATGCCCCAGCACAGGCACGCGCCGAAAACAAACAGGGAACCGATGTTGAACTCGAAAGAGCCTGCTCCCTCGAAAGAGAGGATCACGCTTGCCACCGTCACCAAGGCAATGGCGATCCACAGTCTTCTGGAGATCACCTCTTTGAAAACAAACAGCGCGATCAGGGAGGTTGCAACGATCTCAAAGTTATTGATCAGGGAAACATTCGCAGCATTGGAGGATCTGATTCCAAACATCAGCAAAATAGGGGCAATAATATCAAGTACCACCATTGCGACCGTGTAGGGCAATTCCTTTTTGGTCAGCGGTTCTGTCGGTGCGGCCTTTACCGCCGCCTTGGAAACAAGGCGATACACAAACATGCCCAAGCCGGCCCCCAAATACAAAAAAGCCGCCATCATCGTGGGTTCCACAAAACCCAAAAGCATCTTGGAAAACGGGACATTGATTGCGTAAAGTGCCGCTGCAGCGATGGCATACACCGTTGAAAGGTTCTTGGTTTTCAAGTTAGCCACCTCATTCATTTCTGTTGGTCAAACCGAGTATATCACACACAGCCACGGAAGTCTACCGCTTAACCGCACCCGATCGTTGGCTCAGCGGTCACAACCTGCGATGATCCGGATACACAATGACATCCGCCGGTTCTCTGCTCTGAACAAAGAAAAAGAGAGGAAACTTGAGTCGTTTCCTCTCTTTTGGTCCGAGTGACTGGATTCGAACCAGTGGGAAATGCAGCGCTTCGCGCGGCATTTCCATGCGGCAGATTGAAATGCGCCTGCCGGCGCAGCAAGAGGCCGCCGGTTCTCTGCTCTGAACAAAGAAAAAGAGAGGAAACTTGAGTCGTTTCCTCTCTTTGGTCCGAGTGACTGGATTCGAACCAGCGGCCTCTTGAACCCCATTCAAGCGCGATACCAAACTTCGCCACACCCGGATATTGTGCTGCTTTCTGACAGCCACAGTATAATAGCACACCCTGTCAGAAAATGCAAGCACAATTTTTCATTTTTTCATCTTTTTTTACGGCAGGTCAAATTCACGATCCACGGCCATCTGACATTACCATCCCTCAATTCATCCATAACGATAAATGAGCCGAAGGATGGTATACCATTATTTCCATGGGAATCAACCCCAATTCCGCATCTGGCACAGATTCATGGTCTGATACACATACACGATCTCCCTGATAGAAAGGAAAACCGCGAAAAACAGAACCGCACAAACGGCCAGCACGCCGATCAACGGGATCCACACCAGTACAAGCAATGCAGCAAAACCGAACCAGCAATACTTGATAAGCGTCCGCTGATTATCCCATTTTTCCGCCATTTGATTATCGATGCCGTACATCACATCCCGGAAAGCAGCACAGGTCTTGAATGTAACAGCGATGCCGATTGCGCCGATGACAAGACTCAGAATCGTCGTAAGTACGCTTTTCTCCGGCAGATAACTTTCTGCCACAATCAGAACCAACGCCAGCACATAGTAGATTGCAACAAAACAGAACCGTTCATCTGCCTCATTCAGCCGCCAGTAGCCAAAGGCCATAGTCAGAAGACATACGGCGCTGACGATCAGCTCCAGCGGAAACGCAATAGGCTCAATGGCCTCGATCACCCCATATACCAGCCCAAAGGCCATGTTCACAACCATACCCCAGAAGACCAGCGGCAGCCACTGGGCAAGCAGACCGACCTTTTTCCGGTAATACTCCCGCAGCTCCGCATCCCGCCGCTCCTTGTCATGGATCAACCCGGGCATCCGATCCCGGCTCCACTTGGTTGAACAGCCCGCTCCGCGGGTGCAGGTTTCGCAGCTTTCATGCCCCGTTTTTTTACAGCATTTTGTGATCTCACATTCCGCACTATATATGCCAGTCCGACAGCCAGAGCACTGGCCGCACTCTGTACAGGATTTCAGGCAATAGGATTCTGTCATAAATAGCCCTCCTCAATGGTTCGCTTCCGCACAGGGAACACCTTCTGTATGATTATCATACAATATCATCTTGCCACATTCAACCGTTATTTGGTATAATTAAGAAAAACTAAGAAAGGGAGCTCCACTATGCCGAACATCATCGAGATCACCGACCTGAACGATCCCGCCCTCGCCCCCTACTTCCGTCTGACTGAGGCCCAGCTGCGCAATAAACGCAACCCCGCAGAGGGTATTTTCATCGCCGAAAGCCACAAGGTCATCGGCCACGCGCTGGACGCGGGCTGCGTTCCCCTGTCCTTTCTCATGGAGCGACGCCAGATCGGAGGCATTTCGGGAACCATCCTTGACCGCTGCCCGGACGTTCCCGTCTACACCGCAGACCGGGATGTCCTTGCAAATCTGACAGGCTACGAGCTGACCCGGGGATGCCTGTGCGCCATGCGGCGGCCCGCGCCCCGCACCGTGGAGGAAGTGACGCAAAATGCCCGCCGTGTGGCGGTGCTGGACGGCATCGTGGACGCCTCCAACGTGGGCGCCATCCTGCGCTCCGCCGCAGCGCTGCACATGGATGCGGTGCTCCTCTCCCCCACCTGCTGCGACCCCCTCCACCGGCGCTGCGTCCGGGTCAGCATGGGCACCGTATTCCAGATCCCATGGGCACGTCTGGACAGGGACTGGCCAAAGCAGCTCCGTGATCTGGGCATCAAAACCGCCGCCCTCGCCCTGACTGACCGCAGTGTCGGCATTGACGACAAAACGCTCGCCGCCGAGGAACGCCTTGCCCTCGTTCTCGGCACCGAAGGCGACGGTCTTGCCCCGGAAATCATCGAAAGCTGCGACTACACCGTCAGGATCCCTATGTCCCACGGCGTCGATTCCCTGAACGTGGCCGCAGCAGCGGCGGTGGCCTTCTGGGAACTGCGAATCCGATGATCCAGCCCCCAGAAAATGGTAATCCCGCATTTTTCTCAGGAAAAGCAAGACAATTTTGTTTGAAACTTGCAATTTCCTGACGGGTGTAGTACAATGACTCTGTGAAACTAAAAAATATTTCCATACCATCAGGAGGAGATTCACATGATTAACTGGAACAACATGGACACTCTGGCTTCCTATGCCGCGCTGAAGGCCGCTGAGCCTGTGAAGCTGGCAGCCGCAATGTCCGGCGAAAACGGCGCTGAGCGCGTCAAGAAGTACACTGTGCCCATGGGCTGCGGCATGGATTTCAACTTCGGCGCCCGCCCCGTCAACGATGAGATCCTGACCATCATGGCTGACTTCGCCAAGGAGCAGCAGCTGGTGGAGAAGTTTGCCGAGCTGTACAACGGCGCCGTGGTCAACACCGGCGAGAAGCGCCGCGTCCTGCACCACATGTGCCGCGGCCAGCTGGGCGAGGCTGTCATGGCTGACGGCGTCGACAAGCGCGAGTTCTATGTGGGCGAGCAGAATAAGATCGCTGCTTTTGCAAACAAGGTTCACGCCGGCGAGATCGTCAATGCCGCCGGCGAGAAGTTCACCACCGTCTGCCAAATTGGCATCGGCGGCTCCGATCTGGGCCCCCGCGCCATCTATCTGGCTCTGGAAAACTGGGCAAAGGCCAACAACACCCTGAAGATGAAGGCCGAATTCATCAGCAACGTGGATCCCGATGATGCCGCTGCCGTTCTGAGCCGGATCGATGCCTCCCGTTCTCTGTTCATTCTGGTCTCCAAGTCCGGCACCACGCTGGAGACCC
>JAFWAZ010000173.1 GCA_017507425.1 Oscillospiraceae bacterium | reverse complement strand
GCGATGGCGATGGGGTAGGCAATGGCCATCTGGTCGGGGAAGAAGATGGTGCACAGCACCAGCTCGCCGGTGCCGCCGCCGCCGGGGATGCCGGACATGGCAACGGAGGAGAAGATGGCCACGATGATGGCGAGGATGGCCTCACCGGTGCCGAAATCCTTGCCGAAGATGCCGAAGAGGAAGGCGACCTTGATGATGGCGGACATGGCGGAGCCGTCCATGTGCATGGTGGCGCCCAGAGGCAGGACGATGTTGGTGACGTCCTTGCTGATGCCGGTCTCCTCGGCGGCCTCCATGTTGGTGGGGATGGTGGCGACGGAGGAGCAGGTGCCGAAGGAAACGGCTGCGGGCTTAAAGAGGTGCTGGAACATGACCTTCACCGCACCCTTGCCGCCGCCGAAGTGGGCGTAGACAGGGAAGAAGGCGAACATGTAGGCGAAGCACAGCACATAGTAGATGATCAGGGTGCGGCTGTAGTCGCCGATGAGCTCGGGGCCGTAGTCGGCCACCAGATTGGCGAAGAAGCCGAAGAAGCCGATGGGAGCGTAGTAGGTGATGATCTTGACCACGTTCATGATGCAGCCGGTGACGTCCTCCAGCAGCTTTGCGGTCATGGTCTTCTTGCCGCCGGACATCTGGATGCCGAAGCCGCAGAGGATGGCGAAGATGATCAGGGGCAGGATGGCCCGGCGGCTCCACAGCTCGGTGAAGTCGGGCTTGGTGAAGAAGTTGACGATCATGTCGGTCAGACCCAGCGTCTGGCCCACCTCACCCTCGGTGACGGTGTACTGACCCTGAACCAGCGGGAAGATCCGGCAGACGATGTACATGATGACGGCGGCGATGCCGGCGGTGACGCAGAAGGTGGCCACGGTGACGCCCATGATCTTGCCGGCCTTCTTCATGGATTCCATGTTGGCGATGGCGGAGCAGATGGAGCAGAAGACCATGGGAACTACCACGCAGAACATCAGGTTGGTGAAGATGGTGCCCAGCCAGCTCAAATTGGCGGCGTACTCCGGCCACAGCCAGCCGAAGACGCAGCCCGCGCCGATGCCCAGCAGCATGCTGGTGATGAAGCCGTAGTTTTTCAGAAATTGTTTCATTTGTTTTTACCTCCGTAGGCAGAGTTTGCCCGTTTCGTACTGCTATTGTACAGCGCAACTCTTGCAATGAATATGCGTTCTGTGCTATACTTATTGCAAATAATGCTATTCCTGTTTCACGAGTAAACCTGCTGCGATAAACGAAAGCCCTTTCCCAACGTAGGACACGCATTGTATGCGTGTCGGCATGCATGAAATGCATGCCCTACGGGCGTGGTGTTTCTTTCGCAACAATGACATATTCTTTTGGGGGAGTATCATGACCAATTATCAAAAAAAAGGCTTCCTGACCGAGGACTACCGGCTGTTCCATCTGCGCAGCGACGGCGGCACAAGGCCCGAATTCCATTATCATGAATTCTGCAAGATCCTGCTGCTGGTGTCCGGCTCCGGAGGCTACAGCGTGGACGGCCGGCGCTACGCCATTCAGAGCGGCGATGTGGTGCTGGTGGGCAGCGGAAGCGTCCACCGGCCGGAATTCGAGCCGGGCGCCGTCTATGAGCGGATCATCCTCTACATCTCGCCGGAATTCCTGCGGCGGGAATCCATCCCCGGCTGCGATCTGACGGAGTGCTTCCTCGGCACCCGGGGCCATGTCCTCCGGCCCGGCGAAGCCCTGCGCAAAAAGCTCTTTTCTCTGGCGGCCAGCCTCGAGCGGGAGCTGGCGGGGGAGGCGTACGGCCGGGTGATCCTGAGCAATGCGGCGGTGCTGCGGCTGCTGGTGGGCATCACACGGGAGCTGCGCCGCAGCGATGCCCCCCGGCCCGGCCCCCAGACTCCCGGAAACGAGCGGGTGGTGGCCATCGTCCGCTACCTTGACCGCCATCTGACCGAGGATATCTCCATCGACGGTCTGGCGGAGCGGTTTTACCTGAGCAAATACCACATGATGCGCCTGTTCCGCCGGGAGACGGGCACCACCGTCCACGGCTATCTCACCGAGCGGCGGCTGATGCTGGCCCGGGAGCTGATCCGCGGCGGCATGAGTGCCACCGATGCCTGCTTCCGCTCCGGCTGGCGCAGCTACTCCTCCTTCACCCGGGCCTACGGCAAGCGCTTCGGCTCCACCCCCACAGGCAGACGGGATGCGTCAGCGCTGGCAGAGGAGACGTATGAATAATTCCGTTGACAATGTCCCCGCTATCGTCTATGCTGAACATAGAAACCAAAAACATGAAAGGAATGAAAGATATGTTCAAACGAATCACCGCTTTGGCCCTGTGTCTGATTCTGGCGCTGGGCATCCTGCCCTCTGCGGAAGCCTTCGGCCGGGAGCCCATTGATCAGGGGTCCGTGGATCAGTGCTGTCACACCCTGCGGGTGGATGTGCTGAGCCCCGACTATGTCCGTCCCGACTATGAAGGCTGTCTCTACGAGATCACCCCCCAGCGGGTGGCCGATCACTTCCGCTACCTCGACGAGGTCTACGTGGAGCGGCACCCCGAGGCCGCGCTGGCGGTCAACACCGGCGACCGCCGGGATCAGGAGGTGCTGAAGACCCTTGCCGAAACCATCACCGCAGGGTGCACCACCCCCACCGAAAAGGCCAACGCCATCGACCGCTGGATCGCCCGGAATATCTACTACGATGTCAACACCTCCGCCTATGCCTACGACGTCTTCTACAACCGCACCGGCAACTGCCTGAGCTACGCCAATCTGATGCAGTTTTTGCTGCGCTCTCTGGGCATTCCGGCCGTGGTCGGCGACGGCTGGCGGGGCGATATGAAGACGAGCACTGTGGACCTGTTTAACTACGAGGGCCACGCATGGTGCTTCGTGTATCTGGAGGGGGAGTGGGTGCTCTACGATCCCCTGTGGATCAGCTGCGGCACCACCGACCGGGATTACATCGCCGAGTGGATCTACCTCGACACCGTGGAGTTCGTCACCCCCGCCTATGATGGGGACAACCTGCCCCCCGAGGCATGGGACAAGCCCAAGATCTACTACACCGACGGCCGCTGGTACAACTTCGACAATTCCCACCCCAACGGCTACGGCAACTATACCATGCTCGTCAACAATCAGAGCTACAATTTCACCCCCTGCCAGGACGAGCTCGCTCTGGGTCTGGACGGCAGCTACGACGGCTGGTACATCCTCGACGGCGTCAATGACAAGAGCGGCATGCAGCTGGGTCAGCTTTATTGCAACAGCTGGCTCAGCTACGGCGAGTATGCAAACGGCAGCTACCTGAACCTGACCTACGCCCACCCCAACGGCATGCAGATCGACGGCGCCATCATGGAATACGACGGCGTGGAGCGCTATATGCACTGCAACACCTCCTTCCCCGTTCTGGCAGAGGAGTCCGACTTCACCATGCAGTACGGCTGCATGGCCTTCAAGCCCGGCTACGTCGGCCCCTTCGTGGCGCCCTGCTGGGGCGATGTCTACGATACCGACTTCCACATCGTCACTTGGGAGAGCGATACCCCCGAGGTCTGCACCGTGGATGAAAACGGCATCCTGACCGCCCTGGCCCCCGGCTTCGCACAGATCGAGCTGACCCTCAGTGACCAGGCGGGCGGTGGCTATTACTGCATCACCCACATCAACGTCAGCGTCTCCGACGAGGTCCGCATCCCCGACTACACGGACCATGCGCCCTGCAGCCACAGCTATGCCTACTCCCACACCGTCCCCGCCACCTGTGAGGACTGGGGCTACGAGGTCCATATCTGTACACTCTGCGGCGAACGGTTCGAGGCCGATACCGAAGAACCCTTGGGCCATGACCACAGCATCGTCACCATTACCATCCCCTCCACCTGCATTTCCAAGGGTGAAACCACTTATGCCTGCACACGCTGCGGAGACAGCTACACCGAAGACCTAGATATCGACCCCGAGGCCCATGACTGGGCTGGCACCGTCTGCACCCTCTGCGGCGACACCCGCCTGACGCCCTTTGACGATGTGGCCGAGGGCCAATTCTACGAGGAACCTGTTGCATGGGCCGTGGAAAACGGCATCACCAACGGCACCTCTGCCGCCACCTTCGGCTCCAATGACCAGTGCCTGCGGGCCCATGTGGTCACCTTCCTCCACCGGGCCGCTGAGAATCCTGAACCCAGCTCCACGAAGAATCCTTTCGCCGATGTGAAGACCAGCGACTTCTTCTACAAGCCCGTCCTCTGGGCCGTGGAGCAGGGCATCACCAACGGCGTTACTGCTGACAAGTTCGGCGCCTATGATGTCTGCAACCGGGCCGCCGTCGTCACCTTCCTGTGGCGGGCTGCCGGAAAGCCCGATCCTGTGGGACAGAACAATCCGTTCACGGATGTGGCGGAACAGGATTTCTTCTACAAGGCCGTTCTCTGGGCAGTGGAGAACGGCATCACCAACGGCATCTCCGCCACCGAGTTCGGCCCCGGTTCCTCCTGCAACCGGGCCCAGGTGGTCACGTTCCTGTACCGGGCGTTTGGCGAGTAAATGCAAAATGATCGAAACGGCCGATCCCATTTCGGGATCGGCCGTTTTTCGTCCCCCGGGACTCCCGGCTTAAAGAACTCTTAAGAATTCGCCCTCTTTCATCTTAATGAAAAATCGCGTATAATGGGCATCACAAAGGAGATGAACCCATATGTACAACGTATTGATCTGCGACGATCAGCCGGACATTGTCAACGCGCTGAAAATCTACCTGATGCCGGAGGGCTACCGGCTCTTTGAAGCCCGCAACGGCGCTGAGGCTCTGGAGATCATGAAGATGAATGAAATCCATCTGGTGCTGCTGGATATCATGATGCCGAAAATGGACGGCATCACCGCAACCGCCAAGATCCGGGAATTTTCCAACGCTCCCATCCTGCTCCTCACCGCCAAATCCGAAACGCAGGACAAGGTGCTGGGCCTGAACGTGGGCGCCGATGACTATATCACCAAGCCCTTCGTGCCCGTGGAGGTGCTGGCCCGGGTGCGCAGCCACCTGCGCCGGTACGCCAGCCTCGGCGCCAAGCCTCCGCTGAGCGAAAACACCCTCACCATCGGCGGCATCGTGCTCGATGACCGCTCCAAAACCGTCACCGTGGACGGCGAGGAGGCCAATCTCACCCCGATCGAGTACGATGTGCTGAAGCTTCTGATGGAGAACCCCGGCAAGGTCTTCTCCACCCGGAGCATCTACGAAACCGTCTGGAAGGAGAACCCCTACGGCAGCGAAAACGCCGTGGCGGTGCACATCCGCCATCTGCGGGAGAAGATCGAGATCAATCCCTCGGAGCCCCGATATCTCAAGGTGGTCTGGGGCCGGGGCTACAAAATGGAGGGCACGAAATGAAAGCGAGATATCACTGGCTGTTCAAGCTGACGGCGCTGGTTCTGGCCTTTGTTTCCGGCGCGGTGCTGATGCTGGGCGGGGCGGGCCTTGTGCTGGCGGAAACCGGCATCTATGAGGAAGCCCGCCGGGGAAATCTGTACGGCAGGATCAGCGGCTACTGCTACAATGCGGCGGAGGCGGTCTTCGACCGCTTCGCATGGCAGGACACGGGCATCGAGCCGAAGCTCTTCGAGCGGTTCTTCCGCTGGGGCGCGGATGTGGACGCCGCCGACGCGCTGGAATACAGCTTTCACTACATCATCCGGGACAGCAAGGGCAATGTGATCGACAGCAACTGCTCCGAGGGGATCGGATGGGAATGGGTCGATTACCGTACGATGGGCGTCCGGCGGGGCTACGTGACCGAGATGCCCAAGGCCCAGTATTACCCCACCTTCAGCGAGTTTACCGGCATCGGCGCGGCGGACGGCATGAGCTATGTGGATCTGACGGGCACACCTCTGCCCCCGCTGGGGGAGGGCGTCACGGATACCGAATATTATGTGGTGTCCGACGATGATTCCGTCAATCCCCAGAACATCTCCATGCAGAATTACCACCATGCCGACGCCGGCGGCGCAGACTACACCGTCTACCGCATGGAGTACACCGAGTACGAAACCTATGCGGTGGAGGTGGGCATGACCGCCGAGCAGGTGGCGGCGCTGATGGACGAACCCATTGAGCAGGAATTTATCCCCAGCTTTCTGGATGCGCACCGCGAAGCGCTGGCGCCCATGGTCATCTGGGGCGCCGTGGGCCTGCTGGCGGCGATCCTCTGGCTGGCCCTTGTGGCGGGCAGCAGTCCCGAACGGGAGGAGCGCAGGCCCGCCGGACTGAACCGCATTCCGCTGGATCTGTGGCTGGCTGCGGCGGTTCTGGGCGCAGTGTGTGTCATTGCCGCCACGGCGGCGATTCTGGACAGTATGGTCTTCAACTCCGGCTGCGGAAACTATGACGGACTGGGCGGCCGGGAGTACTTCTGGCTGGAGACCGGCCTGCTGGGCCTGTGCGGCGGCGCCGCCGGCGGCATCGGAGCGATGTTTCTCATGGCCTGCGCCGCCCAGATGAAAATGGGCGACGGATACTGGCTGAAGCACACCGCCGTGGGCCTTTGCTGGCGGCAGGGTTGGGTTTTGCTGAAGGGCATCGGCAGATGGCTCAAAAAGCTGTTTTCCGCCATCCTGCGGGTTCTCCGCCGGTTTATGAAGCTGATCCCCCTGACGTGGCAGTGGCTGATCGCCAGCGGTGTGCTGTGGCTTGTGATGGCGCTGTGCTGTATTGTGGGCTTCGGAAGCTGGGAGCTCTGGCCCATCATCGTGGGCGTGCTGCTGACGGTCCCGCCGGTGCTCTACGGAGCCTACTGCTTCGGCTGTCTGCGCGACGGCGCGCAGAAGATGTCCGGCGGCAATCTGGAGGAGAAGCTGGAAAACAAGTACCTCTTCGGCTGCTTCGGCGAATTCGCGGGACACCTCAATGCCCTCGGCGATGCCTGTACCGAGTCTGCCCGCCAGCAGATGAAGTCCGAGCGGATGAAGACGGAGCTCATCACCAACGTCTCCCACGATATCAAGACCCCCCTGACCTCCATCATCAACTACGTCGACCTCCTGCAGCATACCGACGATGAAACCGCGCGGGCGGAGTACCTCGATGTCCTCGACCGCCAGAGCCAGCGGCTGAAGAAGCTCATCGAGGATCTGATGGACATGAGTCGGGCCAATTCCGGCAACGTCAGCGTGGAGATCACCCCCACGGACGTCTGCGAGGCGGTGCATCAGGCGCTGGGCGAATTTTCCGATCCGCTGGAACAGGCGGGCCTGACCGTCATGCTCAAGACCCCCGAGGAACCGCTGCCGGCCCTGTGCGACGGACGGCATCTGTGGCGGGTGCTGAGCAATGTCCTCGGCAATGTGGTCAAATACGCCATGCCCGGCACCCGGGTCTATGTGGACGCGGCCCGTCAGGGACAAAAGGTGGAGATCTCCGTCAAGAATATCTCCGCCCAGATGCTGAACATTTCCGCCGACGAGCTCATGGAGCGCTTCGTCCGGGGGGACAGCTCCCGCAACACCGAGGGCAACGGCTTGGGACTGAACATCGCCAAGAGCCTCATGGAGCTGCAGGGCGGCCGTCTGGAACTCAGCGTGGACGGCGACCTGTTCAAGGTGGTGCTGACGCTGAATGCGGCATAAACAAAAGGGAATGTAGGGAACGGTTATGACCGTTCCGCAGTATGATCTCACATAATTGAATCTGTTCGGCGAATTCGTAGAATTTTACCAATTCGCCCGGCATTGTATATCACAAAAGGTGCCTGCTGCGGAACAGCCATAGCTGTTCCCTACTGACCCATGTAATTCATAAAAAACAGCCCGGAGCGTAAGCTCCGGGCTGCTCAGTCTGTCAAAGAACTTGTATTTCGATGGACAACGTAGGGGCGAGCAATGCTCGCCCGCCGAAAATCCTTGATTTTCGGATTTCCCGAAGGGAAAAAACTGTTTTTTCGCCTTGCGGCGGCTGATTTTGCCGGAGCAAAATCAGCGGGCGACCAGTGGTCGCCCCTACGGGTACTTTTTTGACAAGCTCACGCCGCCGAAGGCGGCGTTTGCCACGGTACGGATTCGCCGAAGTGTCTCGGTGGACGCAGGTGCTTGCCGCCCACCTCATCAGTCATGGAATCGGTTCCGAAGAGCCGATTCCATGCCAGCTTCCCCTCAAGGGGAAGCCTTTGGCAGAAACCTGCGGCTTTTATAAACTTCTGAAAAAGCCGGGAGGGCGATTGCCCTCCCGGCTGGGAAAACGCTTATGTCCGAATTCCATACGCCGAGCGGAAGATAGCGACTGGTCGGGCGGTTTCAGCTCGCCTTACATCAGGCACAATCTTCCAGACCCGAGATTGCCAGCGGCGGCTCGCCGCTTACAGGTCGAGGTAGGAGTCGGAGTACAGGACGTGGTTCTTGAAGATGTCGCAGGACTTGATGGTCTCCATCAGGCGCAGGTCGTTGGGGTTGACGATGGCGGAGGTCAGACCCTGCATCATGCACATGGCGACCAGAGCGGAGTCCATGATGGGACGGACGTTCTTGGGAGCACCGTTGGAGTTGTTGGACAGACCGCCGGTGGACTTCAGGCCCTTGTCGGAGAACATCTTGATGGCCTCCAGAACCTCCATCTGCTTGTCCTGCATGC
>JAFWAZ010000021.1 GCA_017507425.1 Oscillospiraceae bacterium | reverse complement strand
TGGCGCAGCTTGATGATCTCGGCACGCATCTGGTTACGCAGCTTGGCGTCCAGATTGGACAGGGGTTCGTCCATCAGCAGAACCTTGGGCTCACGGACGATGGCGCGGCCGATGGCTACGCGCTGACGCTGACCGCCGGACATGGCCTTGGGCTTACGGCCCAGATACTGGGTGATGTCCAGAATCTCGGCAGCTTCCTTGACTCTGCGGTCGATCTCATCCTTGGGGGTGTGACGCAGCTTCAGAGCGAAAGCGATGTTTTCGTAAACGGTCATGTGGGGGTACAGAGCGTAGTTCTGGAAGACCATGGCGATGTCGCGGTCCTTGGGGGCCACATCGTTGACCAGACGGCCGTCGATGTACAGCTCACCGCCGGAGATGTCCTCCAGACCGGCGACCATGCGCAGGGTGGTGGACTTACCGCAGCCGGAAGGACCGACCAGAACGATGAACTCCTTGTCGGCGATGTCCAGAGAGAACTCCTGAACAGCGACAACACCCTCAGCAGTGATCTGAAGATTGATCTTCTTCTCGGGCTGCTCGTCACCCTTCTTCTTTTTCTTGTTCTTCTTGGCGTCGTCGCCGTTGTGGGGGTAGACCTTCTTGATGTTCTTCAGGGTCAAACTTGCCATTGTGTTACGACTCTAAACGCACCTACCATTTCGCGTGCATTCTCGCGCCATGCAGAGCGAAACCGCATGGGCATTACGACAGGTCTCCACACTGCCGCACCGTGAGTCAGACGGATTTATCCTCCTTTTTGTTAGCGCAATATGCCTATTTTGTGGAGTAGACATACTCCGCCGGTATGGTAACATGATACCACGGAACCGGTTGCGCTGCAACTGGCGGTTTTCACAGTTTTTTACAAACTTTTTTGGACAGACAGACAATGAGCGCGCTTCAGCGCGAGAAGTAGTCCTTCTCCCGCTCCTGACAGCTAAACAGCAGGATCTGCCGCTGGCCGGCCAGATCGGACAATAGATCCATGGCCCGCTCCATGCGCTTCTGATCGAAGCGGATCAGGGCATCGTCGAGGATCAGGGGCGCGTGGGGAGCGACGGTCTCCCACACCGCCAGCCGCAGAGCCAGATACATCTGATCGCCGGTGCCCTCACTGCGCCACAGGGCGGTGCGCAGGGTGGTCTCATCCCCCCGTGCGGCAAGGACGATCAGCTCGTCACTGATGGAGATGCGGTCGTAGACGCCGTCGGTCAGGCGGTTGAGGTATTCCCCAGCCCGGTGGGTGATCTGGGGAGCGAACCGGCGCTGGAGCTGATGCATGGCCTCCTCCAGCGCATTCTGGGCGTAGCCGATGGCGCGGTGCGTCTGCTCCAGCTGCTCCAGGCGGCGCTGCAGCTGCCGGAGTCGGCGCTGTAGGGTCTCCCCGTCGGCCAGCGGCTCCATCCGGCCTCGGAGCTGGGCCAGTTGCATCCGGTAGGCGTCCCGCTGACGGCGGCCCTCGCCGATGGCGGTGAGGGTCTGCTCCCAGTCAAGGGTCAGCGTGTCGTCAAAGTCCGGCGCTTCGGCGGTGCGGATCATGGCCTCCAGATCCGCGGCATGCTTTTTGGTACGGATGGAATTCTCCCGGGCCCGGTCCAGCTCGTCGAGAACCTGCAGCTGATTGCGCCAGCTGGCCACAAATTTGGTCAGCTCGTCATGCTTGGCATTACGGCGGGTCTGTTCAATGCTGTACCAGATCCGCTGGCGTCGCTGGCGGCCGATCAGGTTCAGACAGGTGCCCAGCATCACAAGGGAGAGGAGGATACAGGGAATCAGCAGTCCCTGATCGGTCATCAGCACCGCGGCAATCAGCAGCACCGCCGCCAGCGCGGCGGTCAGTACGATGCCGTAGGTGCCGGAGGGGGGCTCCTCCATGGACAGTTCGATCTCCTCCAGAAGCCGCTCGCCCTGCCGGATCTTGGCGAGGACGTCGTTCCGGTCGGGGTTTTCCGTGTATTTTTCCAGCAGAGCCCGCTCGAAGAGGGCTGCGGTTCTGGCGTCGCTCCGGGCGTTCTCCAGCCGCTGCAGGTCTGCCTGTGCGTCGAGCCAGCGGAGGGACTGCCGGTGGTTTTTCAGCGTTTCCAGCTCCGCCTCCTGAATGCGAAGCCGGTCTGTGATGGCGTCGCACTGCTTCTGCAGGGTCTGGCGCTCCCAGAGGGCCTCCTGCGTTTTGCGGATCTCGGCCTGACACTCGGGGATCAGGCCGGTGTGGTTGTGGCGGCAGCGGTTTTTCAGCTCCCGGAGCCTGACCCCCAGCCGCTGGGCGTCGCCGCTTTCGTCGCCGGTGGTGACCAGATCGTTGAGTCTGCGGCGCAGGGATTCATCGGCCTTCACCGGCAGATCGGAAAACCGCAGGAAGCCCGTGCGCAGAAATACGCTTTTTTCCACACCCAGCAGCTTCAGACCGCAGTTTTCCCCGGTCAGCTCCCGGATGGGCAGACCCGTTTCCGTCTCCCACGCGGAAAACTCGCCCATGGGCGTACGGCCCTTGGTGCGGCGCTGGATGGTGATGTCCCGTCCCTCGTGGATCAGACGGACGGTGCCCTCCATGGGCTTTCCCGACCAGGGCAGGTATTTTTCCTTTTCCGCCAGATAATCGCCCTTGCTGCGTTCCCGGGTGTCGATGCCGTAGAGCATGGCGGTCAGGAACGCGCACCATGTGGATTTGCCCCACTCGTTGGGGGCGGAGAGGATGTTCAGACCGTGGCTGAACACCAGAGTCTCGTTGTCGAGCTTGCCGAAGGTGGCGGTCATGGAGAGTATTTTCACGGCAGCTCCACCTCCCGTCCGTCAAGGATCTTCCGCCCGATCCGGGCGGCCAGCTCCAGCGTATCCGCCGTGGCGGGGTCTGCAGTTTCTGCAATATCGTGGAGAATGCGGAAGAACAGGCCTGTCAGGCTGTCGTCTCCGATGTTTTCCCAGACATTTCCGAGGGGGATTGTCTCGTCGAGGACGGTCAGATTGGGATACTCGGCGAACTGTCCCCGGAGCGCCTCCATGCCTCCCTCCCGGACTTCGCCGGTGAGATGCACCCGGAAGTGATCCCGGCTTCCCGCCGGGGGCAGCACGGATTCCACAGCACCCACGGGATCATTGAGGGCATCCACAGTGTGCTCGAAGAACCGGGGCACCTCCAGCGGCAGAAACCGCAGGGAGAGGCTGTCCTCCAGCTCCGCGATGCAGACGCCCTTGGTGCCCGTCTCGTCGAAGCCCCGGCCCATGGGGCAGCCGGGCCATGCGCAGATTCCGGCGCCGGCGCTGAAGCTTCCCTGAGCGTGGATGTGGCCCAGCGCGGTGTAGTCCACGCCCACATCCCGCAGCTGGGCGGCGGTGACGGGGTTGTAGGGGGAGGCGGGGTTGACGGGGTCGCCGTGGAGCATCAGGATCGCGTGGCGCTCCTCGCAGTCGGCGTGGAAACCGGGCAGCAGGGGCGGGCATTCGCTGGATGTAAAGGCCGCGCCGTAGACGCAGCAGTCCAGCTCCTCCACGGTGTAGGCGGTGAGCTCATTTTTCCGGAACAGATAGACGTTGTCCGGCCAGATCTCCCGGGCCCATACGCTGGTTTCTCCGTAGGGATCGTGGTTTCCCGGCGTTATGAAGACCGGCACCGCCATCCGCTCCAGCGCCCGGTACACGGCCTCGTAGCCCTCCCGGGTATAGGGGCCGTCAAAGACGTCGCCGCAGAGCAGCACCAGATCGCAGCCCTCCCGGGCGCACAGATCGGCGATTTTTCCCGGCAGCTCCAGAAGACTGGCCCGGAGCTCCCGGCGCTGAAGATCGGTAAATTCCCGCAATGGCGCATCGATGTGCCAGTCCGCGGTGTGCAGCATTCGAATCATTGGATATCCACTCTTTCTGCGTTTTTGCATCTGCCGGTGGCGGCGTCGATGGTGAAGAGGACGGCGTTCAGCTTGGTGGGACCCTCTGCAGGCTGATAGCGCTGGTAGAGCTCGCCCCGGAACTTGTCGATGGACAGCTTGGGCTGGATGCCCAGCACGGAAATGGCGGGGCCTGTCATGCCGAGGTCGGTGACGTAGCCGGTGCCCTTGGGCAGGATCTGGCAGTCGGCGGTGGGCACATGGGTGTGGGTGCCCCAGACGGCGCTGACTCTGCCGTCAAGCATATAGCCCATGGCCAGCTTTTCGGAGGTGGCCTCCGCATGGATCTCCACAAGGATGATCTTCGTGTCGATCTTCTTCAGGATCCTGTCCATCAGCAGGAAGGGATTGTCGGGCAGGTAGTCCATGCCCACCCGGCCGATCAGATCGATGACCGCCACATCGCCGCATTTCGTCTCATACACTTCCCAGCCGGAGCCGGGCTGCTGGGGCGGCAGATTGGCGGGCCGGAGAACGTAACGGTTTTCCTCGAGGTAGGGGGCGATCTCCCGGCGGGAGAAGGTGTGGTTGCCCATGGTGATGACGTCGGCACCGGCGTCGAAGATCATGTCGCCCTGCCGGGGGGTCATGCCCACGTTGCTGGCGTTCTCGCCGTTGACGATGACAAAGTCGGCGCCGGTATCCCGCTTGAGTTTCCGCAGACTTTTGCGGATGCGCTCCAGACCGGGCTCGCCCACCACGTCGCCCACGCACAGTACCTTCAGTTCCATATCCGTTTCCTCCTGATGTCGTTTTTTACAGTATACAATAAATTGTCCGTCTTCGCAACAGGTCATTGAAAGCGCGGGAAATTTGTGATATAATTAAGCATTATGATAGAAAGAAAGGAATCTTCATCATGGATACAAAAACCGAAAAAAAGGAGAACCTGCTGCTCACACTGATCCGGAAAGTGATGCCCAGGGCTGCCGACTGGCTCCATCTGGTGCTGTTTTTCCTGACGCTGCTGGCGCTGGACTTTGGCTTCCAGTATTTCTTCCTGCACCTGCGGGTCATTGATCAGAATGAGTACCTGCTGCTGCGGCTGTTCACTCCCGGCTGGGCGCTGGTCTTCACCGGCGTGGCTGCGGTGCTGCCGGGCCTGCTGCGCAAGCTGTGGATGGCTGTTGTGGGCGGCGCGTTCAGCATCCTCGCCGTCGTCCACGGCGTGTACATCAATATGTACGGCAAATTCTTCTCCTTTGCAGACATGGGCTTCGCCGGTGACGGCGCCGCGTTCATGGATACCTCCTATCTGGTCATCCGCAAGCTGCTGCTGCTGGGCATTCTGCTGTGCGCGGTGCTGTTTGTGCTGAGCATCCTGCTGACGCCCCGGAAGTGCAAGCTGCGCTTTGTCTGGGGTCTGCCCATGGCCGCAGCCGGCGCGGCGGTGATCGCCATTCTGTGCGGCACGGTGCTGGGCGCGGACACGGTGCTGGTCTGGGATCAGCATACCGACCCCTCCTTCCTCTATGACAATTTCTCCGACGATCAGGCCAATATGAACATGCTGGGCCTGTACCAGTACACCTTCCGCGACGTGCAGAACATCGTCACCGCCGGCGGCGACATCACCGCCGAGGAGCGGGCCGCGCTGGAGGAGTGGATCGCCGGACGCACCCATACGGAAAACGATATGACCGGCCGCTATGAGGGCAAGAACCTCATGCTCATCCAGCTCGAATCCATCGACAAGTGGATGCTGACCGAGGAGTACATGCCGAATCTCTATGCCCTGCAGCAGGACAGCCTGCAGTTTGTCAATCACTACACCCCTGCCTACATCACCGCCGGTACCTTCAATACTGAGTTCATGGTCAATACCTCTCTGGTCCCTGCCCAGCCCGGTCTGAGCATGTCCGTCTACACGGACAACACCTTCTCCAATTCCATGGCCAGCCTCTTCGCCGCCAAGGGCTACACCTCCCGCTCCTTCCACGGCAGCGAGGCGGAGATCTACACCCGCGGCGCCATCCATGAGAATCTGGGCTACGAGAAGTATTACGCCGGCTCCGATATGGAGATGTATGACTACCAGTTTGACCGCTACCTCATGAGCGGCTACGACGAGATGACGGAAAAGAGCCCCTTCTTCTCCTTTGTCATCACCATCTCCGGCCACGGTGCCTACGGCCCTCACAACCGGATCGGCCAGACCCATCAGGCCGCCGCCGATGCCGTGGCCAAGCGCACCGAGGAAAACTACCGCTACGCCGTGGCCCACGCAATGGAGACGGACGTGTTCATCGGCATGCTCATGGAGCAGCTCCGTGCCGACGGCCGGATGGAGGACACGGTGCTGATCTTCTACGCCGACCACTGCAACTACTACCTGCTGGACAACACCCTCCTGAAGGAGCTCAAGGGCGTGGACGACCTGAACAAGGCGGACAACACGGACCTGTTTATCTACGACGGCGGCAAGACCACCGGCATGGTGGAAAAGGTCACCTCCTCTCTGGATGTGCTGCCCACCGTCGCCAACCTGTTCGGTCTGGACGCCGACTACAGTGCCATGATCGGCCATGACGCCTTCTCCGAGGACGGCGGCTGGTCTTTCTGGCTGGACGGCAGCTGGTTCGACGGAACCCAGTGGAGCCGGGAGGTCCGGGAGGACATTGAACAGCAGAAGCAGATGAGCCAGCTCATTCTGGCCGGCGACTATTTCCGCAAGTAACACAAAACCGCGCCCCGACCGGGGCGCGGAATTTTTATGTGTTTGTGTATATTCCTGCATCTTCTGGCAATACTGAGCTACGGAGGTGCTTAACTATGAGCGATAACAAACGCGGTTCCATCTTCGGCGGCAAGGGCTACTACATAGCCCTGATCCTGTGCGCCGCCGCCATTGGGATCATGAGCTATGTCTACTACACCGGGCAGGAGAGCCCCGCCGTCCAGACGGCCAACATCCCCGTGTCCGTCACGGAGAAGCCCACCCTGCCCACGGCCCCCGCTCCGTCCGGAGAGCCGGAATCCACGGCCCCCACCGCCGGGAAACTCGCTGCCTGCCTGCCCGTGGAGGGGGAGGTGCTGAGCGAATATGCCATGGAGGTGCTCAGCTACAACCCCACCACCCGGGACTGGCGTGTCCACAACGGCGTGGACATCGCCGCTCCGGCGGGGACGCCGGTGAAGGCCGCCGCCGACGGGCAGGTCTACACGGTCTACGAGGATGACCGGATGGGCATGACCGTGGTGATCCGCCATGACGGAGGCTACACCACCCGCTACAGCTCCCTGTCCCCGGACGTCAGCGTCAGCGCCGGGCAGACGGTTTCCATGGGCCAGACCATCGGCGCCGTGGGCACCACGGCCCTGATGGAAAACGCCTTGGGCGACCACGTCCATTTCACCGTCACGAAAAACGACAAGCCGGTGGACCCCATGTCCTTTGTGGACTGAATCTTCTTCCTTTTTTCCTCTTTGCTTTGCCGCTTCCCAACCGGGAAGCGGCCCTTTTTCTGTTCGTCCCAAACTGTAGGGCGGGGTCATGACCCCGCCGACCAGTCCGGATGACTGCTCAACTGAGCCGGAAGCACCGGCTGAAAAGGAACAACGTACCCGTAGGGCATGCATTTCATGCATGCCGACACGCATACAATGCGCGTCCCAGACTGTCAAAGAACCTATATGTAGGGGTCGGCCTCCCGGACGACCCGTTCGAAAATGTTGCGAATTCGCCGAAAACCTCAAAATAACGCGGGATTCTACCGCCGGGACGTCGAGGACGCCGTCCCCTACGGGTTGAATTCCGGGCTTTTTTGACACACTGCGACGCGCATACAATGCGCGTCCTACGGTGGAGCGGTACGCCTTTGCACAAAAATCCCCGGCAGCACAGGCTGCCGGGGCGTTGGTTCATATGGACTTACTTCTTTGCCTTGAGGTGCTTCTGGAGCCAGTCCTTGCCGGTGACGAAGCGCTCGACGATGAAGGAGGCAACATAGTCGCCTGCGGCGTTGAGCATGGTGGCGGGAGGATCCACCAGATTGCCCAGCGCGATGGCGATGGGGTAGGCAATGGCCATCTGGTCGGGGAAGAAGATGGTGCACAGCACCAGCTCGCCGGTGCCGCCGCCGCCGGGGATGCCGGACATGGCAACGGAGGAGAAGATGGCCACGATGATGGCGAGGATGGCC
>JAFWAZ010000172.1 GCA_017507425.1 Oscillospiraceae bacterium | reverse complement strand
GACAACTTCGCCACCATCGTCGCCGCCGTGGGCGAGGGCCGCCGGATCTACGACAACATCCGCAAGGCCATCCAGTTCCTGCTGGCTTCCAACATGTCCGAGGTTCTGGGCGTCTTCTGCTCCACGCTGATGGGCTTCACCCTGCTCAACCCCGTCCACCTGCTGTTTATCAATCTGGTCACCGACTGCTTCCCCGCTCTGGCTCTGGGCATGGAAGAGGCCGAGCCCGATATCATGAACCGTCCTCCCCGTGACTCCAAGGAGGGCATCTTCGCCGGCGGCATGTTCTTCGACATCGCCTATCAGGGCATTCTGGTCACCGTCATCACCATCGCCTCCTATATCATCGGCAGCATCATGGATCCCGCCGTGGGCTCCTTTGCCGCCCTGCGTGAGATCGGCGTGTCTGAGCACGGCATGACCATGGCCTTCCTGACCATGTCCATGTGTGAGATCTTCCATTCCTTCAACCTGCGCTCCCAGAGAAAGTCCGTGTTCTCCCTGAAGGGCCAGAACAAGATCCTGTGGGCCGCCATGATCGGCTCTCTGGTGCTGACCACCCTGCTGCTGGAGGTTCCCTTCCTCGCCAATGCCTTTGGCTTCCTGCCCATCGGCATCGAGGAGTACGGCATCGCCATGGGTCTGGCCTTCCTGGTCATCCCCATCGTCGAGATCGTCAAGCTCATCCAGCGCAAGCTGGGCAAGTAATTGCCATACAACTGCTGCCGTCCGAAAGGACGGCAGCTTTTTTGCTTTCCAGATACTTTATTTTTTGTTATGATGAATGTAACCTTTTAAACTCGAATTCTGTCATACAGGGTGAGGAAAAAACATCCGGAGGTGAACCTCAATGACCGATGCTCAGATTATTGCGCTGTTCTGGGCCAGAGATGAAGATGCCATCCGTCAGACTGACGCAGCTTACGGCCGAAAGCTGCTTGTTCTGGCTGATCGAATCGTGCATAGCCACGAAGACGCGGAGGAAAGCGTGAGCGATACCTATATGCAGACATGGGATACGATCCCGCCGCAGCACCCGCGCTATTTCTTTGCGTACCTTGCTAAAATCTGCAGAAATGCGGCCCTCGGCAAGGTGGAATGGAAATCCGCAGCGAAACGAACTGCCGAGATCGTGACCCTGACCCGCGAAATGGAGGAATGTATTCCAGACCGAGCCTATGAACGAAAGCTCGAGGGCGAGCAGATCGGGGAGACGCTGAACCGTTTTCTGGACAGCATTTCCCAAGAGAGCCGACTGATTTTCCTGCGCAGATACTGGTACGCAGATTCCATTCAGGAGATCGCAGATCGGTACCGAATCTCCCAGAGCAAAGTAAAGACCCAACTCCACCGGACGAGGAACAGGCTGAAGCTGTTTTTGGAGAAGGAGGGGATTTTCATATGAACGGAAAGAATCTCTTTGAAGGCTTGAGCTTTATCGATGAACGGTATATTGACGAGGCCGAGAACAGTGAACTGCCCGGGACTGCGGTTTCCCCGTGGATCCGTGTTGCTGCCATGGCAGCCTGCCTGTGTGTGGTCATGCTCAGTCTGTGGTGTCTGCGTCCGTTCCTGCCCGTTTCCCCCGATCCCCCCGTGGAAACGACATTGCCGATTATGCCCGAGGGCTTCCAAACGGTGATCGTATCTGTGGAGGAGATGACCGATACAGGCTTTACCGGTACCGTCGCAGAGCAAATGTTCCCCGAGCTGTTTGAGATCGGCAGGGAGCTGAACGTGGTGATTACGGAGGAAACCGTGTATGAACCGGCAGACTACACCGGCTGTCGTGTGATGGTCGAGTTTATCCAGTACGATTCTGATACCGCTGTCATCGTTGCGGACTTCATTCAGGTGGTTCCGCAGTCTGAGCATACCGATTGATCGATCTTATTCCGATTGGAGGTTTTTCAATGAAAAAGCGAATGATATCCCTTGTGCTGAGCATGTTTATGCTCTTTTCTGTGCTCCAGTGCATCCCGAGCGTTCACGCGGAGGAGCCTGCGGCGTTTTCTGATGTATCTGTCGGGGACTGGTACTTCCAGCCTGTTACGTTCTGCAGCGCTCTGGGACTGATGAACGGAATCGGACAGGGTCGGTTTGCTCCCGGCGGAAGCATCAACCGGGCCATGTTCGTGACGATCCTGCACCGATTGGCCGGTTCCCCCGACGCCGCTCCCAGCGGCTTTGCCGATGTCCCCGCTGAGAGCTTTTATGCCAAGGCCGTTGACTGGGCCGCATCAGAGGGGATCGTCAACGGCACCGGCGAGAGGACATTCTCGCCCGAGCGGAGCATCATCCGTCAGGACATGGCCTGCATGCTCGCCAGATATCTTTGGAGCATTGACACGGATATCTTCCGTTGGGATGCGTGTGAGCAGATGTACACGGATCTGGACACAGTGAGCGGCTACGCCCGGGATTCCGTGGAGCTGATGATGCGTACCGGACTGTTCCTTGGCGATGAGGCATCCAATTTCCGCCCTCTGGATACTGCAAATCGTGCCGAGGCTGCCACGCTGTTCACACGGCTGGCGCTGGCGATGCAGATTATCCCGGAACAGGCGGTATTGGAAACCGGGGGAGAAAGCTGTACCCTTTCTGTGGAAGATACCATCTGGCTGTATGTACACCTGACCGATCTTCCATGGCAGGAAGGGCTGTATGCGGAATATGTCCCGACCCACACGCTGAAGCTCTGGAACGGCGAGTATCGCTTCGAGCTTCCCGACGGAGATTTCCATAACGGCATCAACTACGTGTGCAGTGATTCCTGTATGGGCAGCCACCAAATCGATCCGAATTTGATATGGCTCATTTACGAGCGCTTTGCGGCATATATACCGTAAAGGATCTGCGCCTGTCCGGCCCGAACCGAAAAGCGGTTCGGGCCGGATTTTTGTCTGATCCATGTGTGCGCCCGGACGGATACGCAGATCCGCCCCTGCATTCGTTTTATTTGATTTGCTGATGAAAAAACACTTCCAGTTCCCATCGAAATATGCTACAATAAAGAACAGTAAATTGGGATATTGTCCCCTTGGATGGGAGCGTACGGTATGAGCGAGGAGCTTGAGATTTTGCAGGGCGCCGTTGCGGCGGTGGTATATCAGAATTATGACAATGGCTATGCGGTGCTGCGGATGAACTGCGGCGGCGGTGTGAACGTGACTGTGGTGGGCACCATCCCCATGCCGGTCATCGGCGAGCGGCTGATGGTCACGGGAAAATGGAGCAATCACTCCAATTTCGGCCGCCAGTTTGAAGCAGAATTCCTCGAGCGGATGCTGCCCCAGACGGCGCTGGAGATCCAGAGCTATCTCTCCAGCCGGGCCATCAAGGGCATCGGCCCGGTGATGGCGGCGCGGATCGTGGAGTATTTCGGCGAACAGACCCTCCTTGTGATGGAGCGGGAGCCGGAGCAGCTGGCCGCGGTGCCGGGGATTTCCCTCGAAAAGGCGCGGCTGTTCGGTGCGGAGTTCCGCCGTCAGGCGGGCATGCGCCAATTGATGGAGTTTTTTGCCCTGCACCACCTGCCCACGGAGCTGGCCGTGAGAGCCTACAAGCTCTACGGCGAGCAGACGGTGGAGCTTCTTTACGACGATCCCTACCTCCTGATGGACGAGGGGCTGGATGCCCCCTTTAACGCCGTCGACCGGTTCGCCATCGAGCTGGGCGTGGCCGCCGACGATCCCCGGCGGATCGAGGCCGGTGTCCTCTTTGAGCTGAGCTACAATCTGACCGCGGGCCATGTGTTCCTGCCCAAGGACAAGCTCATCGCCGCCACCGCCCATGTGCTGACGGTGGAGCCGGAGGAGGTTGCCGAGGGTGTGCGCCGGCTCCGTGAGGGAGAGCGGCTGGTGTGCCAGAATCTGGCGAACATCGACGTTGTATATCTGCCCCATCTGCACGAGGCGGAGGTCTATTCCGCCTACCGGTTATTGAGCATGGCCCGGTGGGAGCATCCGGAGCCGGGTAATATTGAGCGGCTCATGCAGACTGTGGAATCCGAGAGTGACGTGCGCTACTCCGACCAGCAGCGCAGCGCCATCCGTGCCGCCGCCAGCTCCGGCGTGCTGCTGATCACCGGCGGCCCCGGCACCGGCAAGACCACCATCGTCAACGGCATTTTGTCCCTGCTGGGCCATATGCAGCTGCGCTGTGTCCTCGCTGCCCCCACAGGCCGTGCCGCCAAGCGGCTGACCGAGGTGACAGGGGAGGAGGCCAGCACCATCCACCGCCTTCTGGAGGCGGGCATCGACCCCAATACGGGGCGGATGGTCTTTTCCCGGGACGAGGATCAGCCCCTGAAGGCCGACGCGGTCATCGTGGACGAGATGAGTATGGTGGATGTGCAGCTGCTGCACAGTTTGCTCAAAGCCATCCCCATGAACAAGCGCCTCATTCTGGTGGGCGATCCCGACCAGCTGCCTCCTGTGGGTCCGGGCTTTCCATTTGGAGATATGCTCCGAAGCAATATGCTGCCCACCGTTCGCCTGACGGATATTTTCCGGCAGGCGAGGGAGAGCCTGATCGTCATGAATGCCCACCGGATCAATTCCGGCGAGCTGCCGGAGCTGCGTCGGGTGGATCGGGACTTTTTCTTCATGCGCCGCAGGACGGAAGAAGAGCTGACCAAGCTGATCTGCGACCTGTGCAGCACCCGGCTGCCCGGGAAGATGGGCATACCCGCCGATCAGATTCAGGTGCTCAGCCCCACGAGAAAGGGCCCTGCGGGCACCGTGTATCTGAACAAGCTCCTGCAAAAGGTGCTCAATCCGCCGGATCCCAGCAAAAAAGAGCGCCAGCATGGGGATTTTTCCTTCCGCGAGGGCGATCGGGTGATGCAAATTCGCAACAACTATGATATAATGTGGAAAAAGTCCGACGGCTCCGCCGTGGGTGCCGGCGTCTTCAACGGCGACATCGGAACAATTACCGCCATCGATCTCCACGCGGAGGTGCTGACCGTTACCTTTGATGACCGGGAGGCGGAGTACGATTTTTCACAGCTCAATGAGCTGGAGCTGGCCTATGCCATGACCGTCCACAAAAGTCAGGGCAGCGAGTATCGGGCCGTCATTCTGGTGGCGTGGAACGGCCCGCCCATGCTTCTGAACAGAAGCGTCCTCTATACCGCCGTCACGAGAGCAAGGGAACTGCTGATCGTTGCGGGCAATGAAGAAATCGTGGCCACCATGGTCAGCAACGCCAAGCGTAACCGCCGCTATACCGGCCTGAAGCTTCGGCTTCAGGGAAAGGCTGACGCATGATCGCCCGGCTGACGGAGCTGCTGTTCCCCAGAAAATGCATCCTCTGCCGCTCCTTCCTCGGAAAGGACGAGACGGATCTGTGCCGCCAATGCCGCATCGATGCACCGGAGTATCCTTTCGGAAAGAAGAAGGCGACCCACGTTTCGGAGATCACCGCCGTGTGGATGTACGACGGGGACGTGCGCAGGAGCATCCAACGCTACAAATTCGGCACCGCCCGCCATTATGCCAATGCCTACGGGCGGCTGATGGCCATGCGGATCCAGCGGGATCTGCCGGAGTTTGACGTCATCACATGGGCGCCCATCAGCGCCGGACGCCTGCGGACGCGGGGCTTCGATCAGGTGGAGCTGCTGGCCAAGGCGGTGTCCGCGGAACTGGACATTCCCGCAGAGAAATTACTGAACAAATTCCGGGACAATCGGGCCAATTCCGGCCTGAGCACTCCCGCAGAGCGCCGGGCCAACGTGCTGGGCGTATACAAAGCGATCGATCCGGACCGGATCCGCGGAAAGCGGGTGCTGCTTCTGGACGACGTGATCACCACCGGAGCCACGGCTTCGGAGTGCGCCCGCGTCCTGCTGACTGCAGGAGCGGAGAAAGTTTATTTTGCGGCCGTGGCTGCGGCCGGAACCACATCGTATAAGTAGGTGTTACCATGGCATTCAATTTCAAAAAGTTTTTCAAGTTCAATTTCAATTTCTTTACCAGTGATCTGGGCGTGGATCTGGGCACCGCCAATGTGCTGATCTACGTGGAGGGCAAAGGCGTTGTGGTCAGAGAGCCCTCCGTGGTGGCGGTGGACAAGAACACCGGCAAGATCCTGCAGGTGGGCGCCGACGCCCGGAACATGATGGGCCGTACCCCCGGCAACGTGGTGGCCATGCGGCCCCTGAAGGACGGCGTCATCTCCGACCATGAGATGACCGTGGAGATGCTCAAGACGCTCTTCCGGAAAGCTGTCAAGTCCTCCATCTTCAACCCCAAGCCCCGTGTGGTCATCTGCGTCCCCTCCGGCGTCACCGAGGTCGAGGAGCGCAGTGTCATCAACGCCGCCATCGAAGCCGGCGCCCGCCGTGTGTATCTGATCGAGGAACCGCTGGCCGCTGCGCTGGGCGCAAATCTGCCCATCGAGGAGGCCAACGGCCACATGGTGGTGGATGTGGGCGGCGGCACCACCGACGTGGCTGTCCTGAGTCTGAACGGCGTTGCCAACTCCTCCTCTGTCGAGACTGCCGGCGATGCCTTTGACGAGGCCATCGCCCGCCATGTCCGCCGGAAGCACGGTGTGGTCATCGGTCAGGTCACCGCCGAGGAGATCAAGATCCGGATCGGCTGCGTCTGGCCCCGTCCTGAGGATATCTCCATGAAAGTCAAGGGTCGCGACGCCAAGACCGGCCTGCCCAAGGAGATCCTGCTGTATTCCTCCGAAATTTTCGAAGTCCTGCGCCGTCCTGCCCGGCAGATCACCGACGAAGTCCTCCACGTTCTGGAGGAGACCAGTCCCGAGCTGGTGGGCGACATCGCCCTCAACGGCATCACCCTCACCGGCGGCGGCAGCCAGATCTGGGGCATGGGTCAGCTGATCCATGAGCGGACCGGCATTCCCTGCACCATGGCCGATGATCCGGATTCCTGCGTGGTCTACGGCTGCGGCAAGTCCATCAGCTGGATCAACGACAAGCTCAGCGAGGGCCCCATCAATCTGGCGAGAAAGCGCATCATGCGGGAGTGATCGTATGAAAATCATGCATCTGATCTCCGGCGGCGACGTGGGCGGTGCGAAAACCCATGTGATCAGCCTGCTGGAGGAACTGAGCAAGCGCCACGATGTGGAGCTGGTCTGCTTCGTCGAGGGCCCCTTCGCCGAAGAGGCCCGGGAGGCGGGCATCAACACCCGCGTCCTGAAAAAGCGGGGACTGTTCCATGTGGCTAAAAACCTGAAAAAATACCTGAAAAATAAGCAGTTCGACGTGCTCCACTGTCACGGTTCCAAGGCCAACGTGGTATCCATGCTGATGGGTAAGGCGAGCTGTCCCATCCTATCCACCATCCACTCGGATCCCCGTCTGGACTACATGGGCCGCCCTGCGGCGAACTGGACCATCGGTCTGCTGAACCACATCGCCCTGCGGCTCCGGGACGGCTGGGTGGCGGTCAGCGACGCCATGAAGGAGCGCATGACCCTCCGGGGCTATGACGCGGGCCGGATGTGGCCCATCTACAACGGCGTGGCATTTCCCAAGAAGATGGTATACCGGCCCCGGCAGGAGTATCTGCAGAGTCTGGGCCTTGACTGGAATGAAGACAATGTAATTTATGGCATCGCCGCCCGCATCGACCCGGTCAAGGATATGACCACACTGGTCAAGGCCTTTGCCAAGACCGTTCAGGCGGCCCCCAACGCCAGACTGCTCATCGCCGGCATCGGCGATCAGGAGCAGGAGATCAAGGCGCTGGCGGCGGAAACCTGCCCCGCGGGCACCGTCCATTTTGCCGGCTGGGTGGGGGATATGAACAGCTTCTACCACGCGCTGGACGTGAATCTGCTGACCTCCATTTCCGAGACGTTTTCCTACGCCATCACCGAGGGCGCGCGGATGCGCTGCGCCACCGTCTGTACCCCCGTGGGCGGTCTGCCCAAGGTGGTCATCGACGGCGAGACCGGCTATCTGGTGGAGGTGGGCGACCATGAAACGCTGGCGAGCCGGATGATCGCGCTGGCCCGGGACGCCAAGCTCCGGGCAAAGCTGGGCAGTGCCATTTACGACAAGGTCAAGGCGGAATTCTCCGTGGAATCCATGGCCAAGCGTCAGGAGGAGATCTACCGCTCCGTCCTGAACCGGAAATACCGGGCCGAGCAGGGCCGAGACGGCGTTGTGATCTGCGGCGCCTATGGCAAGGGCAACGCCGGTGACGATGCGATCCTCGTCAGCATGATCCGTCAGCTCCGGGCACAGGACGCCGATCTTCCCATCACCGTCATGACCCGCAAATGCCGCCAGACCGGTGCATTGACCGGCGTCAGCACGGTACATATCTTCAACATCTTTGCTGCTGGCCGGGCCATGAAGCGAAGCAAGCTCTATATCAGCGGCGGCGGCAGTCTGATCCAGAATGCCACCTCCACCCGGAGCCTGCTGTACTATCTCTACTCCATCCGGCAGGCCAAGCGTCTGGGCTGCAATGTCATGATGTACGGCTGCGGCATCGGCCCCGTCACCGGGGAGAAAAATCAGACCCGAACCGCTGCGGTGCTGGAGGAGAACGTGGATCTGATCACCCTGCGGGATCAGGAATCTCTGGACACCCTCCGCTCCTTCGGCGTCCACACGCCCGAGGTGCGCGTCACCGCAGATCCCGCACTGCTCATGGAGGGCGACGACTCTGCCGCCGAGCGGTATCTGACGCGGATGGGGCTGAACCCCGAGGGACACTACAGTCTCTTCGTCCTCCGTCCCTGGGACGGCACGCAGGAGCGGCTGGCCGCCATCAGTGCCGCCGCCGACTACGGCTGGGAGAAATACGGCCTTGCGCCCCTGTTCTACACGCTGGAGCCCAGCCGGGACGGAGAGATCACCCGGTCTGCCGCTGCCATGGTCAAGGCACCCTGCAGGATCCTCGAGCCCGTGGAGCGGGGCGAGACACTCTGCGGTCTGATGGGACGGATGGATCTGGTGGTTGCCATGCGGCTCCACGCGCTGGTCTTCGCCTGTGCCCGCCAGACCCGGGTCGCCGCCATTTCCTATGACCCCAAGGTATCGGGCTTTATGAGCTACCTCGGCTCTGAGAGCTGCGTGGCGCTGGACAGCGTCACCGCAGAGCGCATGCAGGCCCTGCTGGATCAGGCCATGTCCGAAACCGATCAGCACACCCATGTGGATCAGTTGAAGGCCCTCGCAGCCGAAAACGGCAGACTGGCCGCGCAGCTGCTGAGAATGTAATAAAATGCAGAAAAGCCGGAGCGTATGCTCCGGCTTTTTCCATGTTGGGAGTTTTATACTTGTAGGGGTCGGCGTCCTCGACGACCCAACCGCGCAGCGGCAGTTCGGTACGTTATTCGAAAAACGCTGCGCATTTTTCGGGGGGACGTCGAGGACGCCGTCCACTACGGTATTATTTGCATTGTGGAATCTTCTGTCCGTATCGGAACATTTGAATCGACAGTTCCCGGGTGATTTCAAAGAAATGATTGATCAGCAGCTCCACATCCGGGTCTTCCTCAGCGCCGAGCCGTTCGCATAGCCGCATATTGGCGTGATAGATTTCCTCGTAGAGCTCTGCGCAGCGTGTGCCGTCTGCAAATGCATTTTCGATGCCGGGGACGGGGTCAAGCCGTTCCCCCAGCAGGGTTTCGTAAATATGTTCTGCGTCCATGATGGGGCCTCCTTTGGTTGATGAGGTCATTGTAACAAATTTTATGCGTATACGCAAGTGCGTGTACGCGCTTGCGCAGAAATTTGTATCATTTTCTCGAGGTGATACAAATGGGAGTGAAAGATGCAGTGGCAAGGCGCTTCCTCGGCATCTGCGAAGAGCGGCACATGACACCCAATGAGCTGGCATCCATCGCCGGAGTGACACCTTCCAGCGTATACAGCATGCTGGATAAGTCCCGGCGAAACGTGTCCATTGTTCTGATCAAAAAGCTCTGCGACGGACTGGAAATGACTCTCGGGGAGTTTTTCTCTGCACCGGAATTCGACGGATTGGAACAGGAAATTGTATAAGAAAAACGGACGAACCGATCGGTTCGTCCGTTTTGCGGTTTGATTACAGGTGCAGGACTCTGTCCTTGATCTCCTGCGTACGGCCCTGGTTCCAGTACTGGGTACCGATGTAGCCGCAGGTGCGGCGGGCCACGTTCATCTTGGACTGGTCGGTGTTGCCGCAGTTGGGGCAGACCCAGACCAGCTTGCCGTCCTCGTCGTCGCGGATCTCGATCTCGCCGTCGTAGCCGCAGCACTGGCAGTAGTCAGACTTGGTGTTCAGCTCGGCGTACATGATGTTCTCGTAGATGAACTGCATGAGCTCGAGGACTGCGTCGATGTTCTGCTGCATGTTGGGCACCTCCACGTAGCTGATGGCGCCGCCGGGGGAGAGCTGCTGGAACTCGGCCTCGAAGGCCAGCTTGGTGAAAGCGTCGATCTCCTCGGACACGTGGACGTGGTAGGAGTTGGTGATGTAGGACTTGTCGGTGATGCCGGGAACCATGCCGAAGCGGTTCTGCAGGCACTTGGCGAACTTGTAGGTGGTGGACTCCAGGGGCGTGCCGTAGAGGGAGAAGTCG
>JAFWAZ010000171.1 GCA_017507425.1 Oscillospiraceae bacterium | reverse complement strand
GAAGGGGTTTTCCAGAATGGTCGACTTCTTTTTCTTCCCGAAAACGGCCTTGTCCACATCGTTCAGGTCACTTGGCTTCAGAATCCCTGTCCTCAATTTCAACGCCGGGGGAAAACCAACCCGACCTAAGCCGTAAGATTTATCCCGCCTGTTGCCGTCTTTTACAGTGTATTCATCTTAGCCCCCTCTCAGAGGGGGCAGGGCTGCGAAGCAGACCGGGGGAGTGTTCTTCTGATGATGCGACACCCCCACCACCGCTTACGCGGTCCCCCTCCCCCTGTGGGGGAGGCAGGAAATTGAAATTAGGAGAATCCAAATTGGCCAAGCCTGACCCGCAAACCGCAAAAAAAGAAGAAGCACGCAAGACTCGCAAATGGGTCATCACCATTTTCCTTGCTACCATCGTCATCTCTGCCGCCATTTCTCTGGCGTCTGATCTGGTGATGGCAAACAGCACCATGATCGTGGCTGCCATCGTGCTGCTGCTGATCGTGTTCATCGGTATTGTTTTCGACATTGTCGGCATGGCCGTGGCCACCGCCGACGAGAAGCCCTTCCACGCCATGGCAGCCCGAAAGGTCAAGGGCGCCAGAGAGTGCATCAGCCTGCTGCGCAATGCCGAGCGGGTCAGCTCTATCTGCAACGATGTGGTGGGTGACATCTGCGGCGTCGTATCCGGCTCCGCCTCTGCCACCATTGCGGCCCAGATCCTGCGCAATTTTGAGCTGAGCTTTGCATCCGTGGTTCCGCTGATCCTTTCGAGCCTTGTGGCTGCTCTGACTGTCGGCGGCAAGGCTGTGGGCAAGGGTATCGCAGTGCAGAACTGCACCGACATCGTCTATCACGCCGGTCAGGTGATCTACGCCGTGACCCATGTGAAGGACCTCTTCCCAAAAAGGAAGGGCCAAAAGAAAAAGAAATGATAGGTTGTGAAAACCGTGAAATTGTTATCATCGATTCGGGGACACGCTGATCTGGTGAACCTGACGGACGAGCAGCGCACTGCGCTGGCGTCCGAGATCCGTGATTTCATCGTGTCTTCCGTGGCGAAGACCGGCGGCCACCTCGCCAGTAACTTAGGCGTGGTGGAGCTGACCATTGCCATTGAAACCGTTTTTGATACCGCTCAGGACCGTCTGGTGTTCGATGTGGGTCATCAGTCTTATATCCATAAGCTGCTGACCGGTCGCCAGACGGCTTTTGAGCGGCTTCGTATGTTTGAGGGAATGTCCGGCTTCCCCAAGCCCCACGAGAGCAAAAGCGATTCTTTCGTGGCCGGACATGCATCCTCCTCCGTTTCCATCGCTCTGGGCATGGCCCGGGCCCGGAAGCTGACGGGGGAGAACTACCATGTCGTTACCCTTTTGGGTGACGGCGCAGCCACCGGCGGCATGGTCTACGAGGCGCTCAATGACGCCGGCGCCAGCCGGGAGCCCATGGTGGTCATCCTCAACGACAATGAGATGTCCATCGATGCCAATGTGGGCGGCATCGCCTCCCATCTGCGCAACCTCAGAACCAAGGAGAGCTACTTTTCGTTCAAAAGAGCATTCCGCGCCGCTACCGCCAAGATCCCCTGCGGCGATCAGATTTACCGCTTTACCCACAAGACCAAGGAGCTACTCAAGCGCAACCTGCTGCGCAAGAGCATGTTCGAATACATGGGCTTTGAGTACATCGGTCCCGTGGATGGCCACAATATGCCGGAGCTGATCCGGCTCCTGAAGGCTGCCCGGGATATGCAGAAGCCGGTGCTGGTCCACGTTATCACCCACAAGGGTCACGGCTACAAGCCCGCCGAGGAGTATCCCAGCAAATTCCACGGCATTGGCAAGTTCGATCCCGTCAACGGCAAGACCCTGTCTGCGTCAAAGACCACCTATTCCGATGTCTTTGGCGAGACAATGGTGGAGCTGGCCAAGGAAGACCGACGGGTCTGCGCCATTACTGCCGCCATGCCCGGCGGCACCGGCCTGCTGGGATTCCGCAAGGCATTCCCCCAGCGGCTCTTCGACGTGGGCATCGCTGAGGAGCACGCGGTTTCCATGGCCGGCGGCCTCGCCAAGCAGGGCGCCAAGCCGGTTGTCGCCATCTACTCCACTTTCTTCCAGCGCTCCTACGACCAGATTGTGCAGGACGTGGGACTGCTGAACCTGCCGGTGGTGCTGGCCATTGATCGGGCCGGTCTTGTGGGCGAGGACGGCCCCACTCACCACGGTGTCTTCGATGTGGGCTTCCTGCGTCAGGTTCCCGGGATGCAGATCCTTTGCCCTGCCTGTCATGCAGAGCTGAAGCAGATGCTGCGCTGGGCCGTGCAGGAGTGCGACGGTCCCGTTGCCGTTCGCTATCCCAGAGGTGCCGAGGGCCGTTTCCGCTGCGAAAGCTGGGATCCCAAGGCCTCCGTTGAAGTATACGGAAACGCCAGAGATGCCGCCATCATCACCTACGGCTCCCTCGTCAATCAGGCGCTGGAGGCTGCGGATGCCCTGAAAGAGCGCGGCATCGACGTTTCCGTTGTCCGTCTGACCAGCCTGAATCCCATCCCTGCGGATGCGCTGGAGTCTGCCGTATCCGGTATTTCCCGGTTCGTCATCATGGAGGAGGCCACCGGTGGCATCGCCGAGGGACTGGCCTGCGCCCTTTATGAGCGGGTTCCCGGCTGCACCGTGGCCATCCGGGATCTGGGCTATGAATTCATGCCCCACGGCGATATGGCTTCCCTCTACAAATTTGCCGGCCTTGATGCCGATTCCATTACAAATCTTGTCTGCGAGGTGCTGCACGATGAAAAATAAAAAACGATTGGATGTGCTGCTGACCGAGCAGATGTACGCCGAGACCCGCTCCAAGGCACAGGCCATCATCATGGCCGGTCTGGTCTACGTCAACGGCCAGAAGGCCGACAAGGCCGGTATGTCCTTTGATGCCGATACTGCCGTCATTGAGGTACGCGGTCAGGCCTGTCCCTACGTCAGCCGGGGCGGTCTGAAGCTGGAAAAGGCGCTCCGGGACTTCGGCGTGGATCCCACGGGCTTTGTCTGCTCCGATTCCGGCTGCTCCACCGGCGGCTTCACCGACTGCCTGCTCCAGCAGGGCGCCAGCAAGGTCTTTGCCATCGATGTGGGCTACGGCGAGCTGAACTGGAAGATCCGCAACGATCCCAGAGTTGTCGTCATGGAGCGCACCAATATCCGCTACGTCACCCCTGAGGATTTGGGCGAAAAGCTTGACCTCAGTGTCATCGACGTCAGCTTTATCTCCCTGCGGATCGTTCTGCCCGCCATCAAGAATCTGCTGAAGGAGAATCAGGGACAAGTGCTCTGCCTGATCAAGCCCCAGTTTGAGGCAGGGCGGGAAAATGTGGGCAAAAACGGCGTCATCCGCGATGCCGCTGTCCATAAGGATGTCCTCGATACCATTGTGGCCCTTGCCAAGGAGCTGGGCTTCAAGATCCTCGGCCTGACCTTCTCTCCTGTGAAAGGTCCCGCCGGCAACATCGAATTTTTGGGCCATCTGACCCTCGCGGATGTGGAAGGCATTGAGCCCGACACTGCCGACGTGGTGGCACAGGCTCACAAGACACTGGACTGAAAGGGGAGTGGTAATCATGATCAAAAAAGTTATCCTGACGCCCAACCCCTACCGGGACGGCGGTTTTAAGACGGTTCTTGCCGCCCAGAAGATCCTCAACGACAGTGGCGTGGAAACCCGGATCTGTCTGCCCTTTGAGGTGGACAAGTCCTTCGTCCTGCCCAAGGACATCCGCTTCTCCCGGCTCGACCGGGAGCTGAACTGGGCGGATCTGGTCATCTGCTTCGGCGGCGACGGCACCATCCTGCATATGGCCAAGGCTGCCACCCGCCACCGCATCCCCATCCTCGGTGTCAACATCGGCACCATGGGCTTCATCGCGGAGCTGGAGAGCTCCGAGCTGCAGGAGCTGGCCCGGATCGCCAAGGGGGAATATTTTGTCGATTCGAGAATGATGCTCGACGTCATCGTCCGCCGGGGACAGGACGTGATCTTCCACGATCTGGCGCTAAACGACGTGGCCATCACCAAGGGCGCCGTGGCACGGATCGTCCACCTGAATGTCCGCTGCGACGGCGTGGAGGCCATGGATTTCGGCGGCGACGGCCTGCTGGTTTCCACCCCCACCGGCTCTACCGCTTACTCCCTGTCCGCAGGCGGCCCCATTGTGGAGCCCGATGCCCGGAGCATCCTGCTCACCCCCGTCTGCGCCCACGATATCGTCAGCAAGTGCATCGTCACTTCTGACCGGCGCACCATCACCGTCGCCATGTCCCAGAACTCCCGACGCAACGCTTTCCTCTCCGTGGACGGCGGACGGGCCTTCAAGATGAACATGGGCGACACTGCGGTCATCACCTGCTCCAGAATGGAGACCCGGCTCATCCGGCTGAAAGACCGCAGCTTCTACGATGTCATCAACAAAAAACTCAGGCACTATGAGTGAGGGAGGTGCTGATATGAAGACCCAGAGACAGGCAAAAATCATGGAGATCATCTCCACCAGAGATATTGAAACGCAGGAGCAGCTTCTGCAGGCCCTGCAGGAGGCCGGATACTACTCCACGCAGGCCACCATTTCCCGGGACATCAAGGAGATGCGCATTGTCAAGGAGTTGACTTCCTTCGGCACCTACCGCTATACCACCTCCGGCAAGGATGGCAGCCACACCTTCTCCGCGCGGCTCAACACCATCTTCCGGGAGTGTGTCACCGGCTTTGACTATGCCCAGAATATGGTGGTCATCAAGACCATGCCGGGCCTTGCCAGTGCGGCGGCCTCTGCCATCGACGCCATGAATATGGGCGTGGTGCTGGGCACGCTGGCGGGTGACGACACCGTTTTCGTCGTCATGCGCGACAACAACGCCGCAGCGGCTTTCTGCGGCGAGATCAAGAATCTTTTGAATTGAGGAATTTCCCATGCTGAGTCTTTTGCACATTGAGAATATCGCCGTTATCGAATGCGCGGATATTTCCTTCGATCAGGGCTTCAATGTTCTGACCGGTGAGACCGGCGCGGGCAAATCCATCGTCATCGATGCCATCTCTGCCATTCTGGGCCAGCGGGCCTACCGGGATATGATCCGCACCGGCACCAGCAAGGCCTCCGTACGGGCTGTCTTCCGGGATGTGCCGGAGCTTGGCTGGTTTGAGGAGCAGGGCGTCGAATATGACCCTGAGACAGTCATTCAGCGTGAAATTTATCTGGACGGCAAAAACGTCTGCCGGGTCAACGGCAGTCTGGTTTCCGTTTCGATCCTGCATAAGCTGGGCGTTCAGCTCATCAACATCCACGGCCAGCACGACAGCGCGGCCCTTTTTGACGAGGAGAATCATTTGAACTTTCTGGATGCTTTTGCCGACAATCAGGAGCTGTATCGGGAGTATCAGGAAATCTATCAGGTGGTTTCCCAGCTCCGGCGGGAGATCGCCAAGCTGAGCATGGACGAGGGCGAAAAGCTCCGCCGGATGGAATCCCTGCGCTTTCAGATCGACGAGATCAGCAGGGCGAATCTGGAGCCCGGTGAGGATGAAGCACTGGAAGCCCGGCGCAAGGTGCTGCAGAATGCGGAGAAGCTTTCTGATGCCATCAATGAGGGCGTGGAGTGTCTCTACGGCTCCGACGACACAGACGGCGCCGCCAGCCTGATGGCACAGGCCGAGCGGGCGCTGGGCCGCATTGCCCGGTACGACGATTCCCTCGCAGAGCTTCATGAGCGGGTGAAGGATCTGATGTATCAGGTGCAGGATGCCGCCGAGGATCTGCGGGATTCCCGGGACGCCTTTGCCTATTCCGCCGAGGAGCTGGAGCAGATTGAGACACGGCTGGATACCATCCACCGGCTCCGCCGGAAATACGGCGCCACCTGCGCGGATATCCTCGAATATCTGGCAAATGCCAAGGAGGAGCTTGACCGCATCGAATTTGCCGACGATTACATGGAGCGGCTGAAAAAGAAGCTCCGCAAGGCCGAAAAAGAGGCAGTCGAAAAGGCGGAAGCCCTGCGTGCATCCCGGAAGGAGACAGCTGCGATGCTCTCCGTCCGGATCCTCGATGAGCTGCGCCAGCTGGATATGCCCAAAGTGCAGTTCGAGTGCGTCTTCACCGAGATCGAGCTTAGTCCCACCGGTGCTGACGCCGTGGCCTTTTACATGTCCGCCAACGCCGGCGAGGCCCTGAAGCCCATGAGCAAGGTGGCCTCCGGCGGCGAGCTGGCCCGGATCATGCTTGCAATGAAGAATGTCCTCGCCGAAAAGGACAGCGTCAACACTCTGATCTTCGACGAGGTGGACACCGGCGTCTCCGGCCGGGCCGCCCAGAAAGTGGCCCAGAAGCTGCGCAGCGTGGCACGAACCAAACAGGTGCTCTGCGTCACCCATCTGCCCCAGATCGCGGCACTGGCCAATACCCATCTGCTCATCGCCAAATCCGAGCGGGACGGCCGGACCTACACCACCGTGACGCCACTGGATCTGGAGGGCCGCAAGGCAGAGCTGGCGCGGATCATCGGCGGTGCCGTCATCACCGAAACTACGCTGAAAAGTGCGGAGGAGATGCTCCAATGAAGAGTTTTTACGAGAAATACAGGGAGAATATCCTCTGCTTTTTCGGAATCTTTGGGCTGCTCGTCCTGCAGTACAGCTGGTTTGGCTGTACCTACTGGCTGCAGCTGGATGACTATATCCATTATCGTGAGCTTGCGGAAGGAACCGATGCGGTACAGCTTTGTATCGACAACGGACTGTTCACCTCACGTCCGCTGGTGGGACTTTTGGATCTGATTTTCTGGGGTCGCTTGCCGCTGTATTTCAATACGGTGCTGCTGTGTGCAATGTATGCCGGGGCGGGAGTGCTTTTCCTGACCCTGTTCCGACGCCTTTTCGGAACGGGATACAGTTTCCTTGTGATTTTTGCCCTGCTTCCCCTCGGTTTTGAGGGCAGCTACTGGCAGGCGGCCGGAACGCGGATCATTCCCCCCATGCTGTTCACAGCAGTGGCGCTGCTCTGTCTGGATACCTTCTTCCGCAGGAAGCGGTACTGGCTGCTTGTTCCGTTTATGCTCTGTTCGCTGCTGTCCTTCTGCTTTTACGAGCAGATGCTTGTGCTCTCTCTGGCACTGAGCCTGATGCTCAGCGGGATCTATCTGCTGAAAGGAAACCGACACAGCCTGTGGGGCTTGACGGTCTTTGTACCGGTTGCCGCTTATGCTGCGATCACGGGGTATTTTGCCGGTCTGGCCGACGGTCAGCTGGCTTCCCGGATGCAGCTGGTGCTTCCGTGGGACCCCGCGTGGCAGACCTCCCATCTGCCCCGGCTGATCCCACAGCTGAGGGACTGTTTCTTCCGTGTGGGCTCTGAGATCCTGACCAACGGCTTTGCAAGGGGTCTTCAGATCATGTTTACCGAGGGGGTGTGGCTTGCAATTCTGATCCCTGCGGCCGGTGTACTGACCCTTCTGGCGCTTCGCAGGAGCGGCGACAAGCGTCCTGAGGGCGCTTCTCATCTGGCAGCCCTGTTCGGTGCGCTTGCGATTCTGGCACCTATCACGCCTTTCTTTGTCATTGCGAATCCGTGGGTCTGCCTTCGGAGCGTTTTGCCCTCCTTTCTGGGACTGGCGCTGCTCGGAGATTATTTGCTCCGGCTTGTGCTGAAGAACCGGACCGCTCTGGCAGCGGCACTGATGACCGTGGTATTTCTGATCTGCTCCGTCAGTGAACTGTCGGACTACCGGGATGTCACCCGGGAAAACCAACAGATCGCAGAGGCTATTCTGGAAGCGGACGAGGCGTACGGCCTCTCCGGACGGGTCGGCATCCTGGATCTGGATCAGATCTATACGGACGAACAGAATTTTCTGTACCATGACCATGTGATGAGCGCTCACGCCAGTGATTGGGCTCTGACCGGACTGGTTCGCTACCATGCCGGAACGCCCGCCATCTCCTACACACCGACGCCCCTCCCTGTCAACGGCGATCAGCATCGATATGCATGGAGTACACTTCAGGGATTCACAGGGGAGTATCCTTTCATTTTCCGTTATTTCCGTGAGTCCAATACCATGATCCTCTTGAGCGTCAGACAAGTGGATGCTGACCGCTGGGAGCTGTATGACGAAAGCGGGACCGTTCATGCCGCGATTATCCGGGACGGTGAGGCCTACGGCATTGTCGAACTGATGACAGAAGCAGACTGACGCCGTCGCGTCACCGGGAGAATGAACCCTGTCATAGAATGGCACGGAGGTGTATTCTATGACAAAACCGATGTTTACGGGTCTGTGTACCGCTCTCGTGACGCCGTTTCTGGAGGAATCCGTCAATTATCCCATGCTGGAGGTGCTGATTCAGCGGCAGATCGATGCCGGCGCGGATGCTGTCGTTCTGGCCGGGACCACCGGAGAGTCTCCCACGCTGACGGTGGAGGAAAAGCTTGAGATCTTCCGGGTCGGCGTAAAAACCGCCGCGGGCCGATGCAGGATCATCGCCGGAACCGGAAGCAACTGCACCGCATCTGCTGTCGATCTGAGCCGACGGGCTGCTCAGATCGGGGTGGACGGTTTGCTGGTGGTGACGCCGTACTATAACAAAACCACCCAATCCGGACTGGTGAAGCATTACCGTGCCGTCTGCGAAGCGGCCCAAATCCCGGTTATCGCCTATAATGTTCCCTCCCGGACGGGCATGGGCATCGATGTTGCCACCTGCCGGGAGCTTGCCAAGCTGCCGAATCTCGCAGGAATCAAAGAAGCATCCGGGGAGCTGAGCAAGGCCACCCGGATGCTGGAATTCATGCCCGTTTGGTCCGGTAACGATGACCAGACGGTGGCCATGATGGCTCTGGGAGGCAGCGGTGTCATCAGCGTCGCATCCAATGTTGTTCCAGAGGCCATGAATGCCATGGTGCGCTCAGCGCTGATGGGGAATTATCCTCTGGCGGCTGCTCTCCAGAGCCGGCTCCTGCCGCTGATGGATCTGCTCTTTTGCGAGGTCAATCCCATCCCCGTGAAGGCTGCCATGGCCATGATCGGCTACGACTGCGGGCCCTGCCGGATGCCTCTGGACGGACTGACGGCGGAGAACAGAGAAAAGCTCTGCACTTGCCTTGACGAATTGGATATTTGCGCGTATAATAAATAGACTTTACGATAAAGTGAGCTGAAAACTATGAAACTTTCCCTTGTGGTGCCCTGCTACAATGAAGCCGAGAGCGTGAACCTGTTCCTCGATGCAGTGATCGCGGACTTCGACGGCTGCGGGTACGATTACGAGGTCATCTTCGTCAACGACGGAAGCCGTGATACCACCCTCTTCCAGCTGAAGAAGCTTTACGCCGCCAAGAAATGCCCTACAAAGGTTCTGTCCTTTTCCCGGAATTTCGGCAAGGAGGCCGCCATCTACGCCGGTATGCGGGAGGCTGTCGGTGAATACGTGTCCCTGATCGACGCCGATCTGCAGCAGCGGCCTGCCATCGTCCGCAATATGGTTCAAATCCTCGAGAGCAAGCCTGAGATCGACGTGGTCGCCGCCTATCAGGATCGGCGGGGCGAGGGCAAGGTACTGTCCTTCTTCAAGAAGAGCTTCTACTCCCTCATCAACAAGCTCTCCACGGTCAAGCTCCAGCCCGATGCCAGTGACTTCCGCACCTTCCGCCGGTGCGTGGCTGAGGATCTGCTGAACATGGCGGAATATCACCGCTTCAGCAAGGGCCTGTTCGCATGGGTTGGCTATGAAACCGAATTCATTCCCTACACCGCAGCAGAGCGGGTGGCAGGCACCACCAAGTGGTCTTTCCGCAAGCTTTTCAACTACGCCATTGACGGCATCATCGGCTTCTCCACCGCGCCCCTGCGGCTGGCGACCTACCTTGGCGGCTTCAGTGCGCTGGCTGCATTTCTGTACCTGCTGTGGGTGGTCTTTGAGAAGCTGGCCTTCGGCATCGACATTCCCGGCTACGCCACCATCATCGTGCTGATCCTTGCGCTGGGCGCCCTGCAGCTGATTTGCATCGGCATCATCGGCGAATACGTGGGCCGTACCTTCGAACAGAGCAAGCAGCGTCCCATCTGTCTGGTGAAAGAGAAGCTGGGCTGTGACGAATAAACGAAATCGCACCTCCACCGAGGTGCGATTTTTTTACACGGTATTTTTCAGCGGATATCCTTGATGAGATTCATGGTCAATCCCCCTTTGCTGATAATATAGCACATGAGCGTTGCTCCAGCAAGAAATTTATGATATACTGCCAGCAGACATAAAAAGGAGGAATCCCAATGCTTCTGATCCAAAACGGACACATTAAGACCATGGCAGGGTCTGAATTCGATAACGGTGCCATCCTCATCGGCGACGATGGCAAGATCATCGCCGTGGGTGAGGTGGATATTCCCGAAAACTGCATCGTCCTCGACGCCGAGGGGCGTCTTGTGACCCCCGGACTGGTGGAGGCCCATTGTCATATTGGCCTGCACAATGAGGCCGTGGGCTGGGAGGGCATGGACTACAACGAGGGCATCGATCCCGTCACACCCCAGATGCGTGCCATCGACTCCATCTGGCCCATGGACGAGAGCTTCGAACTGGCGCGAAAGGGCGGCGTCACCACCTGCTGTACCGGCCCCGGCAGCGCCAATGTGCTTGGCGGAACCTTCGCCGCCATCAAGACATACGGCAAGCGGGTGGACGACATGATCGTGAAAGACCCCATCGCCATGAAGTGTGCCTTCGGTGAGAATCCCAAGCGCTTTTACGGCCATCAGGGCAAGAAGGCCCCCATGACCCGCATGGGCACTGCGGCGCTCCTGCGCGAAACACTCTACAAAGCCAAAAACTACATGGAAGAAAAGGACGCGGGCAAGGAGCCCAAATTCGACATGAAGCTCGAAGCGCTGCTCCCCGTCATGCGGGGCGAGCTCCCCCTGAAGGCACACGCCCACCGCTCCGACGACATCTTTACCTCCATCCGCATCGCCAGAGAATTCGGCCTGAAACTGACGCTGGATCACTGCACCGACGGCGCAGTCATCGCCGACGACCTTGCCAAGGAGGGATATCCCGCCTTCGTGGGCCCCAGCTTCGGTTCCAAGAGCAAGATCGAGCTCAGCTCCAAGTCCTTTGCCGCTCCCGGTGCCCTCCATCAGGCCGGCGTGAAGGTCAGCATCATCACAGACTCTCCGGTGATCCCACAGCAGTATCTGGCCATGTGCGCAGGCTGCGCCGTCAGGGCAGGTCTGCCCATGGAAGAGGGCTGGAAAGCAATTACCATCAATCCCGCCGAGTCCATCGGCATCGCCGACCGGGTGGGTTCACTGGAGCCGGGCAAAGACGGCGACGTGGTCATCTGGTCGGAGGATCCCCTCATGAATGTGGGCGCAGCTGCCCTATGTACAGTCATCGACGGCAAGATCGTATGGCAGGCATAAAGAATCTTCGGCCCGCCGCTGCGGCATTCCTGCTGATGGGATCCATGTCTCTGACCACCACGGCGCTGAGCTTCTTCGTTGGCCCCGTCTGCGAGGAGCTGGGCTTCGGGCGCGGAAGCTTTACGGTCTATTATAGCCTGCTTACAGCCGCAGGAACGCTGGCGACGCCGTTTCTGGGACAGCTTGTTCAGAAGCTGGGTGCACGTCCGGTGATCGCAGTCAGCGCAGTATGGGTTTCACTGGGTCTTGTCGGATTTTCCGTATCCGATGCGCTGTGGATGTTCTATCTGGCGGCGGCCTTCACGGGATTATTCGGCACCGCTTGTGTGACCCTCTGTGCATCCGTCATCGTGCAGCAAAGTTATTCCGGAGCGGCCGCATCCCGACTGACAGGGCTTGTCATGGCCGGCTCCGGCGCAGGCGGCGTGTTGATCAGCGCGGTGCTTCCGGGACTGATCAGTGGATACGGCTGGCGGATCGGCTATCGGATCACAGCGATTTGCTGGCTGATCCTCGGGATCTCCGCGTTTTTGCTGCTGAATGAACAGGCGGCTGCACCGCAAAAAACGGAGCAGGGGAGCGGTATGACCCACGCTGAGGCAATTCGAGATCCCCGGCTGTGGCTGCTGGCCGTTACGGTTTTTCTGCTCTCCGCCGCCAGCGGTATCCAGCAGCAGCTTCCCTCGGTTCTGGGGGCAGAAGCGGCCCGGAAGATGTCCTTTTTCACCGGCGTGCTGGCGATTGGAAAAATCGCACAGGGGCTCCTGTACGGCCGTCTGGGCCCCCTTCGCGGCGGTATGATTGTGGTTTTGCTCTATGCATGCAGCTTTTTCCTGCTGCCCCTCGGGGGCTTGGTGTGGATCGCTCTCGGGATGCTGGCAGTTGGCATGGGCAGCGTTACAACGCTGATGCCCATTGTGACCCGTGACCTTTTCGGAAGCCGGGAATATGCGGCTATCTGGGGCATCCTCTCCGCAGTGAGCAATCTGGGCGCCCTGATCGCAACGCCCCTGTTCGGTATGGCGTTCGATTTTCTGGGCTCTTATGATGCCGCCATGTTTGCGGCGGGAATTGCCGTTGCATTTTGCCTGATTCCACTGAAAATCGCCCTTGACAGAGAAGTTTCCATGTGATAAAATTTCTGCATAATTGCGTAGAAGGGGAGGTTCCGCCCCGAAAAGTTCTTCCAGAGAGCGCATGGCCGGTGAAAATGCGTAAGAACTGCGAGCGGATGGTCGCCCCGGAGCTCGTTCCCTGAACCGATCAGTAGGGGAGCGCGGGTAAGCCCGTTACAGCGTTTGAGTGCCCGAGAGGGAATTCAGGTGGTACCGCGGAGATTTTCGCCCTGAGTCAATTCTGACTCAGGGCGTTTTTGTTTCCGTCCTGAAGAACAAAACTCAAACAAGAAGGAGAAAATGAAAATGGCAAGAGAACTGCCGAAGATCTACGACCCCAGTGAGGTCGAGTCTTCCATCTACAAGATGTGGGAGGACAACGGTTACTTCCACGCCGAGCGGGACGAGAACAAGAAGCCCTACACCATCGTCATGCCGCCCCCCAACGTCACCGGCCAGCTCCACATGGGCCACGCCGTGGACAACACCATGCAGGACATCCTGATCCGCGCCAAGCGGATGCAGGGCTATGCCACTCTGTGGCTCCCCGGCACCGACCACGCTTCCATCGCCACCGAGGCCAAGGTCGTCGAGGCCATGGCCAAGGAAGGTCTGACCAAGGACATGTTGGGCCGCGAGGGCTTCCTCGAGCGTGCATGGG
>JAFWAZ010000170.1 GCA_017507425.1 Oscillospiraceae bacterium | reverse complement strand
CCGCTTTCGGAATTCCGCAGCATCGTTGTCAACGGCGTAGCCCTCGCTCCGGCGGGAGATGGCGGAGAGCTGCCGCTCCAGTTTCTCCTCCTCGGCCCGGGTCAGGTCGTCGGTGTAAACGGAAATCCGGTGCAGGTCATCCATCCGAAGGCCCATGGCCTCCAGACCCTGCTCGGTGGTGATGATGGCGGTGGTACTCCAGCACCCTTGCAGTGCCTGGGGAAGCTCCTTAAGGATTCCGCCCACCTGAAGGGATTTGTCGATCTGGGTAACGGGACCCAGATCCTCCGTGCGGAAAAGCTGCTTGACGGACAGAGTCTGATCCGCAAAGAAGCTTTCGTTCTTTGCGGTGATGGATACATAGCCGTCATAAGGGTCCTCGTTCAAAGACTGCTCAGAGGTATGGAAGGTATAGCTGCCGTGGTCGTGCTGTTTGACCCAAATATCCGGGGCGTAGATCAGGACGGTCTCACCGGAATTCAGGGCCGCGGCATCGATGGTGCCCTCGCTTAAGAATTTCCCCATTTCATCCAGATTGGTCCGGGTGGGGTCGATGGTGAGAATGGCAGTCCGGTAGGCTTCGCCCCGGAAGCCATAGGTTTCTGCAAAGTCCTGATATTCTGCCCGGCTTGCCTCCCGCCTGTCCAGATACCACCAGTTATCCTCCCCAATGGCGGCCATGGCCTCGGCAAAAGCATCGTCGGAGAGCATCCAGAACTGTTCGTAGATGGAGTTGAGCTTGGCATAGCCGGGCACATGGTCCAGGTCCACATACACGGGAAGCTCCCGCTCCACAATGATGGACCGCACATGGTCCAGTCCCTTGATCTGCCGGACGCTCTGGGGCGTCATCGGCTCCGACAGATATGTGGGGACGGGGTGTCCGCTGGAAGCACCGTCGTCCCGGACGGTGAAGGCAGGGAATATGTCGGTGGAATAGTCCTGAAAGCTGCCCACCAGACTGCACAGCAGACTGCAGCACAGGAGCATCAGACCAATCAGCAGGCTTGTGCCGAGCTGACGGGTGGGATTGAGCTTCACTTGCCGGGTGGCAATGAGCCGGGGCGCAGAAAAGATGGTTTTGGATTTGACCTTCTTGCTCCTGCGGAGCATCTGGGTGTCCCGGATGACGCTCATGGGCATCAGCTTCGAGGCACGGACCAGGGGCAGATAGCCCGAAAGCAGGATCGTCACCACGGAGAACACGATGATGGGCAGGATCAGCCAGAGCCTCAGACCGAAGCGGACCAACTTCGGCATCATCATGGAAAGCACCCAAACGGCAACGCATCCGGCGATCAGAGCGACAGGGGAGACCAGCAGGGCCAGGATCAGATTCTCTCGGCCGAACATTCTGCGGATCTGCCGCCGGGTGGCACCCAACGCCCGCAGAACGCCGATCTCCTCCCGGCGTTTGGAGAGAACGCCCTCCATAGCGCCGGAGATGCCCACGCCGCAGCTCAAAATCAGTGCGGCGGCGAGGAGCGCCGCCATGGTAATCAGGTCTACCAGCTCCCGGTCTGACCACAGCATATCCGAGGTGCTGTATACCTGGACCTGCTTGCCGGTGACGGTCAGGCCGTACATGGAAGTCACCAGCTCCGGGCGCAGATACCGGTCCCAGAACCGGGCACAGGCATCAGCAAGAGAGACCGTGGGCTTCAGAGCCATGACCCGGTGGACACCCACACGGCCCGTGGTGAAGGCAGGCTCGTCAGAGCTGGTGACGAGAGCGGGAAACTGTTTCAGACCAACCTTGTCCACCACGCTCAAATGCTCCGATTTTTCCGGCAGGAAGCCCACGATGGTGAAGGTGCGAGCTTCTGCCACACCGTCCACGGGGATGACGGAAAGCTCCACCGTGTCCCCGATGGCTTTCTCCAGCTCCAGAACCTCCAATGCAGAGGGTTCCAGAGCAATCTCGCCGGGGTTCTCCGGGAGCCGTCCGGCGGTGGGGGAGAGGACGAGCAGCTCTGCACCGATGGCATCGTAATAGCCCAGGTGCAGACTGCTTCCCTCCACGGAGCCGGTCACATAGGCGTGACCCAATTGATCGAAGGCACCCAATTCCATGAGCTTCTCGTCGTTCAAAAGCTCGTTGTCCAGCACCACCATATCCACGATTCCGACCTTTTCCTGCCGGTTATGGAGCTGGGCGTTGACGATCCCATAGATACCGAAGACGAAGGTCGTGATCAGGAATATGGACAGAAATACGCCGATGGCCAGACTAAGATAGCCCCGCTTGTTGGCCTTGAGCCGGGCGGAGGCCATGCCCGAATAGGTCAGCATTTTCATCATGCCACCCCGCTGTCATGCTCGATCTGTCCGTCCCGGAGCCGGATGATGCGGTCGGCCTGCTCGGCCACGGTCATGTCGTGGGTAACCAGCACCAATGTGATGCCCAGCTCCCGGCTGACGGTCCGCAGGAGGGTCAGCACCTCCCGGCCCGCCTTGCCGTCCAGATTACCCGTGGGCTCGTCGGCAAAGAGAATGGCGGGCTTGTTAGCGAGAGCTCTTGCGATAGAGAATCGCTGCTGCTGGCCGCCGGACATGGCACCGGGCAGATGGGACAGCCGGTCACCGATGCCCAGCATCTCCACCAGACGATTCAGGTAGGCTTCGTCGGGCTTTTTGGAGTCGAGCATGATGGGCAGGAGCATATTTTCCCAGCCCGTCAGCTCCTTCACCAGATTGTAGCTCTGGAACACGAAGCCGAAGCGACGGCGGCGGAGGACCGAGAGCTGGTTGTCGTTGTACTTGTACAGGTCCTTGTCCCGGTAGAGGACGGTGCCGTGGGTGGGCTTGTCCAGACCGCTGAGCAGATGCAGGAGCGTGGATTTGCCGCTTCCGCTGGGGCCGGTGATGGCCACGAAGCTGCCCTCATCGAGGGTCAGAGACACATCGTTCAGGGCATAGACGGCAGATTCGCCGGTCTGATAGATTTTACTGAGGTTGGTTGCTTTCAAGATTTCCATAATGTTTACCTCCTTATGGGTCTATCGTAACAGACGAATCTTGCGTGTATCTTTCTTTTGCCTTACGATTTCGTAAGGTTCCGGTCCAGCATGGGCATGGAAATGGTCATGCGCAGACCCTTTTCGCCGTTCTCGGCGGTGATGG
>JAFWAZ010000020.1 GCA_017507425.1 Oscillospiraceae bacterium | reverse complement strand
TGCCATCTCCGCCGCCCGTCCCGGCGCCCGCCGCGAGAACGTGGAGCACTACATCCGCCGTCTGCAGAAGCTGGAGGAGCTGACCGGCTCCTGGCCCGGCGTCGACAAGGCCTACGCCATTCAGGCCGGCCGCGAGATCCGCATCATGGTCAAGCCCGAGGTGGTCACCGAGGACAACATGATCCTCCTCGCCCGGGACATCGCCAAGAAGATCGAGCAGGAGCTCGAATACCCCGGCCAGATCAAGGTCAACGTCATCCGCGAGACCAAGGCTGTGGAATACGCAAAGTAAAACGAAATGCCGCCCGTTCGGGCGGCATTTTTGCATGTAAAAGCGGTGTTTTGTAGGGGACGGCCTATGTGCCGTCCCGTGGATTTTGGTCCGCAGGGGCAAAATCCGCAATGTCCGTATTTGCCAAACCTGTCAGGAAACCTGATACTGCGGAACGGCACGTAGGCCGTTCCCTACGGGTATATCCCTTAAGAATGCGCATTATCGGACGATTTCCCCCATCAGCTCTGCGGCAATTTGCTGCATCCGTTCGGGGTCTGCCTTGATGTGCTTGCGGTCATAGGTGACGAGGCCGTTGGTTTCGTCCTCCACGTCGGAAAGCTGGGTCAGGATCGTGCCGCAGAGGCCCGCCTTGATCTGGGGCAGGATATCCTTGCGGTAAAGCGCGGTCAGGGCGGTCTGGAATTCCTCCGCGGAGCGGAATTTCTGGTAGCCGTATTCCTCATCGAGGTTGAAGCGGTGTCCCTCGATGGGCCAGGAATAGCCGCCGAACTCCGTCAGCAGCAGGGGCCTGCGGCCGCCCGGGCGCATGGTCAGGGAGCCGAAATAGATATGCTCGCTCTGGACATCGGAGTCGGAATTTTTGAACCAGCCCGAGGCGGCGTTCCAGATGCGCCCCGGCTCCAGCGCCCTGAAGTGGCGGTAGAGGTTCTGGGTGTCGTGCTGGCCCCAGCCCTCATTGAACAGGGTGTACAAAAGAACGCAGGGGTGGTTGTGCAAATGGCGCAGGGTTTCCTCGCCGTGGGTCAGGAAGAAATTCCGCCGCCGCTCACTGGGAGCCTCGTGGTAGGTGGTCAGCTTGCCGCCGACGGTGGGGATGGCGGTGTCCCGGAGGTAGTGGTACTCGCCGCTGTTCACCAGATCCTGAAAAACGATCATGCCAAGGCGGTCGCAGTCGTAGTAGAAGCGCTCCGGCTCGATCTTGATGTGCTTGCGGATGGTGTTGAAGCCTAGACGCTTCATGGTCTCCACATCCCACGTATAGCCCTCGGGGGCGCCGGGGAGGAACAGACCGTCGGGCCAGTAGCCCTGATCCAGCATGCCGTGGAAGAAATAAGGCCTGCCGTTCAGGCACAGCCGGGGGATGCCGTTCACCCGCTTTGACTCGATTCGGCGCAGTGCGAAGTAAGTTTCCACAGCGTCGTCGCAATTTCGCACAATTACTCGATACAGCTGTGGAGATTCGGGGCTCCAGAGTTTGGGATTCTCGGGCCGGATGCGGAAGCGGTTCGTCTTGGGGCGGTAGCGCTTGCCGTCGCACTCGACTTCAAAGGGGCCCTCGCCGTCCACGGTCAGCACGGCGCTGTCGAGGTCGGCGTCGATGCGGATGCCGCGGATGTAATTTCGGGGCACGGACTCCATCCACACCGTCTGCCAGATGCCGGAGACGGGGGTATACCACATGCCGCCCCGCTCCACGCGCTGCTTGCCGTAGGGCAGGTCGGTGTCCAGCGGGTCGAAGACGATGACCCGGAGGGTGTTGGTTTCCCTCAGATGCTCCGTCACGTCAAAGGAAAAGGGCAGATAGCCGCCCACGTGGCTGCCCAGCTCCATATCATTGAGATACACCGTGCACTCCTGATCCACCGCGCCGAAGTGGAGGAGGACCCGATCCTTCACAAAGCCCTCGGGCAGGACAAAATCCCGCTCATAGGTCAGCTGATCCCCTTTCTCGGGGGCAGCGGCGCCGGAGAGGGGAGACTCCGGGGGATATGGCACCAGAATGTCCCCCAGCTCCGTGCCGTTGACGGCAAAGCGCCAAGGACCGTTCAGACAAAAAAAGCTGTCGCGCCTGAGCTGGGGACGGGGATATTCGTTCCAAGGAACGTCCGGCTGCTGCGACCAGGGGGTGGTGAGGGCCGCCGTCCGGGGCGGCGCTTTCTTTTTGGTCAGGTCGTTGATGGCCATACGGATGCGGGATTCTTTCATAGGATCATCCTCCTCGGCTGTTTTTGTCATTATAGCACAATAACGCTGTGGAGGAAAGAGGACATCACACATTCGTAGGGGACGGCGTCCTCGACGTCCCGCCGTATCGAACTGCCGCCTTGCGGCGGACGGGTCGTCGAGGACGCCGACCCCTACATTTTCAGGGCTAATCCGATCATTCGCGGGATTTCCCGGGACATGGGTGCTACAATGGCGGCACATCTTGTACGAGGGGGAATGTGCGTGCAGTGCACCAAACTGAAAACCTACATGGAGACGGGGCGGGTGGTGTTTCTCCCCGCCCGCTCCATCCGGCCCAATCCGGCCCAGCCCCGGAAGCGCTTTGACGAGGAAGCTCTGGCGGAGCTCACCGAGTCCATCCGCCGGCACGGGGTGATCCAGCCCCTGTCGGTGCGGCGGGTGGAGGGGAGCTATGAGCTGATCGCCGGGGAGCGGCGGCTCCGGGCCGCCCGGAACGCGGGGCTGGGAGAGGTGCCCTGCATCGTCATGACCATGGACGACGCCGAGTCCGGCCTTGCGGCGCTGGTGGAGAACCTCCAGCGGCAGGATCTGGACTTTCTGGAGGAGGCCATGGGCATCTCCCGGCTGATCCGCAGCCAGAAGCTCAGTCAGGAGCAGGCCGCCCGGATGCTGGGCAAGAGCCAGTCGGCCATCGCCAACAAGCTGCGCCTCCTGCGCCACAGCAGCGAGGTCCTCGCCGCCATCAAAAACGCGAACCTGACGGAGCGCCACGCCCGGGCCCTGCTGCGGCTGCCCACGGAGCCGGAGAAGCTGCGGGCCATCGCCACCATCGCGGCTCTCGGCATGAGCGTCAGCCGCGCGGAGCAGTACATCGACAATCTTCTGGCCGACGGGGAGAAAAAACCGCCCACCCGGGTCAATCTCGGGGGATTTCTGAACAATCTGACCCAATCTCTCACAAGGATCCAAAGCGCCGGAATCCCCGCCGTATCCGAACGGCGGGACACCGAGGACAAGATCGTGCTGACCATCACAATACCGAAGTAACAATCTATCCCGTAGGGGACGGCGTCCTCGACGTCCCGCCGTACCGAACTGCCGCCTTACGGCGGACGGGTCGTCGAGGACGCCGACCCCTACAACGGGATATCCGGTTGCATTTTCCCCCGTTTCCTGCTATCATTAAGAAAAAGGAAACGGGGGAATCATTATGGCAACATTCGGCTTCATCGGCATCGGCAACATGGGCGGCGCCATTGCGTCTGCGGTGGCACAGGCCCACGACCCCGGTGATATTCTGGTCAGCGCCGGCCATCCCGAACGGGCGGCGGCATTCGCCAAGGCCCACGGCATGACCGCATCCACCAACGAAGAGATCGCAAAAAACTGCAAATTCGTGGTTCTGGGGGTGAAGCCCCAGTTCATGGGGGCAGTCCTCGGGGCCCTGCGGCCCATTCTGGAGGTGCGCACCGACTGCGTCCTTGTGACCATGGCGGCGGGCATGACCATGCAGTCCATCGCCAATCTGGTGGGGGGCGGCTATCCCGTCATCCGCATCATGCCCAATACCCCCGCCCGGATCGGCCGGGGCGTCATCGAGTACGATTACAACGACCGCTGCAAAAAAGAGGATGTGGAGCAGTTTCTCTCCGTCCTCGGGGCAGCGGGATACGTGGATCATCTGCCTGAGCGGCTCATCGACGCGGGCAGCGCTCTGGCCGGCTCCGGTCCGGCCTTTGTGTCCATGTTCATGGAAGCTCTGGCCGACGGCGGCGTGGCCTGCGGCCTGCCCCGGAAGACCGCCCTCGAGTACGCCGCCCGGGTGGTGCAGGGCACCGCAGAGCTGATGCTCCAGTCGGGCGACCACCCGGGTCAGATGAAGGACGCGGTCTGCTCCCCCGGCGGCACCACCATTCAGGGCGTCCGCACGCTGGAGCAGCGGGGCTTCCGCGGCGCCGTCACGGACGCGGTCATCGCGACCTACGAGAAGAATAAGGCTTTTGCGAAGTAATTACGCACTTCCTGAAATTGCTGCGAAGCCAATCCCTTCCCCCGGGGGGAAGGTGGCCCCCGAAGGGGGTCGGAAGAGGAATGCGGGCAGAAATCTGAAAGACAGTAATATCCATAGACTTACTGAAATGTTGAATGTGAAACGAAAACTGGCGGAAGTCTTTGGATCTTCTTCAAATAAGGATTGCCGCCCGCATTCCTCTTCAGTCATGTAAATCGCTTTGGGCGATTTACATGACAGCTTCTCCCCGGGAGAAGCGATTCGGGCGCTCCCGCGCCAGAGCAAAATACAAAAACCGCCCCCATCACTGTGAAGCTGTAAGATAAAGGTAGACACATGGAAAAACGCCATGTTGTCTACCTTTTTCTTTATGCTAAAATTAGGGTAAGAGGAGGTGAAGCATATGAGGAAGGGACAAAAGAAGAAGGTGTGGACACCCGAACAGAAATT
>JAFWAZ010000169.1 GCA_017507425.1 Oscillospiraceae bacterium | reverse complement strand
GGACTTGTCGATCTTGGCGCACAGGCCGTCGGGGATGGAACGGGGAATGTTCTCATAGAAGCCGCCGCCGGTGATGTGGGAAATACCCTTGACGTTGACCTTCTCCAACAGAGCCAGAACAGGCTTAACGTAGATCTTGGTGGGAGTCAGCAGAGCTTCGGCAATGGTCTTGCCGCCCAGGGAGTCCCGGGGAACGTACAGCTCAGGATTGTTGTTGTCGATATCGAAGACCTTGCGGCACAGGGAGAAGCCGTTGGAGTGGATACCGGTGGAGGGCAGGGCGATGACCACATCACCGACTGCCATCTTGGAGTTGTCCAGGATCTTCTTCTTGTCCACGATGCCCACAGCGAAGCCTGCCAGGTCGTAGTCTTCCACAGGCATCATGCCGGGATGCTCGGCAGTTTCACCGCCGATCAGGGCAGCGCCGGACTGGACACAGCCCTCAGCCACGCCGCCGACGATCTCAGCGATCTTTTCTGGAATGTTCTTGCCGCAGGCGATGTAGTCCAGGAAGAACAGGGGCTTTGCGCCAACGCAGATGATGTCGTTGACGCACATGGCAACAGCGTCGATGCCGATGGTGTCGTGCTTGTCCATCAGAATGGCCAGCTTCACCTTGGTGCCGCAGCCGTCGGTACCGGAAACCAGAACGGGCTCCTCCATACCGGCGATAGGCAGACCGAAGCAGCCGCCGAAGCCGCCCACATCATCCAGGCAGCCCTCATTGCGGGTGCGGGCCACGTGCTTCTTCATCAGTTCCACAGCCCGGTAGCCGGCGGTAATGTCCACACCTGCAGCAGCGTAGCTGGCGGAATAGGAATTTTTGTGATCCATGATTCTGTAGCTCCTTTTCAGAAGTTATTTTCTTTGATGCCTCCCCTTGAGGGGAGGTGGGCCGCCGACAGGCGGCTCGGAGGGGTGGCACCCCTCAGTCACGGCTTGCACCGTGACAGCACCCCTCAAGGGGAGCCTTTCGCACTCCTTGCCGGTCCAGCAGTAGGTGCAGACCTTGTCCCGGTCCAGACCGATGGCTTCCAGCAGGCCGTCCAGGGTCTGGTAGCCCAGGGAGTCAAAGCCCATCTCGTCACAGATAGATTTCAGCATAGCCTGACCCCGCTCGGTGGTGGCATCGGCATATTCTTCGATGTGCTGCTGACCGATGGCACCTTCCAGATTCTGGATGGTCCTGCGGGTCAGAAGTTCCATTTCGGAATTGCTCCGGGAGAAATTCAGATATTTGCAGCCGTACATGATAGGCGGGCAGGCGGAACGCATATGGACTTCCTTGGCACCGCTGCGGTACAGGAAATCCACGGTCTCCCGCAGCTGGGTGCCGCGAACAATGGAGTCGTCCACCAGCAGCAGCTTCTTGCCTTCGATCAGCTCCGGCACCGGGATCTGCTTCATCTCGGCGATGAGGTTGCGCATCTCCTGATTGCTGGGGGTGAAGGAACGTGCCCAGGTGGGGGTGTACTTGACGAAGGGACGGGCGAAGGGCTTGTGGGAGTGGTTGGCGTAGCCGATAGCGTGGGGAAGACCGGAATCCGGCACACCGGCGATGTAATCCACGTCCGGCATGGTGCCGTTGGCCTCCTCGGCCCGGGCCATGATCTCGCCGTTGCGGCAGCGCATGACTTCCACATTCATGCCCTCGTAATTGGAGTTGGGGTAGCCGTAATAGCTCCACAGGAAAGCGCAGATGCGCATCTTTTCACCGGGAGCTGCCAGCTGCTGATAACCGTCGGCGGTGACCTTCACGATCTCGCCGGGGCCTAAGTTGTAGCAGGGCTGGTAGCCCAGCTTCTGGCAGGCGAAGGACTCCATGGAGACGCAGTGGCCGTTTTCGCTTTGGCCGATGACAATGGGTAGGCGGCCCAGTTTGTCACGGGCGGCGATGATGCCGTCCTCGGTCAGCAGCACAATGGTGCTGGAGCCTTCAATCAGGGTCTGGGCATACTTGATGCCGTCTACCAGATTGTCGCAGCGGTTGATGAGGGCTGCGATCAGCTCGGAATCGTTGACCTTGCCGGAGGACATGGCCATGAAGTAATGGCCGGGAGCGGCAAAGGTCTCTGCCACGATCTTCTCGGCATTGTTGATAATGCCCACGTTGGCTACAGCGAACATACCCAGATGGCTGCGAACCAGCAGCGGCTGGGGGTCGGTGTCAGAGATGCAGCCAATACCGGCAGTGCCGTTCATTTTGGACAGATCGTTTTCAAACTTTGTGCGGAAGGGGGTGCTTTCGATGTTGTGGATCTGGCGCTGGAATCCCTTTTCGGCATCATAGAAGGCAAGACCGCCCCGCTTGGTGCCCAGGTGGGAATGGTAATCCGTACCGAAAAAAACATCGTATTTGCAGTTTTTACGGGAAATTGCCCCGAAGAAACCACCCATAATAGTGTATCCTCCTTATTTGGCGTCATTGCGAGGAGCGAAGCGACGTGGCAATCCCCCAAAACAAAGGAGATTGCCACGCCAGTGTGCGCACTGGCTCGCAATGACAAAACAATAAACGAGCGATGCGAATGTTCAAAATTAAGCGAAGAACAGGCCGTTCAGGGTCATGGGATCGATGTACTGGCCGTCCTTGTAGACGCGCATATTGCCGGAAGCGACTTCGTCGATCAGCATGACATTGCCCTGGGCATCGTAGCCGAACTCGAACTTGATGTCGTACAG
>JAFWAZ010000168.1 GCA_017507425.1 Oscillospiraceae bacterium | reverse complement strand
GGGATGTCCTGCTCCAGGGTGCCAAGATCGACCTGTTCGGCGTGGGCGAGCGGCTGATCACCGCCAAGTCCGAGCCCGTCTTCGGCGGCGTGTACAAGCTGGTGGCCGTGGAAAATGCCGACGGCTCCGTGACCCCCAAGATCAAGATCTCCGAAAACGTGGGCAAGATCACCACCCCCCACTACAAGAAGCTCTACCGGTTCATCGGCAACGACACCGGCAAGGCCATCGCCGACTATATGTGCGTCCACGACGAGGTGGTGGACGACTCTCAGGATATCGAGATCTTCGATCCCGAGAACACCTGGAAGCGCCGCACGGTGTACAACTACACCGCCAAGGAGCTGCAAGTTCCCATCTTCAAGGACGGTCAGCTGGTCTACGACCTGCCCAAGCTGGAGGACATCCGCACCTACTGCATGCAGCAGGTGGATACGCTCTGGGACGAGGTCAAGCGCTTTGAGAATCCCCAGACCTACTACGTCGACCTGAGCCAGAAGCTCTGGGATGTCAAGTACGGCCTGCTGAAGAACAAGACCGAATGAGACAGAAATCCCGGCAGATGGCCTTCGGGGGAATGCTGACGGCGGTTTCCGTGGTCATCATGGCCCTCGGCAGCATCATTCCCCTGAACACCTACACCTGTCCGGTTCTGTGCATCTTCCTGACCCGTCCGGTTTTGGAGCGATGCGGAAAGACCGTCGGATGGTGCTATTACCTCGCGGTGATGATCCTGAGCCTGCTGCTGGCCCCCGACCGGGAGGCGGCGCTGGTGTATGCCTTTTTGGGATATTACCCCATGGTAAAGCCTTGGTTCGAAAAGCTGGGTCCGGTGAAAACGGCGGCGAAGCTGACGTTCTTTACGGCGATGGGCGCAGCCAGCTATTGGATGCTGCTCCTTGTCATGGGCGCGGAGGCGGCCATGGGTGAGGGGTGGCTGATGACGGCGGTGACGGTGATCCTGTGGGATGTGCTGTTTATGCGGCTGGATTGGATGCTGGGAGCACCCGTCAGGAAAAAACGCTGAAATCTGACCGGGCCGGGAAACCGGCCCGGTTTCTTGTGAGGAAGCAATGGAAAAGGAATGGACTGTTTATATACTCGAGTGTGCAGACGGTACCCTCTACACCGGCATCACCGATGACTTAGGGCGCAGGCTCAGGGCCCATGAGACGGGAAAAGGCGCCAAATACACCCGGGGCCGGGGGCCGCTGACGCTGATGCATCAGGAAGTCTATCCCGATAAGAGCAGCGCCCTGAAGCGGGAATATGAGCTGAAACGGCTGCGCAGGGATGAGAAACTGGCAATAATTAACAAAAACAACGAGGAAAGCAGGGTTTGACTTGCAATTTTCGTACACAAGGTGTATACTGATATAAATAGAGTGTAGGTTTCTGCACCTGCACGGAAGGAGGAGTACAGAGAGATGAAACGAGAACGAACCCTGGTGGTTCTGGCGGCGGGCATGGGTTCCCGCTTTGCCGGCGGCATCAAGCAGCTGCAGCCGGTAGGCCCCAGCGGTGAGGTCATCATGGATTATTCCATTTGCGATGCCATCGAAGCGGGCTTTAATCGGGTGATTTTCATTATCCGTCACGATATTCAGGAGCTGTTTGATCAGACCGTGGGCAAGCGGGTCCGCGCTGTCTGCGAGAAGAAGGGCGTGGAGGTGCTCTGCGCCTATCAGGAGAAAACCGACCTGCCCGGCGGATTTGTCTGTCCTGCCGACCGGGCCAAGCCTTGGGGCACCGGCCACGCGCTGCTCTCCTGCCGCGGTATGCTCCGTGACGGCTTTGCCGTCATCAACGCCGATGACTATTACGGCAAGGATGCCTACCGCAGAGCTGCCGAATTCTTGAACAGCCTGCCGGAGAACTCCGAGGGCACATACGGCCTCGTGGGCTTCCGTCTGGGCAATACCCTCAGTGAGCACGGCGGCGTGACCCGTGGTCTGTGCCGCAACGAGGACGGCTGGCTGACCCATATCGTGGAGACAAAGAACATTATGAAGACTCCTGACGGCGCCCGGGCCGAGGTCTTCGGAGAGATCCGGGATCTGAGCCCCGACGTGCCCGTGTCCATGAATATGTGGGCCTTTACTCCCGATGTGCTGGATAAGCTGGAGGCCCGGTTCATCGAGTTCCTCGGGGAAAAGATCGGCGAGCCCAAGTCTGAATTCCTGATCCCCGTGGAGATGGGCACTTTCCTGAGCCGCAATCTTGCCCGGATCCGGGTGCTGCCCACCACCAGCCGCTGGTTCGGCATGACCTTCGCCGAGGATATGCCCGGTGTACGCAGTGCCTTCAAGGAAATGACCGACGAGGGCCTGTACACAAGTCCGCTGTTCTGAGCTAAAAAATAACCCGTCCGGGATTTCCCGGACGGGTTTCCTTATGCTCATTTTGCTGCGTAATCGGGTACTCCGTAGCCACGGATGCACCAGTCGTTTTGACGGATGGTACGGAAGCCTGCACAGCCATCGTCCATGTTGCCCTCTACCACACGGATGTACGGGCCGTAAGTACCCACCACGATACCCACGTGCTCCGGCCAGCCGGTGCAGTCCATGCTTTGGGACAGATCCCAATCATAGTAGATGATGTCGCCGGGGAGGGGCAGGTAGCCGTCATCCTCCTCCCAGCGGCCTAAGTTTTGGAACAGATTGATCTGCCGGGAGCAGGAGCATTCCGGCGGCAGGATGTCCGTCATTCCGGCTTCCAGAGCGGCGGCAGAGACGAAGGCGGCACACCAGGCATCGTCATAGGTGACCCGGTAATCCTGAGGCAGGGGGGTGATGGTGTTGTACAGATCGATGATAAAGTGGTGACTGCCGTCGTCCTCCCGGATATCTGCCCAGTCGCAGGCGGTGTCCACCAGCTTCATGCGCGCCTGAGCTTCTTCAACAGGCAGATCGTATGCAAAGCCGAACCATTTTGTCGGGATCAGCCGGGGGCCGGCCATATGCGCCCCCGCCAGCACTGCCAGAATGAGCAGCCCAATCAGCGGCAGGAACAGCCATTTTTTCTTTGTCTTCATGGAGAAGCCTCCCATTGTTGCTGACAACATTTTAGCACAGCATGGGCGGGGGTTGGTGAACGCATCCTTAAGAATTCCTTAAAATGGAAAGACCGCCGTGGGTCTCCACGGCGGTCATGTGCTTTGAACTTAAGCTTCGAAATCGGCCTCTTCGGCGACGGGGGTGCCTTCCTCGATGACGACTTCCTCGGCAGCGGGAGCGGCCTCCTCAGCTGCAGGCTCCTCGGCGGGAGCTTCCTCAGCGACGGCTTCCTCGGCGGCGGGCTCTTCGATCAGCTCCTCGGCGGGCTCTTCGACGGCCTCTTCCTCAACCTCGCAGGCGGGGCAGAGCTTATCGAGCCATGCCTTGATGGCGTCCAGATACTTTACGACCAGAAATGCGATACCGGCGACGGCAGCGATGGCCAGACCAATCTTCATGATGTTTTCGGCAAGTTTCATGTTTGAACCCTCCATTTGTTTGATGTTTACTGTTTCATTATAACCAATCTCTTTGACAATTGCAATACTTTTTTTGCTCAAATATAGCCGTAAAGTCCCCGGATACTGACCTCGCCGGAGGTGACGGTGCCGATCTCACCGTTTTCATATCGGACGGTCAGGCCGCCCTCTGCGTCGATGTCGATGGCATCGGCGTGGCGAACTTCATCGCCCCGGAGGATGCTGACGTGCTGTCCCAGTGTGATGCAGTCCTTTCGGTACTGCCCGAGCATGGGGGAAGGGAAGGAAAGCAGGGTTTGATCCATGGCTTCGAGGGATTTGACCATCTCGGCGATCAGACGATTCCGGTCGGCCTCCCGGCCCATGACCATCCGGGCGGAGGTGGCGATGGGGCGAATGCTTTCGTCAAAGTCTGCTTCCAGCTGATTGCAGTTGATGCCAATACCGATGACGGCGCCTTCCACCCGACATGTCTTCGGATCCAGCACCAGCTCCGTCAGAATGCCGCCCAGCTTGCGCTTGCTCACCACAAGATCGTTGGTCCATTTGATACCCGGGCGGAAGCCGAAGGCGTTTTCCACAGCGTCGCACATGGCCACGGCGGTGGCGCAGGTCAGGTGCATCAGCTCCTGCGGTGTGCAGTCCGGGCGGAGCAGAGCGGACAGATATACGCCCACGCCGCCGGGGGATTGGAAGCTCCTGCCCAGTCGGCCCCGGCCTCCGGTCTGCCGGTCGGCGACGAGGACGGTTCCGGCGGGAGTACCCTCCCTGCAGAGCTTCTTGAGCATGGTGTTGGTGGAGTCCACCTCGCCGAAGAGATATACCCGCCATGGACAGTCGCCGAGGTGGGCGCGGATGGCTTTCGTGTTCAGACCGTGGGTGTCCAGCCGGGGGCGCATCTGCGCCATGATCGCGTCGATGTCCATCATCTCCATACACGCTCCTTTACGGCGGCGATGTACTCCGGCGCGGTGCCGCAGCAGCCGCCGAGGATCTTCGCGCCCATGGCGTGACAGTCGGCGACGATATCCGCAAATTCCGCAGGTTCCATGGGGTATTCCACCACGTTGCCCGGCTTGATGACGGGAATGCCCGCGTTGGGCTTGCAGATCAGGGGGCCCCGGACGCTGCGGCGGAGCTTGGATACCAGACCGGGGGTCATCATGTCCGCGGCAACACAGTTGAAGCCTACGGCGGCGGCGCCGGCCTCCTCCAGCTCCCAGAGGGTTTTGCCTGCGTCCATGCCGGAGAAGAAGCTGCCGTCGGGCTGCATGGTGAAGGAGTACATCACTGTTTCCGCACCCTCCAGCTCCGCGGCGGTGAGGATGGCCTCGGCGTCCTGCGGATATAGCAGCGTTTCGGCGGCGAGAAGATCGGCTCCGCCCTCCAAAAGCCCCGCGATCTGACGGCGATAGTTTTCCACCATGGTGTCGAACAGGGCGGTGTCGTAGCTGTCGATGAAGGCGGCGAGGGTGGTCAGATTTCCGGCCACCAGCACATCGCCTGCCCGCTTGCTCAGGGCAACCAGCATGGCGTTGACGGACTCGGTCTGTTTGTCGAGCTTCACGCCTGCCAAGGGGATGGGCTGGGCCTGAAAGGTGGGGGCGTAGATGATCCGGCTGCCAGCGGCCACATAGCGTCGCTGGAGCTCGAGGATGGTCTCGGGGTGGTTCAGGATCCACTCCTCGGTGCAGCACCCCCGGGGCATGCCCATTTTCTGCAGATTGGAGCCCGTGGCGCCGTCGAGGAGCAGAGGGCCGCGGGAGAGAAGCTCGGTAAATTCGGTTCTTGTCAGCATAGTATCACCAGTTCATCAAAAATCTGAACCCATACTACCACACTTTCGCCATCCTTTCAAGGAATGGATTGACGAAAGTGGGTTATTCTGATAGAATAATAAAAAATTGCCGGAAAAGGAGAAATCTTTATGAATCATTCCATTCTTCGTGAATATGCAAAGCTGATCGTCCGCTGCGGCGTGAATGTCCAGAAGGGTCAGGAAATCCTGATCAACGCCGGTCTTGACCAGCCCGAGTTTGTGGCCATGGTGGTCGAGGAGGGCTACAAGGCCGGTGCCGGTAAGGTCACCGTCAACTGGAGCTACCAGCCCCTGACCCGGATCCATGCGGAGTATCAGGAGATCGAGACGCTGGGAGCTGTGCAGGAGTGGGAAAAGGCCAAGCTGCAGCACTACGTCGACACCGTGCCCTGCCGGATCCACCTGATCTCCGACGATCCCGACGGCTTGAAGGGCGTCCGCATGGACAAGCTGTCCAAGGCCCGCCAGCTCAGCTATCCCATCCTCAAGCCCTACTCAGACGCCCGCAACGGCAAGGAGCAGTGGTGCGGTGCTGCCGTCCCCGGCGTGGCATGGGCCAGGAAGCTTTTCCCCGAGCTGGACAACGAGGCCGCTGTGGAGAAGCTCTGGGAGGCCATCCTGTCCGCTTCCCGCGTCCTCGAGGGCGATCCCATCGAGAACTGGGCCAAGCACAATGCCAATATGGAGGCCCACTGCAAGCATTTGAATGAGATGGACATCGAGAAGGTGCACATCTACGCCGACAACGGCACCGACATCACCGTGGGTCTGATCCCCGAGGGCAACTTCTGCGGCGGCGGCGAGACTGCCAAGAGCGGCATCTTCTTCAACCCCAACATCCCCACCGAGGAGTGCTTCACCACCCCCATGCGCGGTCAGGCCGAGGGCATCGTCTACTCCACCAAGCCGCTGAGCTACAACGGCCAGATGATCGACAATTTCTGGATGCGTTTTGAGGGCGGCAAGGTCGTCGAGTCCCACGCCGAGGTCGGTGATGACGTGCTGACCACCATGCTGAACATGGACGAGGGCGCCCGGTATCTGGGCGAGGTGGCCATCGTGCCCCAGTCCAGCCCCATCAATCTCAGCGGCCTGCTGTTCTTCAACACCCTCTATGACGAGAACGCCGTCTGCCATCTGGCTGTGGGCATGGGCTACATGGACTGCATCGATGATTACCACAACCGCACCAACGAGGAGTGCCGCGCGCTGGGCGTCAACGACTCCATGATCCACACCGACTTCATGATCGGCTGCGACACCATGAACATCGACGCCATCTGCCGGGGCGGCGAAACCGTCCGGATTTTTGAAAACGGCGAGTGGAACTTCTAAGAAAATCGAAAAAAACTGAAAATAATGCTTGCATTTTCGGTTTGGATGTGATAGTATATCCAAGCGATTGAAATTGCTAAGGGATTCTAATGCCCTTTTACATGATAAGAAAGAGGTGAACAACAATGAAGGAAGGTCTCCATCCCAAGTACGATCAGACTACCATCCGCTGCGCTTGCGGCAATGTCTTTACCACTGGTTCTACCAAGAAGGACATCAGAGTCGAAATCTGCTCCAAGTGCC
>JAFWAZ010000019.1 GCA_017507425.1 Oscillospiraceae bacterium | reverse complement strand
GTGTCCTTCTATTGATACAACACTCTCCCAGTCAGCTGACGCTGACAGCCCCCTCTCAGAGGGGGCCAAGATGCTACGAAGAATGAAAAGGAGATAATAACAATGGATATCAAAGAAATTCTGAGCAAATGCGACCACACCCTGCTGGGCGTCAATGCCACTTGGGCTGAGATCAAGGCCATCTGCGACGACGGCATGAAGTTCAAGACCGCCTCCGTCTGCATCCCCGCTTCCTATGTGAAGCAGGCCAAGGAGTACGTGGGCGACAGGCTCGCCATCTGCACCGTCATCGGCTTCCCCACCGGCTACTCCACCACCAAGGTCAAGTGCCTGGAGGCCCTCGATGCCGTTCAGAACGGCGCGGATGAGGTGGATATGGTCATCAACGTGGGCTGGGCCAAGGACGGCAAGTGGGCCGAGATCACCGAGGAGATCGCTGCCATCAAGGGCCACTGCGACGGCAAGATCCTGAAGGTCATCATCGAGACCTGCCTGCTGACCGACGAGGAGAAGATCGCCCTGTGCAAGTGCGTCTCCGACTCCGGCGCAGACTATATCAAGACCTCCACCGGTTTCTCCAAGGCCGGCGCCACCTTTGCCGACGTGGAGCTCTTCGCCAAGCACGTGGCGCCCCATGTGAAGATCAAGGCCGCCGGCGGCATTTCCTCCATTGCCGACGCCGAGCAGTTCATCGCCCTCGGCGCCGACCGTCTGGGCACCAGCCGCATCGTCAAGATCGCCAAGGGTCTGTCCGACGACGGCACCTATTAAGAGTGAAGATTGAAGAGTGAAGATTGGAGATATCTTCACTCTCAACTCTCCAATCTACAACATGAAAAGGAGATACAATTATGCCTAATTTCCCTTCCACTCCTCATATCAACGTCCAGAACGAGATCGGCTTCGGCAAGACCGTTCTGATGCCCGGCGATCCCCTGCGGGCCAAGTTCATCGCCGAGAATTTCTTTGAGAATCCCGTTCTGGTCAACAATGTCCGCGGCGTCAACGGCTACACCGGCTGGTACAAGGGCGTCAAGGTGTCCGTCATGGCCTCCGGCATGGGCATGCCTGCCATCGGCATCTACTCCCACGAGCTGTTCAACTTCTTCGGCGTGGAGAACATCATCCGCGTGGGCTCCGCCGGCTCCATTCAGGATCATGTGAACCTCTATGACATCGTCATCGGTCAGGGCGCCTGCACCGATTCTGCGTGGCAAAAGCAGTTCCACCTGCCCGGCTCCTTTGCCCCCATCGGCAATTTCGACCTGATCTGCGAGGCCGTCAAGGCCTGCAAGGAGCACGGTGCAACCTATCACGTGGGCAACATCAATTCCTCCGACGTCTTCTACGGCGACCATGTGGGCGTGCCCGAGGGTCTGGACAGCGTCTACGGCCTGAAGAAGATGGGCGTTCTGGCTCTGGAGATGGAGGCCGCCGCCCTGTATATGAACGCCGCCCGCTACGGCAAGCGTGGCCTGTGCATCTGCACCATTTCCGACCATGTCCTCAAGGGCGTGGAGACCACCGCCGAGGAACGCCAGAATTCCTTCACCACCATGATGAAGGTGGCGCTGGATGTTGCGGTCGCAATGGAGAATAAGTAAGTTTACCTTTCTATAGAGGCGGTGATCCCATGCGTTCCACGAAAGAGAGCATTACTCTGCCGCTGCTGCGCGGCCGGGGGGAGATGCTGGCGATGGGCTGGATGGTGCTGATCTGCGGAGTGGTGCCGGTTCTGCTGCTGTTGCTGGAGCCCATGGCTTCGGCAGAGCTGCTGATGCTGTGTGTTTTTATGCTTGGCTTCGGCGTGCCGGGCTGCGCGATTCTGGTGTCCTGCTTCATGCGGCTCCATCTGGTGCCTGAGGGTGCGGCGGTGTCCCTGTTCGGGCGGACGCTGGCCCGATATCCGGCGGAAAACCTGACGGTCATCCGCTGGGATGCAGACCAGATGGACGGTCCCCGGATGAACCGCCTTGTCTTAAGCACCCTGTCCGTGGAAGAACTGGCAGATCGCCGGGAACGGAAGCTTCGGGCGTCGGTGATCACCCGGGACGGTGTGGACTACCAGAAGCGGCGCAGGGACTGGCAGGAGGCTTTTGCCATAGAGCAATTAAAGAAAATGACCCGATTGGGAGAATTCTTCCCCGTGCGCCGGAGCGTCCTGTGGCTTCAGGATTCCCCGGAAACGACGGCGATCCTGAAATTGGCGTATCCCGATGCGGCATGGCATGACCTGCGCCGGGGCCCGGAGAAGACGTATATGCGGCCGCCGGAAAAGCCAAAAGCTCGGACAGATACGCCCCAGAGCTTCCGCAGGAACCATGAGGGTTTGGGGGAGTCTGCCGGCGCGATCCTGATGGTGACGGTTTTTCTGGTTCCGTCCCTTGTGTTCATGCTTCTTGGCATCGTTTTAGCAGAAATTTGGGCATATCTGGCCATCATCGGCAGTGCTCTGGCGATGGTATGGCTCTTCGGTTCACTGGGCGTTATGGGTGTATTCTTTTTTGGCAGCGAGCAGGTCAGTCTGGAGGATGCGGGTATCCGCGTCCGTCCCAAATTCCGAAAGGAACGGCTGATTCCCGTCGAAGAGCTGAGAAACGCATGGTGCCTCCGAATGAATGCCAAGGGCGGTGCTCTGGACTATCTGGTTTTCAGCAGCCACACCCGGGAGGAGCTGGTGCGGATGGAGGAGAACCGAATGTCCCAAAACATCTGGGGCAGGGAGGAGCTCTCTGCGCTGCGGCTTCTGAATCATTGGCCTGAGCTGGCGGTTCGGCGGCTGCTGCTCCGACGAATGAGCCTATTTGGGTATGATGATCCGATGCTTCTGCTGATGGCATATACAAATGAACGGGAAGCGTGGATCCGGGAACGGTATCCCCATTTACAAGTGATCGATCTGAGAGATTGAAAACTGCAGGAAAGGTGTGTTTCGCTTGGAACGTATCCCCAGAGTCCGGAACAAAAGAAAACCGCTGGAGCGGTCTGCGGGTGTTCTGCTGTTTACTGCTTTTGTGATCAGCCGTCTGAGCGGATATGACCACTTTCAGGGCACGCTGTTCACGGACATCTTTGTGGTCGGCTTCTTCACCATCTATTTTGGCGGACTGGTGTGGATGTTTCTTCCTGGATTGACCGCATTGCAGAGCGTGGAGATCGACAGGGAGGAGATTCGGGTCTACCTTGGGCCGCTGCGTATCCGCAGAATTCCTACCAACGCCGTTCGCTCCGTCATGCGCTCGACGAAGTACGGGGAATGGAAAAACGCGGCGCCCGTCTTTGTTCTGCTGCTGCAATTGGAATCCCCGGCCCAGCGTCGGGAACGGGGAGAGCGGCCTCTGCTGCTTACCTCTTTCTGGATCGAGGAAACGGAGGAAGTGCGTTCCATTTTGAATCGCGTGCTTCCAAGATCGGTTGTAAATCTATGAGAAAGGTTGTGAAATATGAAACGAGTCTTTTTGATCGTGCTGGACTCCTGCGGTGCGGGAGCCATGCCCGATTCCCCTAAATTTGGTGACATCGGAGTGCACACCCTGAAAAGCTGTGCAGGCTCTGACAAGCTGCATATTCCCAATCTGGTGAAGCTGGGCATCGGCAACATCGACGGGCAGGAGTTCCTTGGCCGTGTCGAGAACCCCGCCGGTGCTGTCGCCCGGCTGGCCGAGCGCTCCATGGGCAAGGATACCACCATCGGCCACTGGGAGATCGCGGGTATTGTGTCTCCCGAGCCCCTGCCCGTGTACCCCGAGGGTTTCCCCGAGGAGGTTCTGAGGGCTTTTGAGGAGGCCACCGGCCGGGGCTGCCTGTGCAATCTGCCCTACTCCGGCACCGACGTGATCCGGGACTACGGAGAGGCTCATCTGGACACCGGCAAGTGGATCGTCTACACCTCCGCCGACTCCGTGTTTCAGGTGGCGGCCCATGAGGAGCTGGTGCCTCTGCCCGAGCTCTATGATGCCTGCCACAAGGCCCGGGAAATTCTCCGGGGCGGGCACGGCGTGGGCCGGGTCATCGCCCGCCCCTTTGTGGGCAATGCGAAGGAAGGCTTCAAGCGGACTTCCAACCGCCATGACTACTCTCTGGAGCCCCCCGCAAGAACTCTGCTGGACGCGGTGAAGGAAGCGGGCAAGGCCTCCATCGGCGTGGGCAAGATCCACGATATTTTCGCCGGGATCGGCACCACGGAGCATGTCTACAATACCTCCAATGCAAACGGCATGGAGCACACGGACCGCTATGTGCAGCAGGACTTCGAGGGCCTGTGCTTTGTGAATCTGGTGGATTTCGACATGGTCTTCGGCCACCGCCGGAACATCGACGGCTATGCAAATGCCCTGTCCGAGTTTGACGCATGGCTGGGCACCTTCCTGCCCAAGCTCCGGGAGGACGATATCCTGATGATCACCGCCGACCACGGCTGCGACCCTGCCTATACCGCCACCACCGACCACACCAGAGAGTATGTCCCCCTGATCGTGGCGGGCCCCAAGGTCAAGCCCGTGAACCTGGGCACCCGGGTGGGCTTCTGCGATATCGCAGCCACCGTGGCAGAGCTGCTGAATGTGGAGCTGGAGACGGAAGGCGTCAGCTTTGCTGAAGAGATTCTCTAAGATATTAGATAAAAGATATGAGATATTAGATATTCCACAACAAGGGTATATCTAATATCTTATAACTAATATCTCATATCTCCACCCCCTATATCTTCAAGGAGGAAAGAATATGACCCCCGAACAGCTGATCGAACTGGCAAAAGAGGCCATGACCCATGCCTATGTGCCTTACTCGGGCTATAAGGTGGGTGCGGCGCTGCTGTGCGCCGACGGCAGCGTGTATCTCGGCTGCAACATTGAGAACGCCGCCTACGGCCCCACCAACTGCGCCGAGCGCACCGCCTTTTTCAAGGCGGTCTACGACGGACACCGCTCCTTCACCGCCATCGCCGTTGTGGGCGGCAAGGACGGCGTCATCACAGGCGCTTTCCCGCCCTGCGGCGTGTGCCGTCAGGTCATGCGGGAATTTGTCCACGACGAATTCATGATCTATATGGGCGGCGCCGACGGCTACACCGCCATGACCATGGCCGAGCTTCTGCCCGCAGGCTTCAAGGCCAGCGAGCATATGGCATTGTGACAACTGACAACCCCGGGATTCCGGGGTTGTAATTTTTACCGAAAGTGCCAATTGATGGTTGATTTTTCGGAAAAAATGTGCGACAATAACCAACGGCTAACTATGCCGAAAAATATTTTTGGAGGTTCACAAAATGAAGAAGATTCTGGCTATGCTGCTGGCTCTCGTCATGGTTATGGGTCTGGTCGCCTGCGGCGGTACTGCCCCCGAGACCACTGTCGCTCCCCCTGCCGAGTCCACTCCCGCTGAGTCCACCCCTGTTGAGTCTGATCCCGCTGTTTCCGAAGTCGAGTACAAGATCGCAATGATCACCGACTACGGCGACATCACCGACCAGTCCTTCAACCAGACCACCTACGAGGCCTGTAAGGCTTTCGCCGACGAGAACGGCATCCCCTTCACCTACTACAAGCCCGTTGGCAACTCCACCGCTGAGCGTGTGGCCATGGTCGACGCCGCTGTTATCGACGGCTACAACGTCATCGTCCTGCCCGGCTTCGCCTTCGGCGAGACTCTGGCTGAGGTCGCTGACCTGTATCCCGATGTGAAGTTCGTCGCTCTGGACGTCGCTGAGGGCGAGGGCGGCTTCACTGCCACCGAGAATGTCTACTCCGCCGTCTATCAGGAAGAGCTGTCCGGCTACATGGCCGGCTACGCTGCCGTCAAGATGGGCTACAAGCACCTGGGCTTCCTGGGCGGCATGGCTGTCCCCGCTGTCCAGCGCTTCGGCTACGGCTTCCTGCAGGGCGTTGACGCTGCTGCCAAGGAGCTTAACATTGTCAGCGACGTGGTCGTCGAGTACATCTACGGCGGCGCCTTCTCCGGCGATGCCGACATCACCGGTGTTATGGACGTCTGGTACGGCGAGAAGGCTGTTGAGTGTGTCTTCGCCTGCGGCGGCGGCATCTTCAACTCCGCTGCTGAGGCTGCTGCCAAGGTCGGCGGCAAGGTCATCGGCGTCGATACCGATCAGGCTCCCGTTATCGACGGCATGTTCAAAGTTGAGGGCATGACCATCACCTCCGCCATGAAGGGTCTGGCTCCCACCGTCAAGACTCTGCTGACCGCCATCGTTCTGGAGGACAACTGGGCTGCCTACGCCGGCAAGATCGAGTCTCTGGGTCTGGTCTCCGCCGATCCCGAGGCCAACTACGTCCAGCTGCCCATGGAGTCCACCCTGTGGTGCGATACCTTCACTCAGGACGACTACAAGGCTCTGGTTGCCGCTATGTTCGACGGCTCTCTGGTCGTCTCCGGTGACATCAGCGCTATGCCCACCACCGAGGTCGTTGTCAACACCTACGACAACATCAAGTAATTATCCCTTCGCATTTGAGCGGACAGGCTTCGGCCTGTCCGCTTTTCTGTTCGGCAATGGAAAACTTGCACGCAAGATGCGGCAATTTCTTTAAAAATCTTTTGCAAATTCGACAACGCCATGATATACTAGCCTCGAAAACTATGCCCGGCAACACGAGGGGCTTGACCCGCCGGGCTGAGGAGGTATGGCAATTGGAAAACTACGCAGTTGAGATGCTCCACATCACCAAGCGGTTCCCCGGAATCATTGCCAACGACGACATTACGATCCAGCTGAAAAAGGGCGAGATCCATGCTCTGCTGGGTGAGAATGGCGCCGGTAAGTCCACGCTGATGAGCGTTCTGTTCGGTCTGTACCAGCCCGAGGAAGGCGAGATCCGCATGGACGGCAAGAAGGTGGAGATCCGCAACCCCAACGACGCCAACGATCTTGGCATCGGCATGGTCCACCAGCACTTCAAGCTGGTGGAGTGCTTCTCTGTTCTCGATAACATCATTCTGGGCGTGGAGCCCTGCAAAAACGGATTCCTGCAGAAGGCAGAGGCACGGGCCAAGGTGGAGGAGATCTCCAAGCGCTACGGCCTGCAGGTGGATCTGGACGCCAAGATCGAGGACATCACCGTGGGTATGCAGCAGCGCACCGAGATCCTGAAGATGCTCTACCGCGAGAACGAGATCCTGATCTTCGATGAGCCTACCGCCGTGCTGACCCCTCAGGAGATCAGCGAGCTGATGCAGATCATGCACAATCTGGCCGCCGAGGGCAAGAGCATCCTCTTCATCTCCCACAAGCTGGCGGAGATCATGGAGGTCGCTGACCGGTGCTCTGTCCTGCGCAAGGGCAAGTACATCGGCACTGTCAACACCAAGGACGTGACCCCCGCGGACCTGAGCCGTATGATGGTGGGCCGCGACGTCAAGGCAAAGGTGGATAAGGAAGACGCGAAGCCCACCGATGTGGTCCTGAATGTCAAGAGGATGTCCGTTGCCTCCAAGCGCCACAAGAAGAACGCCGTCAACGACGTGACCTTCCAGGTCCGCCGGGGCGAGATCGTCTGCATCGCGGGCATCGACGGCAACGGCCAGACCGAGCTGGTCTACGGCCTCAGCGGTCTGGAGCCCCTGAGTGCGGGCAGCATCGAGATGTGCGGCAAGGACATTACCAAGCTGCCCATCCGCAAGAGAAGCACCATGGGTATGTCCCATATCCCCGAGGACCGGCACAAGCACGGTCTGGTTCTGGACTACTCTCTGGAGGACAACATCGTCCTGCAGCGCTATTTTGAGCCGGAGTTTACCTCCAAGCTGGGCTTCCTGAAGCGCAAGAACATCCGTGCCTATGCCGAGCGCCTGATCGAGCAGTTCGACGTCCGCTCCGGTCAGGGCCCCATCACCCGGGCAAGAAGTATGTCCGGCGGCAACCAGCAGAAGGCCATTATCGCCCGTGAGATCGACAAGAACCCCGAGCTTCTGATCGCTGTCCAGCCCACCCGCGGTCTGGACGTGGGCGCCATTGAGTATATCCACAAGCAGCTCGTGGAGCAGCGGGACGCCGGTAAGGGCGTGCTGCTGGTGTCTCTGGAGCTGGATGAAGTCATGAACGTCTCCGACCGGATCCTCGTCATGTTCGAGGGCGAGATCGTGGGCGAGTTCGATCCCAAGACCGTCACCGTTGAGGAACTGGGTCTGTATATGGCCGGTGCAAAGAGGGAGGGCAAGGCATGAAAAAGAACAATCTGCTGAGAAACAGCGGCCTGCAGTCCATGATCGCCTCTCTGATGTGCATTCTGGTGGGCCTGCTGGTGGGCTACATCGCCCTGCTGATCATCAACGCCGAGGGCGCATGGGAGGCCATCACCAACATCGTCAAGAACTTTATGTACTACCCCAAGCCCGAGCAGCAGCTGAAGTATCTGGGCAATACGCTGGTCAAGACGGCACCGCTTCTGATGTGTGCCCTGTCCGTGCTGTTTGCCAACAAGGCCGGTCTGTTCAACATCGGTGTCGCCGGTCAGTATGTGGTGGGCGCCGGTGCCTGCCTGTACATGGCTCTGGGCCTGCAGCTGCCCTGGTGGGCGTGCCTGCTGGGCGCCATTGTGGCCGGTGCCCTGCTGGGTGCCGCCTCCGGCTTCCTGAAGACCAAGTTCAACGTCAACGAGGTCATCTCCTGCATCATGTTCAACTGGATCAGCCTGTACTGTGTCAACATCCTGCTGGGCGGCGTCAAGGAAACCACCTCCCCTTACACCCTGCGCCTGAAGGGCAATGGCCCCGACGCGCTGCTGCCCGGCGTGGGTCTGGGTGAGTTCTTCACCAAGAACCAGTATGTGACCATCGCCATCCCGCTGGCCGTCATCGCCGCCGTCGCCATCTGGGTCCTGCTGGAGAAGACCAAGCTGGGCTACGAGCTGAAGGCCACCGGCAACAACAAGAATGCCGCCAAGTATGCCGGCATGAAGGAAAACCGCAACATCATCCTGACCATGGCCATCGCCGGTGCGCTGGCCGGTATGGGTGCTGCGATGCTGTATCTGAGCGGCTACGAGCAGTGGGACTGCGGTCAGACCAGCATCCCCGGTATGGGCTTCAACGGCATCGCCGCCGCTTTTCTGGGCGGTCTGCACCCCATCGGCTCCATCTTCTCTTCTTTCTTCATCCAGCACATCACCGCAGGCGGCGCTTACGTGGACAAGACCCTGTACTGCGCTCAGGTTTCTGATTTCATCAGCTCCCTAATCATCTACCTGTGCGGCTTCGTGCTGTTTATGAAGACCGCCATGAACCGGGGCCTCGATAAGGCAGACGAGAAGCGCAAGGCCAAGAATAACGAAGGAGGTAAGAAGTAATGGCTCTTTTGATTCAATACACCCTGATTTTTGCCTCCGTTCTGATGCTGGTGGCCCTTGGCGGCTGCTTCTCCGAGCACTCCGGTGTTATCAACATCGGTCTGGAGGGTATCATGGTCATCGGCGCCATGGGCGGCGCTCTGATGATGCGCTACCTGCCCGACGGCACCTCCGCTCCCGTGATGATCGTCATGGTCTGTCTGGCTGCTGTGCTGGCCGGTGCGGTGTACTCTTTGTTGCTGGCCGTGGCCGCCATCAATTTCAATGCGGACCAGACCATCGTTGGCACTGCCATGAATATGCTGGGCACCGCCGCTGCCACCGTCATCGTCAAGGCACTGAATATGATGGAAGATGTCAACAACGTCTCTTCCACCGTCGCATACGTGGATGAGAAGAAGGCCTTCTACTTCAACATCGGCTCTCTGGAGCTGAGCTGGTTCATGATCATCGCCGTGGTGCTGCTCGTGATTAGCCATGTCGTCCTGTACAAGACCCGCTTCGGTCTGCGGCTGTGCGCCTGCGGTGAGCATCCTCAGGCTGCCGACTCCGTGGGCATCAACGTCTACAAGATGCGCTACGCCGGCGTTATCATCTCCGGTATTCTGGGCGGTCTGGGCGGTATCGTCTATATCACCTCCGGCGTTTCCGAGTGGAAGTTTGAGAACGGCGTTGCCGGCTTTGGCTTCCTTGCACTGGCGGTTATGATCTTCGGCCAGTGGAAGCCCATGAACATCGCGCTGGCGGCTCTGCTGTTCGGCATGATGCGCGCCCTGTCCAATGTCTATGTGGCATTTGACTTCCTGGCCGGTCTGAACATCCCCGGCACCGTTTACAACATGCTGCCCTATATCATCTCCCTGATCGTTCTGATCTTCACTTCCAAGAAGTCCAGAGCCCCCAAGGCAGAGGGTATCCCCTACGACAAGGGAAGCAGATAAAGCATCCAAAAGCCCGCTTCGGCGGGCTTTTTTGCTCGGGTAAATTCTTAATAATTCATAAGATTCTGCAAATAACAGGGATACCCCTTGAAATGAGAAGAAAAACTTGATATAATATCTGCCAGTACGATTTTGTGCGGAAATATGAGATAATTTGGAGGCACTTGCATGGCACAGGAAGAATTTGAGAAGTCGTCCTCTGACGGCGGCACGAAAAAAAAGAAGAACGGCTGTCTGGTTTTTCTGATCGTGATGCTGTCGCTGCTGTTGGTGATGCTGATTGCGGTGGCTGTGGGCATGAACTACATTTTTGGCCGGCTGGGCCGGTTTGAGAATCCCATCCCCAGCGACGGAACCATCCCCAAGATGTCCGACGAGTTTGTGGTGGAGACGCAGGAGGGCATCGAGACGCTGGAAACCGTGGCACCCACCGATGTCACCTTTGAGACGGTGGATGTGCTGGAGGGTGATTTGATCAACATTATGCTGATCGGTCAGGACCGCCGCCCCGGCGAGGAGCGGGCCCGTTCCGACTCCATGATTCTCGTGACACTGAACAAGGATGCCGGAACCATCAAGCTGACCTCTTTCATGCGTGATACCTATGTTCAGGTTCCCGGTTATCTGGATAACCGGCTGAACGTGGCCTACCGCTACGGCGGCACTGACCTGATGAACGAGACCTTCAAGGTCAACTTCGGTCTGGAGATCGACGGCAATGTCATGGTGGACTTTGACGAATTTACCGAGATCATCGAGATCGTCGGCGGCGTCACGCTGGAGATGACCAGTGCCGAGGCCAAGTATATGAACAGCCATTCGGACAACCATTTCTCCTCCGGTATGAACTACCTGAATGCGGAGGATGCGCTGACCTTTACCCGGATGCGTTACCTGAGCGGCGGCGATTACGGCCGTACCGACCGGCAGCGCCGGGTCATTGTGGCCATTGCCGAGTCCCTGCGGGATGCGGACCTGATGACGATTTTCAATCTGATCGATCAGGTGCTGCCCCACATCGTCACCAACCTGACCGATGCGCAGATCGTGGAGTACGCCACCGCTGGCTTGGGCATTCTGGCCGGCGGCGGTGAAATGGAGACCTTCCGGATCCCTCAGGACGACGCCCACTACAATGCTTCCATCCGGGGCATGGCAGTGCTGGTGCCCGATCTGGAAATGTGCCGGGAGGATCTGCAGGAGTTCCTCTACGGAAACGAAGGATAATAAGAAACGCCGGCCCAAAATGGGTGAAGCTGTAAGATAAAGGTAGACACATGGAAAAACGCCATGTTGTCTACCTTTTTCTTTATGCTAAAATTAGGGTAAGAGGAGGTGAAGCATATGAGGAAGGGACAAAAGAAGAAGGTGTGGACACCCGAACAGAAATT
>JAFWAZ010000002.1 GCA_017507425.1 Oscillospiraceae bacterium | reverse complement strand
TGCCTGCGGCAGACAAATTCCACACTTGCAGCCTGAGAAGTATTTTCTGTCAGGTACACGCCCCGACAGAAAATGATTTAGAATTCATTTGCCGCTAACGCGGCAAACTCTGCGAGGCTTTTTCTACAGTCTGAAATCCGCTATGGCTTGTCCATAGCGGATTTTTTATCGGTTCATGGGGTTCCAGCGGCCGCTGAGGTAGCAGACCAGAAACAGCACGAACAGCAGCAGATTGTGGGCGATCATGCAGCCCCACGCGGCCACCAGCCCGCCGCCGAAGAAGGTCGTGCACAGGAAGGTGCCCACGATGCGCACGCCCCACATGCCGAGAATGTTGTAGACGAAAGGCTCCCGGGTGTTGCCCATGCCCAGCATCATGCCCTCGATGATGATGGAGAAGCCGTAGCAGGGCTCGGAAACTGCCACCATCCGCAGAACCGCGGTGCCGAGGTCGATGACCTCCCTGCTGTCGGAGAAAATATCCACCAGCGAGGGCGCGGCGGCAAAGAGCGCGCCGCCGGAGAGCACCATGAGGCCCACCTCGATGGGGATGAACATGGCGGCCAGATCCTTGAGCCGGTTCCGATCCTTTGCGCCGTAGGCGTTGCCTGCCAGCGTGGCGGCGGCGGTCTGCATGCCGTAGCCGGGAATGTAAAAGGCGGATTCGACGGTATTGGCGATGGTGTGGGCGGCGGTGGCCACCTCGCCCAGATCGTTGATCAGGGTGGCAAAGGCCACATAGCCCAGAGAGGTGCCGAAGCGCTGGAGCATATTGGGCATGGCGACCTTCAGACAGGGCCGCAGGATCTCCATGTCGGGCTTGAAGGACTGCCCCTTGGGGGACAGCAGGGGATGCTTCCACAGGGCGTAGGTGATACGGATGCCGCCGAAGGCAAAGGCGGCGGCGCTGGCCACCGCTGCGCCCAGCACGCCCATGCCGGCGCCGGGCATGGTGAAGCGCAGGCCCAGTACCGTCAGCTCCCGGGTGGGGTAGATCAGCAGGAAGTTCAGAGCGACGTTGATGAGATTCATCCAGATGCCCGCCTTCATGGGCGTCTTCGTGTCACCCGCCGCCCGCAGGGCCGTGCCGAAGATCGTGCTGGCGGTGCGGAAGAGCATGGGCGTATACAGAATGAAGAAATACCGGGATGCCAGACCCTGAATGTCCTCCTCCACCCGCATCCACACGGGCACAAGACCGCTCAGACCCAGCGTCAGGGCGGTCAGGGCCGTGCCCGTGACTGCCACCACGATGACCGCCTGGGACACGGCTTTGGAGGCCGCTGCCCTGTCACCGGCGCCGCAGGCCTTGGCGATGAAGCTCAGAAAGCCCACACCCAGCGCCGATACGGTGCTGCCGATGAGCCAGTTGACGGTGGTGGTGGCACCCACGGCGGCGGTGGCCTGTGTTCCGAGGGAGCCGACCATGGCGGTGTCGATGTACTGCACCGCCGTCTGCATCAGCTGCTCGAGCATGGTGGGCCACGCCAGCGACAGAATGGTCACGATCATGGCTTTGTTGATTTGAATTGACGATCGTTTCATAGTGTTCCTCAAGAAAGGCGCTCCTTTTGGAGCGCCTTGGATTTACTTGTTCTTCTCGCCGATGACGAAGATGGCTACGAGGGAGCTGACCAGCAGCAGGTAGGGGTAGAAGAGGTAGCCCATGATGTCGAAGGCACTCAGCTGTACGCCCATCTCGGCACAGGCGGAGATGGCCACCAGCATCTGGGCGCCGTAGGGGATGATGCCCTGAAAGATGCAGGAGAAGGTATCCAGCAGACAGGCGGCGCGCTTGGGGCTGATGCCGTAGTCGGCGCTCATCTCCTTGGCGATGGGGTTTGCCATGACGATGGCGACGGTGTTGTTGGCGGTGGCGACGTCCATGGTGCCCACCAGCAGGCCCATGCCCAGCTGGCCGCCCTTGTTGCCCTTGAAGAGCTTGCGGATCAGGTGCAGCAGGGCGTCAAAGCCGCCGTAGACCCGGATCAGGGCGCACATGGCGGCCACCAGAATGGCGACCATGGAAGTCTCAAACATGCCGGCGGCGCCGGAGCCCATGTTCGCCAGCAGGTCGGTGGCGGCGGTCTGGTTGGTCAGCAGCATGATGGCGGCGCCGGAGACAATACCGACGAGCAGCACCACGAAAACGTTGATACCCACGATGCCGCCGGCCAGCACCAGCACATAGGGGATGATCTGCACCAGATTGTAGGGCTGATCGATGGGAGCGGTGCCATGGTTCATAGTGATAGCCAGAACCAGCGCCATGGAAGCGAGGGCGGCGGGGAGGGCGATGAAGAAATTGCCCCGGAATTTGTCCTTCATGGCACAGCCCTGACCGTTGCAGGCGGCGATGGTGGTGTCGGAGATGAAGCTCAGGTTGTCGCCGAACATGGCGCCGCCCACCACGGTGCCCACGCACAGGGCGGCGTCAAAGCTGGAGGCATTGGCGACTTCGACCGCAATGGGGGTCAGCAGTGTGATGGTGCCGACGCTGGTGCCCATGGCGGTGGAGACAAAGCAGGCCACGACGAACAGCACTGTCACGGCGAACTGGGGCGGGATGATGTGCAGCATGAAATAGGCCACGCTCTGGGCAGAGCTGCGGCCAACCACGCCGACGAATGCACCGGCGGTGAGGAAGATCAGCAGCATGGTGATGATGTTCTTGTCGCCCACGCCCTGACCCATGATCTCCAGCTTCTGATCGAAGCTCAGCGCCCTGTTCTGCAGGCAGGCCACCAGAATGGCCACCAGAAAGGCGATGATGATGGGGATGTTGTAGAAGCCCATGTCGATCTTCAGACCGTATTCGAACCACAGACCCAGACCGAGGTACAGTGCCAGAAACACAAGAATCGGCAGCAGCGCGATGGGATTTCCTTTTTTCATTGTGATGCCTCCAATATTTACTCTTTTATTCCAAAACTAGTACATTGTACTACCTTTCGACGGAGAAGTCAATGATATGACAGCAAAAAAGTTTCGAAAACCCCGTATTGACAAGGCTTTGTGCAACTTTTATAATAAAAGAAAAACTTTGGGAGGATTTCTTATGAACGAAGCCATCCGCGCGCTTCTGGAGCGCCGCTCCATCCGCGCCTACACCGATCAGCAGGTCCCCGACGGGCTGCTGAATGCCGTTCTGGAGGCGGGTCTCTATGCCGCCAGCGGTATGAATACCCAGAGCGTCCGTCTGGTCGCCGTCCGGGATCGGGAGACCCGGGATCTGCTGTCCCGGCTCAATGCCGCCGTCATGGGCACCGACCGGGATCCCTTCTACGGCGCCCCCTGCGTGGTGGTGGTGCTGGCTGACCCCGAGATCTACGGCGGCTGGGTGGAGGACGGCGCCCTCGCGTTGGGCAATATGATGAATGCCGCCCATGCCCTCGGCCTCGGAAGCTGCTGGATCCACAGGGCGCGTCAGGTCTTTGACGCACCCGAGGGCAAGGAGCTTCTGAAAAAGTGGGGCCTGCCCGAGCCTCTGCGGGGCGTGGGCAACTGCATCCTCGGCTATCCGGCCTGTGCCCATCCCAATCCTGCCCCCCGAAAAGAGGGCCGCATCGTAAAAATCGGATGACACATTAAATACCTGCCGCGAAAGGGAGTTGCGGAAAAGGATTTCCGCAACTCCCAGTGATATTTTCCCTGACGGGAAAGTGATGTATTTCCTTGCGGAAATGTGATATATTGCTGGCGCAATGTGATATATGCCCAAGGGCATGTTATGGTGTCCCTTCTGGACGATTGAAATACGAAAATGGAGTTCTGCATGCTTGCAGAACTCCATTTTACATCCACATTTTCAAAGAAAATATATCACAGGCGAAGCCTATATCACTTGTCGTCAGACAAATATCACAGATTTGCACAGCAAATCTATATCACTGCGTGTTGGGCATATCCCTATGCCCAACACGCTAACGCGGCAGGTTTTCTGTTTGTTATACGCCGAACAGCACCCACAGGAGGATGTATGCCGGAACGATGGCGGCCAGCGTGAAGGGAATGCCGATCTTGAAGAAGTCGCCGTTGGTGACCTCGTGGCCCTCTCTGCGGAGGATGCCGATGCCGGTGATGTTGGCGGAGGCGCCGATGGGGGTGCAGTTGCCGCCCAGCGTGGCACCGGAGAGCAGGCCGAAGTAGAGCACCGTGGGATCGCAGCCCATCTCCATGGCAATGCCGCCGATGACGGGGATCATGGTGGCCACGTAGGGGATATTGTCGATGAAGGCGGAGATCAGCACCGACGCCCAGACGATGATGGTGTACATCAGGAACACGTTGCCCGCGCCGAGCTTTGCCAGAAGCTGGGCCACCGCGTCGATGACACCCTCGTGGGAGATGCCGCCGATCATCAAAAACAGACCCGTCAGCAGACCCAGCGTCTCCAGATCGATGGCCTTCAGGGGCCCTGTGACGGCTTCAGCCGTCCGCTTGTCCAGATAATTGTAGACCAGACCCACCAGCATCAGGGTGCAGCAGATGATGCCGTTGGTCTCGGCAGGCAGGTTCCAGCTCTCCGGCACGAAGGAGGCCACGATCAGCAGACCGATGGCGCCGAACAGCAGCACCGTGGGCACCAGATCCTCCACCTCGGTCAGCTCCCCAGAATCGGGGATCGCACCCTTTTCCTTGCGGAAGATGAACCAGACGATCAGCGCAGACAGCACCGCGCCCAGCTCCACGGCGAAGAACATGCCGGGCTTGCCGTCATAGAAGAAAAAGTCCAGAAAGCTCATATCCAGTGCGGAGCCCAGCATGATGGCGGTGGTGTCGCCCACCAGCGTGGCGGCGCCCTGCAGGTTGGAGGACACGGCGATGGAGATGATGAAGGGCACGGGGTTGGTTCTGAGCTTTTTGCAGATCTCAAGGGCCACCGGGGCTACCATCAGCACTGTGGCCACATTGTCCACAAAGGCCGAGATGATGCCGGAGAACAGGCTCAGGCTCACTGCTGCCCACTGGACGTTGGGAACCTTTCTCATGATCATATCCGCCATCCGCTCGGGCATCCGACTGTCGATGAAGAGCTGTACAAGGCCCATGGTGCCGCCGATCATCAGCAGCACGTTGAAATCCAGCGCTCCCATGATCTCGTTCATCGGGAGCATCCCGGTGAGAATGAAGATCAGACCGGAGCCGAGGGCAAACCACGGCCGGTACTTGCTGAAGGTCAGCATCAGCACGTAGGTCGCGGCGAAGAGAATGATCGCATTTGTCATTGGTTCTTTCCTTTCCGTAATCAGGTTATTTTAACAATTATAGCGGAATCATCGGCGGAAGTAAAGCGTCGGTAAAGATTATTTTTCTTGACATTTTCCTGTCGGGGCCCTATAATACATCCAAACATCATAGGACAGTTCGTGACCATCCTGTCGGTAAACAAAACTAGGGATTTTTTGATGGGCGCACTGCGCTCATTTTTTGTTTGCGGGGACGGTCTGTCTGAAAGGAGCGCCCCGTGAATAACCGTACAAAACGCATCACCCATGCCGCCGTCATCGGCGCCATGTATTTCGCCCTGACCCATCTGCAGAACCTGCTGGTTCCGAATTCTGCCACCATGGCCATTCAATTCCGGGTCTCAGAAGCCCTGTGCGTGCTTGCCCTGTTTACCCCGGCGGCCATTCCCGGTCTGACCATCGGGTGTCTGCTGTTCAACCTGAGCTTTGCCGGAGCACTGCCTCTGGACTGGCTTGCCGGTTCCTTTGCCACCTTGCTGGCCTGCGGGGCCATGCGGCTGCTGCGCAGGTTCCCGCTGATTGCTCTGGCCATGCCCGCCCTGTTCAATGCCCTGTTTGTGGGCTGGGAGCTGGCCATCTTTTTGGGCGATACCGGGTTTACCATGGCCGCTTTCTGGCTGAATGCCATGAACGTGGCCATCGGCGAGCTGGTGGTGCTGTACATTCTGGGCTGGCCCCTGTGCCGGTTTCTGTGGAATAGCGGCACAGGACGGCGGATATTTGAAGCCTAATGACCGCAAAAATCCCCGGCTCACAGGAGCCGGGGATTTTTGACGGTTACTTCTTGAAATGCTCGCGGGTGAGCTTGACCACCACGCCGCTCAGGCCCAGCAGGGCGATGAGGTTGGGGATGGCCATGAAGCCGTTGAGGGTGTCGGCGATGTTCCACACCAGATCCAGCTTCAGCGTGGCGCCGATGAGGACGATGCACACGAAGATGATCTGGTAGACCTTGACGCCTCTGCCGCCGGTCAGGAACTCGAAGCAGCGGGTGCCGTACAAAGACCAGCTCAGGATGGTGGACAGGGCGAACAGGGTGATGCCCACGGCGACTATCAGGGAACCGAGTTTGCCGCCGAGAATGGTGGCAAAGGCGGCGGAGACCAGCTCCGTGCCTGCGCTCTGGCCCCAGACGATGGGGACACCGCTCTCCACGCCGCACAGGACGGTCAGGGAGGTCAGGGTGCAGATGACGATGGTGTCCATGAAGACCTCAAAAATGCCGTACATGCCCTGCTTGACGGGGTCGCGCTCGGAGGTGGCGGCGTGGGCCATGGGAGCGGAGCCGAGGCCCGCCTCGTTGGAGAAGACACCGCGGCCGACGCCCTTCTGAATGGTGGTCATGAGGGTGATGCCGAAGGCACCGCCCAGCGCGGCCTCTGCGGAGAAAGCGCCTTTGAAGATCATGACGAAGATCTTGCCGAGGCTGCCGAAGTTGCAGACCACCACGAGCAGGGATGCGAGGATGTAGATGGCGGCCATGACGGGGACCATTTTCTCGGCGACGGCGCCGATGCGCTTGATGCCGCCGAAGAGCACCAGCATGACGATGACGGACACGACGGCACCGATGACGAGGGAGCTGACGGGGACGGTCTGACCGAACAGGATGACGGTCGCAGCAGCGGTATTGCCGCCGAATGCGTCAATGGCGGTGTTGATGGAGGCGGCGATGGTGTTCACCTGCGTCATGTTGCCGATGCCGAAGGCAGCCAATGCACCCAGCATGCAGAACACGCAGGCCAGCCAGTTCCACTTTCTGCCCAGACCGTTGCGGATGTAGTACATGGGGCCGCCGACCCAGTCGCCCTGCGCATTGCGCTCACGGTACCGGACGGCGAGGACGACCTCGGCGTACTTGGTGACCATGCCGAAAATGGCGCTGACCCACATCCAGAACACGGCGCCGGGGCCGCCGACTGCGATGGCGCCGGTGACGCCGGCGATGTTTCCGGTGCCGACGGTGGCAGCCAGTGCGGTGGACACGGCCTGAAAGGGAGTGATCTCACCCTCGCCGGCGTCGGTCTTCTGGAAGATCCGGCCGATGGTGTTTTTCATGGCGTAGCCGAACTTTCGGAACTGGAGGAAGCCCACCCGGCAGGTCAGGTACAAACCGGTACCCACCAGCAGCAGGAGCATCCAAGGGCCCCAGGCGAAATCATTGAGCTTGCCGACAATTTCTTCGATTGTCATTGCGATCATCTCTCTTTCCTTTTCTCAAAAGATGAACCCATGATAGAACATTTTCCGGCGATTTTCAAGTGTACTTTTGTATCCAAAAATTCTTCTCCGTTTTTCACAAAAAGTCGCGGACATTTGTACGCGGCTTGGATACAATTATGGGTGGGGATTTGACATTGCATGGCAGTTGACGTACAATGACACCAGAACCGAAGCATTTTGGAGGACCCTATGGACAAACGCGAAACCATCCGCTCCATGAAGCTGTTTCTCTTCGACATGGACGGCACACTATATCTCGGGGACAGGCTGTTTCCCTTTACCATCCCCCTGCTGCGCCGAATCCGGGAAACCGGCGGGCGGTATCTGTTTATGACCAATAATTCGTCAAAAGGCGTGGAAGACTATATCCGCAAGCTGAAAAAGCTGGGCATCCTCTCGACCCGGGAGGATTTCATCACCTCCGCGCAGGCCACGGCCTATTACCTGCAGCAGCACCACCCCGGAAAACGGCTCTACGTCTGCGGCACCGTATCCCTGAAGCGGGAGCTGGAAAGGGCGGGCTTTGGGGTGACGGAGGACCCGGATCGGGCAGAGTGCATCGTCATGGGCTTTGATACGGAGCTGACCTTTCAGAAGCTCTGGGATGTGAGCCGGCTGCTTTCCAGCCGGGACATCCCCTATATCGCCACCAATCCCGATTACGTCTGCCCCACGGAGTTCGGCTCCGTGCCCGACTGCGGCAGCGTCTGCGACATGATCTATAATGCCACGAAAAAACGTCCCCTCGTCATCGGCAAGCCTGAGGCCCTGATGCCGAAGCTGGCCATGGAGCGGCTGGGCATCGATCCCGCCGAGACCTGCTGCATCGGCGACCGGATCTACACCGACATCCGCTGCGGCCTGAACGCGGGCATCACCGCCATGCTGGTGCTGAACGGCGAGACCACCCGGGAGATTCTGGATGCATCGGACATCAAGCCCCATTTTGTACAGGAGGACGCGGGAGAGATTCTGGAGGTACTGCTATGATCCCATTTGAACGGCTGACATTAGACAAAAAGCCCGAGTACGACGCCCTGCTGCGGCACGCATCCCACCGGGGCTGTGCATTTTCCTTTGCCAATCTCTATCTCTGGGGCCGCCAGTGCGCGGCGCGGGTGGGGGAGAATCTGCTGATCTTCTCCCATTTCGGCGGAAAGACCATGTACCCCTTTCCCGCCGGCCCGGATGTGGGCAAGGACACCGTTGAGCTTCTGATGGCGGACGCCGCCCAGCGGGGGATCCCCCTGCGACTGACAGGACTGAATACCCATGATGTGGAGCAACTGGAGGTCTGGTTCCCCGGGCGGTTCCGGTTCCACTGCGGCCGGGACGGCCATGAGTACGTCTACGCCATCGACGATCTGGCGGATCTGAAGGGCAAAAAATACCAGCCCAAGCGCAACCACATCAACCGCTTTCTGGGGGAATACCCCGATGCGGTGATCCTGCCCCTGAGCGATGAGACGCAGCCCGACGCGGTTGCCCTTGCGGACCGCTGGTATCAGCAGCGCTCTGCGGAGGAGGACGCGGCCATGGAGCACGCCGCCCTCCGGCGGGCTTTCGCGCATTGGAAAGAGCTGGGCATGGTGGGGCTTGTGCTGTATGTGGACGGTCAGGCGGTGGCCATGACCATGGGCTCCTTCCTCGGCGAGGATACCGTGGACGTCCACTTTGAAAAGGCCGATTTGGCTTTCCCCGGGGCCTACGCCGTGATCAACCGGGCTTTCGCCCGCCACGTCCGGGAGCACTACCCGCAGGTACAATACCTGAATCGGGAGGAGGACATGGGCCTCGAGGGTCTGCGTAAGGCCAAGCTCAGCTACTACCCCCACCACATGGTGGAAAAATGCTGGGCCCACCTGATGACGGAGGAATTCCATGACTATTGAGTTTCGCCCGCCCGGACATGAAGAAGAACGTGCCCTGCGGGAGCTGTTCACCGAGGCCTTCGGCGACGGGGCGTTCACGGAGCTGTTCTTCCGTACCGGCTACAGCGCCGGACGGTGCTTGACGGCCTTTGACGGGGAACTGCTGGCGGCGGCCCACTGGTTCGACTGCACCGTAAACGGAAAAAAAGCCGCCTATCTGTACGGCATCGCGGCATTCCGGAGGTGCCGGGGCCGGGGCATCGGCTCCGCCCTTGTGGGGGCGTGCATCGAAGTTCTGAAAAAGCAGGGGTATGAGATCATCGCCCTCGTTCCGGCGGAGCCCTCCCTCTTTGGCTACTATGAGCGGCTGGGCTTCCGGACTGTGGGCACCGTCTCCGAACAGACCGTCCGGAGAGGGGAGCCGCTGCCCCTCCGCAGGCTTTCCGCCGAGGAATATGCGGCACAGCGCCGGAGATATCTGCCGGAAAACGGCGTCATTCAGGAGGGACCGTGCCTCGCACTGTTCGGGGGCTACGCATCCTTCTACGCCACGGCCAACGCCGTCGCTGCCGTCACGGACAGCACGGTCTGGGAGCTGCTGGGCGACGTCTCCGAGGCTCCCGGTCTTCTGGCGGCCCTCGGGATTGAAGAAGCGGAGGTCCGTACCCCCGGCGGTGGCCGGCCCTTTGCCATGGCTGTGGGAGCCGATGCACCCATCTATCTTGGTCTGGCATTTGACTAAAATTCCTGTTGCATTTTGACCGCTTTTCAAGGATAATAACATGGTATGACTTTGGCTTTTCAGGCCGGAAATCGAGGGAATTTTCATGAAACAGAATCTCAAAGTGCTGGTATACACCCTGCTGGGCAACACCATGCTGGCGTTTGCCGTCTGCGCCTTCATCGTGCCTCAGGATTTCATGCTGGGCGGCTCCAGCGGCATCGCCCTGACGGTTCAGTGCTTTCTCCCCATCCGCCTGTCGGTGATCTCCGCCATCTCCAATGTGAGCCTGTTCTGTCTGGGCTGGGCCTTTATGGGCTGGAAGTTCGCCGCCAACTCCCTGCTGTCCACCGTCGTCTATCCCATCATCATGGGCATCATGGAGGTCACGCCCATTGGCGGCCTGTTTGTGGGGGAGGATAAGCTCATCTGCGCCCTCTACTGCTCCGTCCTCATCGGCGTGGGCATCGGTCTGGTCGTCCGCGTGGGCGGCTCCACCGGCGGCATGGACATTCCCCCGGTGATCCTGCAGAAGTACAAGGGGATCCCGGTAGGAAAATCCCTGATGTTCTTCGACGGAGCCATCATTCTGGCGCAGGTGCTCCTGAAGGGCACCGACGGAATTCTGTATTCTCTGCTGATCCTTGTACTTACCTCCGTGGTCATCGACCACACCATCGTCTCCGGCGAGGCTACGGTGCAGATCACCATTATCTCCCCGGAATATGACCGGATCCGCCGCGAGATCCTCGATCAGATCAACTGCGGCGTCACCATGCTGGACATCGAAACGGGCATGACCGGCGAGAAGCGGCAGGCCATCCTCAGTGTGGTCTATGCCAAGAAGTATCCGGAGATCCGGGACGCCGCCCTGAAGCTTGACCCCAGCGCTTTCATCATTGCCTCCGATGTCAAAAATGTCAACGGTCAGGGCTACACCCTCGAGCGTATCGTTGCAAAGCGGAAATAAACAGAACAAAATACACAGCCCCGGCTCCATGCGGAGCCGGGGCTGTTCTTGACAGATATGGTATAATATATCTGCAATATGTTGGAAAAGAGGGGTATCCCATGAAAAAACTGCATTGCAGATTACTGGCACTTCTTCTGGCGGCTGTGCTGCTGATCGTTCCTGTCCATGCGGCGGAGGAGGATGTGGTCATCGTCCTCGACCCGGGCCACGGCGGTCTGGACAGCGGTGCGGAGCACGAGTATGACGGCAAGGATGTCTATGAATCCTGCATCAATCTGAAAATCGCCCAGAGCTGCCGGGACTATCTGGAAGAGAATTATGTCAACGTGAAGGTCCTGCTGACCCGGGAGGAGGATGTGAAAATGTCCCTTTCTGACCGTGTGGCCTTTGCGGTGGAGCATGGCGCGGATTACATGCTCAGTATCCACATCAATTACAGCAACGGCTACGCCGACGGCGCGCTGGCGCTGGTGCCCCGGGGCCGCTACCGCCCGGAGCAGGCAGGGGCCAGTACTGCCGTCGCCGAGGCCGTCCTCGCAGAGCTGGAGGCGCTGGGGCTGCAGAATCTGGGGACGGAGGTACATACCAACAGCAATCGATACCCCGACGGCTCCTACAAGGACTCCTTTGCCATCGTCCGGGGCTGTGTGGAGGCCAATATCCCCGGCGTCATCATGGAGCACGCCTTCCTCGATAATGCGCATGACTACTACCATTTCCTGAGCACCGACGAACAGATCGCCGCGCTGGGCGTGGCTGACGCGCTGGGTCTGGCCGCGTCGCTGGGCTTAGAGGAGAAGCCGAGGATCCCCACCTCCGCCGAGCTGGGGGACACACCCTTTGAAGACGTCTTCGAGGGCGACTGGTATTACGACGATGTGACCTACGTCTGGAGCGAGGGTTTGATGCAGGGCATCAGCGAAACGGAATTCGGCCCTGCGCTTCCTGCAAACCGGGCGATGGTGGTGACGTTGCTGTACCGCATGGACGGGGCGGAGCTGGAGCCGGAGACATCCGGCTTTGTCGATGTGGAGCCGGGGAGCTGGTATCATGCACCGGTGGAGTGGGCACTGGAAAACGGCATTACCACCGGCGTCAGTGAGACGGAATTCGCCCCCGACCGCAGCGTGATCCGGGAGCAGTTTGTGGCGTTTCTCCACCGCTATGCCGGCTGCCCGGCGCCGGAGACGCTGCCGGAGGAGTTTGTTGACTGGAACGAGGTCAGCGAGTACGCCCGGGACGCCATGGCGTGGGCCGTGGAGATCGGGCTGGTGTCGGGCTACGACGACGGCACGGTCAAGCCTCTGCGGGAGCTGAACCGGGCGGAGCTGGCGGTGCTGATCCATCGGTTCCATCGGTGGACGCTGGAGCAGCCCGGGGAGCCCATTAATTAAGGAGGAAAGCGTATGAAAATCGTAAACGGCTACCGCCGTGATAAGATACTCCGCAGCAGCTTCAACGCTCTCGCGGAGCAGACCTTCGGCGGATTGAATTTTGAAAACTGGTATCAGAACGGCTTCTGGGGCGACAATTACGATCCCCACAGCATCGTCATCGACGGCAGAGTGGTCGCCAACGTGTCCGTCAACCGCTGCGATCTGGTCATCGGCGGGGAGCGGAAGAAAATTCTGCAGCTGGGCACCGTCATGACCGATCCCGCATACCGGGGCCGAGGGCTTGGCAGAGCCATCATGGAGGCCATCGAGCCCATGCTGGCCGGGGCCGACGGCGTGTACCTCTTCGGCAACGACGGCGTGGTGGACTATTATCCCAAATTCGGCTTCCGTCCGGGGATCGAAAAGGCGTACCGCAAGACACTGTCCCAGCGGGGGGCGCGCACCGCAGAGCAGGTGCGGATGGACGGCGCCGACGGATGGGCGAAGCTCTCCGCGGCCATGGAGAAGAGCACCTTCCGGGAGGGCTGCCCCATGGTGGGCAACCCGGAGCTGATCTTCTTCTACGTCAGCCAGTTCCTGCAGGACGCGGTCTGGTACATTCCGGAGCTGGACGCATGGGTCGTGGCAGAGCAGGAAGCGGGGGAGCTGACCGTGCATAACATCTTCGCGGATGCCGACATCACCGTCGATGATGTGGTCAGGGCCTTCGGCGATCTGGATGCGGTGGCGCTGGGCTTTGCACCCGACGATGCTGAGGGCTGGGAGGTTTCCGAGTACCGGGAGGAGGACTGCAATTTCTTCGTCCGGGGCAAAGCCTTTGACGAATTTGAAGCGCTGGGTCTGCGGATCCCCAGTCTGGCTCATGCATAATTGTATACAAGAAAGGAGCCGGTTTTCGGCTCCTTTTGTCTATCCTGCACACATCTGTGCGCCAGTGGTTGACAGGTGTGCGATGATAGAGTATAATCCTCACATATTTGCACAAAAAGAGAGGAAGTCCCCCAATGAGAAAGATCCCCTTCGTGTCTCTGGACAAGGCCAGAGAGATCGCCCAAGTCATCCCCACCCCATTCCACATCTACGACGAGGCCGGCATCCGCCAGCGTGCGCGGGATCTGAAGGCCGCCTTTGCATGGAATCCGGGTTTCAAGGAATATTTCGCCGTCAAGGCCACCCCCAATCCCTACATCCTGAAGGTGCTCCACGAGGAGGGCTGCGGCTGCGACTGCGCCAGCTATGCCGAGCTCCTGCTGGCCGAGGCAGCCGGCGTCACTGGTCAGGACGTCATGTTCAGCTCCAACGTCACCCCCGCTCAGGACATGAAAAAGGCCTACGACATGGGCGCCTACATCAATCTGGACGATGCCACCCACGTGGAGTTTCTGGAAAAGGTGGCGGGCGTGCCCGAGACGGTCTGCTGCCGCTATAACCCCGGCGGAAGCTTCAGTTTGGGCAACACCATCATGGACATGCCCCGGGACGCCAAGTACGGCATGACCGAGGATCAGATGGCCGGCGCTTTCCTGCGTCTGAGCAAGCTGGGCTGCAAGCACTTCGGCATCCATGCCTTCCTTGCCTCCAATACCGTCAGCAACGAGTATTACCCCGAGCTGGCCGCCCAGCTCTTCCGTCTGGCCGTCCGGCTCCGCAACGCCACCGGTGTCCACATTTCTTTCATCAATCTATCCGGCGGCGTGGGCGTGGACTACCGTCCCGAGCAGCCCTGCAACAACATCGCCCTCATCGGCGAGGGTGTCCGCCGTCAGTTTGAGAACATTCTGGTGCCCGCGGGCATGGGCGATATCGCCATCTTCACCGAGCTGGGCCGGTTCATGCTGGCACCCTTCGGCCACCTGATCTCCACGGTGCTCCACAAGAAGCACATCTACAAGGAGTACGTGGGTCTGGATGCCTGCGCCGCCAACCTGATGCGTCCCGCCATGTACGGCTCCTACCACCACATCACCGTGCTGGGCAAGGAGGATGAGATCCTCGACCACGTCTACGACGTCACCGGCGGCCTCTGCGAGAACAACGACAAGTTTGCCATTGACCGCAGCCTGCCCGCCATCAAGGTCGGCGACATCCTCTGCATCCACGACACCGGTGCTCACGGCTTCTCCATGGGCTACAACTACAACGGCAAGCTCCGCTCTGCCGAGGTGCTCCTGCACCCGGACGGAAGCTTCACCAAGATCCGCAGAGCCGAGACGCCTGCCGATTATTTCGCTACGTTTGATGAGACGCCCTTTACATTCGGTAAGTAAATGGAATGCCCGCCGCAGTATTGCGGCGGGCTATTTGCTGTGTTGACAAAATGTTTGTAGGGGTCGGCGTCCTCGACGACCCGTCCGCGAAACGATAGTGCGGTGCAGCGGGACGTCGAGGACGCCGTCCCCTACGGGTGAAACGGGATAATCAGCGCACGAAAGAGGTGCTCAGGGTGGTGGACCAAGCCTCGCCGGGTTCGAGAATGGCGGCGTGGGCCTTTTCCTCCCACTTGCGGCTGCCGCCCTCAAAGCTGGGCAGGCTCTGCCAGGGCTCGATGCAGATGAACTTCGGCATGCCGGGCTTGGACCAGATCAGGGTGTAGGGGAACTCCCGGATGTCGCAGACCACACCGCGGCCGGTGCCTTTTTCGTACAGACCTAAGGTGGCGGAGCGGAGGTTCACCATGCAGTGACTGTCGTTGCCGAACAGATTCTCGTCCACGCTGATGGCGGAGATGTTGGTGCCCAGAACGTAATGGTTGGACTGAACAAGGCCGGTGGGCAGGCAGTTCATGCAAATGGGGGACTCGGGCTCGGAAAAGCGCAGCTCATAGTCGGTGGCCACGTGCTTATCGTCAAAGGGAACGGCGAAGCCGGGGTGATAGCCGATGCCGAAGCCCAGCTTCTTCTCATCCAGATTCTCCACGGTCAGGGTGTGGTGGAGGGTATCGTTCTCCAGCGTAAAGGTGGAGACGAGACGGAACTCGTAGGGGAAGCGCTCCAGCAGCTCGGGGGAGGAGCACAGCTCCAGCACGACGGTGTCGGCGGACTGCTCCACAAACTGGTGTTCACTGGTGCGGGCGAAGCCGTGCTGGCCGGAGGGGTACTCCCTGCCGTCCACCTCGATGATGCCGTCGACCACCTTGCCACAGTGGGGGAACAGGATGGGGGCATGGTAGCCCCAGACGGACTTGTCCGCCTGCCACATATGCTCCACGCCGTCGCACTTGCGGATGACGCTCTTGACCTGAGCACCCCAAGTGGTGACGGTCACTTTCAGGTATTCGTTTTCAATGATGTATTCCATGGGAATCGTCCTCCTTGGATTCAACATTGCCCCAGCACGCCGTGGCGGGCTGGGGCTTTGTTTCAGTAAAAAATCAGAACTTGGGGGTCTCGTCGCCCTCGATGGAGGCGATGATGGTGGGAGCGGTCTCACTCACGTTGGTGTTGCGGACCTTGTTGCGCAGAGGCAGGACGGCTCTGGGGGAGACGGACAGCTCGTCGATGCCGATGGCGAGGAAGGTCTCGGTCATCTCGAGGTCAGCGCCCAGCTCGCCGCAGATGCCCACCCAAACGCCGTTCTTGTGGGCGTTCTCCACGACCATCTTCAGCAGACGGACCACGGACAGGTGGTGGGGATCGTAGAAGCGGCCCAGATCGTTGTTCTGGCGGTCGCAGGCCAGTGTGTACTGGGTCAGGTCGTTGGTGCCGCAGGAGAAGAAGTCGACTTCCTTGGCCAGACGGTCGGAAAGAACGGCAGCGGCGGGAGTCTCGATCATGATGCCGATCTCGACATGGTCGGAGTAGGGCAGACCCTCGGCGTCCAGCTCCTTCTTGACGGACTCGATGAGCTTCTTGGTCTCACGGACTTCCCAGACGGAGGTGACCATGGGGAACATGATGCCCAGATTGCCGTAGGCGGAGGCCCGGTACAGGGCGCGCAGCTGGGTGCGGAAGAAGCCGGGACGGCTCAGGGAGATACGCAGGGCGCGCATACCCATGGCGGGGTTCTCCTCCTTGGGCAGCTCGAAGTAGTCGATCTGCTTGTCTGCGCCGATGTCGCAGGTGCGGATGATGACTTCCTTGTCGCCCATGTCGGTCAG
>JAFWAZ010000167.1 GCA_017507425.1 Oscillospiraceae bacterium | reverse complement strand
AGACCACCTTCGGTCCCATGGTCGAGTGCAACCGTGCACAGGTCGTCACCTTCCTGTGGCGTGCCATGGGCAGCCCCAAGTCCGAGGCTGAGGTTTCCTTCGCCGACGTGAAGGACGGCCAGTTCTACACCACCGCCGTGGCATGGGCTGTTGAGAACGACATCACCAACGGCATCTCCACCACTGCCTTCGGCGTGGACAACATCTGCAACCGCGCACAGGTCGTCACCTTCCTGTACCGCACTTATAACAAGTAAGTCGGCAACGCCGACAAGTAAACTATCGCAGCTTGTGCGTGTCGACAGACGAGTAAAACACGTGTGGTCCGGCATTGTACACATCTGAAACAGTAAGCTCCCAAATCGCAGAGGGCGGCCCGAAAGGGCCGCCCTTTTTGCAGCGGGTCGCGGCGTGTGCGTACCGACGTTGCCGATAAGATATAGAAAACGTCCCTGAATCTGGAGACTCCGATTCAGGGACGCTGTATTTGCTTGTGAAGTCATCCGGAGGGCGTATGGCCTCCTCAGGACAACCGGATCATTTTCCTTACCTCGAGACAGTTCTTCCTGTACAGGCCCTCTGCGTCCGCAACAGGTGAATCGATGCATCGGAACTCACGTCAGGTTCAGCCTTTTATCGATGATGTGGTGCATGATAAAGTATGCGCCAACTGCCAGAACAAAGTAGATCAGGCTGATACACATCATTCCAACCGGATATCCAGACATCTCATTGATCATTGTACAGACCTCGTTAACAACAAAGTCGGTCAGGATATACACCGCCGCACCTTTCATCACCGGGTGCTCATTCACATGGGCGCCAACCGTCACAGCCAGCATCAGCAGAATGATATCTGCCAGAAATGCAATCAGCGCAGGAATCCAGTAAAAGTCGAATAGAACCCCAATCTTTCCCGCATCCGATATTGCCATGCTGACACGATCCATCAGCTCCGCTGCGCCGGATTGGTTGAACATGCTCAAAAAGAAGGTGATTCCCGCTGCGTAGGATGCCAGCGCGGTCACAGAAACCAGTGCGACACCGATCACGGTGCAGATGATGCTCGACAGCAGCTGCTGGTGGGTGGTCACAGGCAGCGTCAGCATCAGATAGCCACGATCCGTAAACCGGCTCTGGTAAAAGCGGTATACCAGCAGGTACGTCGGCAGGATAAAGCTGATCACACCTACAATCAGCACCGCTGCCAGTACAAATGTATAGATCGCCACCGCCGCCTCATTTCCTGTGACGCCATTCCATACCATATAGCGCAGCAGGCCGCCGGAAAGCAATCCGGAGCCGCCGATCACCGCGCACAGCAGGCCGATCAAGCCCCGGTTCGCGCGCCACTCGTGCTTCAAAAGCTTTACAAACATGCAAACACCTCCCGGAACAGTTCATCCAGAGACTTTCCAGTCTCCATTCTTGTTTCATCCGCATTGCCCTGCCGGATAATTTTTCCGTTGTGCAGGAACACAAATTCATCCAGCACCCGCTCCACGTCGGAAATCAGATGGGTGGAAATCAGAATCGTGGCATCCGGATCATAATTGGTGATGATCGTATTCAGAATGTAATCCCGGGCCGCCGGATCCACGCCACCGATGGGCTCATCCAGCAGGTAAAGCTTCGCCCGGCGGGACATCACCAGAACCAGCTGAACCTTCTCCTGCGTACCCTTGGAGAGGGTTTTGATCTTCGCCTTGGGATCGATCTTCAGATCCTCCAGCATCCGCTCCGCCCGCGTCCGGTCAAAGTCCGTATAAAAATCCGCGAAGAAGTCCAGCAGAACGCTGACCCGCATTTCCTTTTGAAAGTAGGGCCGATCCGGCAGATAGGACACCATTGCCTTGGTGGCCACGCCGATCTTCTCCCCGCAAACGGTGATTTCACCGGCAGCAGGGGTCAGGAGTCCCGCGATCAGCTTGATCAGGGTTGTCTTTCCGCTTCCATTGGGGCCCAGCAGACCGATGATCTTCCCCTTGGGCAGTTCCAGATGAAAATTTTCGAGAACCGCAGTGTCCTGATATTTCATGGTGAGATTTTTTGCCTGTAAAACAACATCCATTTTTTATTCCTCCTTTTCGTCATCCAGTGCCAGCAACAGACCGGCTGCCTGCTCAGGCGTGACGCCGTAGAGCCTGAATTTTTCGGCGCATTCTCTGGCCACTTTCTCCAGCGCGTCCCTGCGCATGGCCGCGAGAATCGCTTCATCCGTGGTCACGGTTCGTCCGCTGGTTCCGCCGCCCACGAGCAAGCCCTCACGCTCCAGTTCTGTCAGGGCCCGCTGCATGGTGTTGGGGTTTACCTTAGCCTGCGCAGCCAGATCACGGACTGAGGGGATCTTCTGCCCGGGCTTCCACTCCCCTTTCAGCACCGATCCGCAGACGGCTTCCATGATCTGCTGATATACCGGGCGGTCGCCGCTAAATTTCCACTCCATGTGCTCCCTCCTTTCGGTTGTGTTACTGTATTGGTTCACTAATACAGTAACACAACTTTCTTCCTTTGTCAATAGCCAAAACATAAAAAACGAGGAACCCCGGAGGGTTCCTCGTCAGTTTTGCAAATTATTGAAATACGCCGCTGTAATTGCGGAAGACATTGAGAATCAGATAGGCAAAGAAGCAAATGGCAGCGTTGCGCTTAAACGCGGAAACATTCTTTTCGATCGTTTCCTTGCTCTTGGCGCCCTTCTTGCCCTCGTACTTCTTGTTCTTATTCTCATGGATCGCACGGGCCGAATAAACCAGCGCACCGAGCAGCGCTGCGGTTTCCACAACAGCAAGAACGTACTTCAGGATGGTCAGAAAGTCCATAGCACCTCTGTCCGGGTCTTACACAGCGTACTCGTAGTCCATCATGAACTGAGCGACGCCGTCCATGGCCAGCTCTCTGGGATCCAGAGCCAGCTCGCCGGCGCGGACGCGGTTGTAGCTCAGAGGCATGTACTGGTGCAGCATGTTCATGGGGATGGGATAGGCGCGCAGGTTCTCAAACAGCTTCTCCATGGCGGCAACCACCTCGGGCTGGCCGATGTAGTAGCGGGCGCGGTCGGAGTAGCTGTACTTGCGGCACAGAGCCAGCTGGCGCTCGTCACCGTGGTAGTGCTTGGCCCAGTTGGAGGGGTTGGCCAGCATGGAGTTCTCCAGAACGTCGATGAAGTTGGCGCGCTCAGCAGCGGGAACCAGCTCGGCCTCCATCTTGCTCAGGGCGAACAGAGCTTCGCGCAGACCGAAGGTCAGAGCGGGACCGACCTTCAGGATGGCGATGCCGTCGGTGACCATGTCATACAGGCACTTGGGAGTCTGGTAGTCGGTGGAGTGGCCCTCGAAGCAGAAGTCGGGGTAATCCTTCAGCATGGCGGTCAGCTCCTTGGCGGCCTCGGAGTTGTAGTCGAAGACCTGCTCGTCACCGAACTCAACGCCGGGCTGGACGACCACAGCGATGACGTCCTTCATACCCTCGCCAACACCTTCCTCGGTCCAGACGCGGGTGTAGGTATTGACGGTGTCCAGGAATGCCTCGGGCTTGGTGACAGCCAGAGTATCCTCGGCCTCGGTGGCGCCGCCGGGGATGGGAACCTCGGAGCCAACGATGAAGACAGGACGGATGGCATCGGGCTTCTCAGCCTTCAGCTCCTCGTAGCCCTTCATGGCAGCCTTGTAAAGGGTGGCGCCGCGGCGGGCGATGGTCTCAGTGGACAGCAGGCCCTCGGGATCATCGGCGACCTTCATGGAGGTGTCCAGATGGATCTTGGTAAAGCCGGCGCGGGCGTACTGGTAAACCAGCTCGTAGGAGTTGGCCATGGCCTCGCTCTCGGGGAGCTTCTGCCAGGTCAGGGGGCCCAGATGGTCGCCGGCCAGAATGATCATATTCTCGGGCAGGTCAATGGCCTTGGCCATCTTCAGCACCATCTCATAGAAATCCTTGGGCATCATGCCGGTGTAGCCGCCGAACTGGTTGACCTGATTGGCGGTGGCCTCGATCAGAACGGGCTTGTTCTGCTCCTTGGCGCGGCGCAGGGCGATCTCCAGAACCAGCTCATTGGCGCTGCAGTAGGAAGGGATGCCGCAGCGGACGCCGTTGCGGCGGTTGTCCATCATAACCTGAAGGGGATGTCTCATAATTTATTTCCTCCTGAATATAATTCGTTATTACAGCTGTGCAGCGCCCATGCAGTAGGTCTGCAGCACGGAATAATCGGTATCCAGAACCACCAGATCGGCGTCCTTGCCCACGCGGATGGAGCCCTTGCGGTCAGCAATGCCCAGCAGGTTTGCGGGGTTCAGGGTGCAGGCATTGATGGCGTAGTTGAAGGGAACCAGAGCGTCCTCGACCAGAATCTTCAGGCCCTTGTTCAGGTTCAGGGTGGAACCGGCCAGAGAATCGATCTTGGTCAGATGGGCGCTGCCGTCGGGGTAGATGAGGATCTCGTTGCCGCCGAAGATGTGACGGCTGCCGATGGGAGTACCCTTGGCCATCAGGGCATCGGAAACCATGATGGAATAGTCGGGGCCCTTGCTCATGAAGAACATGTTCAGAGCGGCGGGGGTGGAGTGGTTGCCGTCGCAGATGATCTCGCCGTACATGGTGCGCAGACGGAATGCAGCACCGACCAGACCGTTGGCACGGTGGTTGAAGGGAGTCATGCCGTTGTAAACGTGGGTCAGGCACTTGGCGCCGTTGGCGTAGGCCATGCAGGCCTGCTCATAGGTTGCAGCGCTGTGGCCGATGGAAACAACGACACCGCGCTCGGACAGGTAGCGGGTCAGCTCGAAATCGGCATCGGTCTCGGTGGCCATGGTGATGTAGCGGATGTTGCCCTTGGCAGCAGCCTGATAGCGCTCGAACTGCTCGATGGTGCCCTTGACAATGTGCTCCTCAGGCTGTGCACCCTTGTACTTCATGTCCAGATAGGGGCCCTCGAAGTGGATGCCGAGGATCTCAGCGCCCTCGTAGCCCTCTTCCATGACCTTTGCCACGTTGGCAACAGCCTTGGTCAGAACTTCCTCGCTCTGGGTGATGGTGGTGGCAAGAAATGCGGTGACACCCTCAGCCACAATGCCCTTGGTCCAGTTGCGCAGACCTTCCTCATGGGCATCGTTGGTGTCGAAGGTGTAGGCGCCGTGGCAGTGGACATCAATAAAGCCGGGGACGACGCGCTTGTCGCCGTAGTCCACATCTGCCTGCTTGGTGCCGTAGGGGTAAATACCGGTGATCTTGCCGCCATCCATTTCTACCTGAGCAGCCAGAAACTGGTCAGCGATCCACACCTTTTTACTTTGAATGATCATAGATATAACCTCCTAATTTTATGTCCATACTGGCTTTATTATAGCGCAACCTGCACAAAATTGATTTGCATATATCAATCTGTTTTTTGCATATATTAGTTTGAAGCTTGTTTTTGAAAATGCACTGTGATACCATAACCTTGCCAAAAAATATACGGGAGGTATATACAAACAATGAGCATTTTCAACTATACCGAAGAGCAGATGAACGCCGCTTCCTCTACTTACACCATCCACGAGATCTACCAGCAGCCCGCTACCTGGCGCAAGACCTGCGCTCAGCTGGCAGCATGCAAGGACGAGCTGCAGAAGTTCCTGGATCAGGTCGTCAAGGCCGAGGATTTCGACATCGTCCTGACCGGCGCCGGCACCAGTGAGTTCGTTGGCAACTCCCTGTACCACGCCCTGAACAAGAAGTACAACTTCAAGGTCAAGTCCTACGCTTCCACCGACATCGTTCCCAACCCCGAGGACACCCTGTCCCGCACCAAGCCCACCCTGCTGGTCAACTTCGGCCGTTCCGGCAACTCCCCCGAGTCCGTCGGCTCCGTCGAGGCTGCCGAGGTGGT
>JAFWAZ010000166.1 GCA_017507425.1 Oscillospiraceae bacterium | reverse complement strand
TCCCAAGAGGGCGACGTTGACCATTTTTTCAACAGCCAGTGCCGGCGCCGCGGGAAGCAGCAATCCGACAATGGTACACAGAGCCAGTACGGCACTGAGTACCCGTTTTTTCCAATTCTGCATGCAATAAATCCTCCTTTTTAATAATTGCTGTGAGTGATCGGAAAAGTCAATTCTTTCGGAAAGGGGCCTGACGGCCGTCAGGCCCCAAGGTCAGAAATCAGTTGTACGCCCTGTAGAGGAAGGTGACGATCTGGGCGCGGTTGCAGATGCCGTCCACGCCGAACCGACCGCCGCCCATGCCGTTGGTGATGCCCTTTTCCACGGCCCACAGGACGGGGGCAGTGTACCAGCTGTCTGCGGGAACATCGGTGAAGGGGTTCTGCACATCCTCCACAGCGGGGCTTCCGAAGGCCCGGTAGAGGAAGGTGACCACGGTGGCCCGGTTGCAGCTCATGTTGGGGCTGAAGTGGGTGGCGTCGGTGCCGTTGGTGATGCCCTGCTCCACTGCCCACAAAACGGCCTTTTCGTAGAAGCTGCCGGCGGCAACGTCTGCGAAGCTGTGGGTGGAGACGGCGGGCTCGGGGCTTCCGGCGGCGCGCCACAGGAACGTGACCACCTGCGCCCGGTTGCAGTCCATGTCGGGGCTGAAGTGGGTGGCGTCCATGCCGTTGGTGATCTCCTTTTTCACGGCCCATGCAACGGGATCGTAGTAGAACGAACCCTCGGGAACGTCCACGAAGGGCAGCGGCACGTCGGGCTCGGGCTGGGCCAGCGCTTCCTCCAGCGCGGCTTCGGCTGCTGCAACCTCCTTGGCGGTGGCCAGCGGATTGTCCAGCATGGCCTGTCCGAAGATCACCGCCTGACGGGCAGCCTCGGAGGTGAGATCTGCGGCATCTGCCAGCAGGGCAGCCAGCGCATCCTTGCTGACGGTTTCATAGACCATAAACTCCTGAATCATGTAGCAGGAGGCGTTGCTTGCGATGCCCTGCAGCTTCACATAGCGGGCGCTGACCGGGCTCTCCAGCTCGATGGTCTGGAAGAAATCGCCGTTGCCACGGACGGCCTTGGCGGTGGTCCAGGTTTTGCCGTCCATGGAGGTGAGAATGTCGAAATCTCTGCCCTTGCCGCCGTAGCGCCACTGGATGCCGATTTCGGAAACTGCCCTGCGCTCGCCCAGATCCACGGTCAGGGCGCTGTCCGCGTGGTCGCCCCGCCAGTAGGAGTAGATGTCGGAGGTGGCGGTGTCAGGCTGGGCGGCCTTGTCGGCCTTGACTGCAAAGGCGTCGCCGTCGATGGCCTTGGCGGCGGTTCTGGTGCGCTGCTCGCCGTTGTCGAATGCGTCGCCGGAACGGTAGGAGTCGGAGCCTGCGTAGGTGTTCTGGGCCACATTGACCTTGCCGTCGTCGATTCCGTCATAGGCGTCCTTCACTTCCTCGGAGGAGAAGGCCTTGTTGTAGACCCGGATGTTTGCCAGAGCACCGCTGAAGTCCTGACCGATCTTCTGAAGCGGCAGCAGCACGGAGGAATACATGGAGGTCACGGCACCGGTGAGGCCGTCACCGTCGGCTTTCTGGGACAGGAAGCTGATCAGCTGGCCGTTCACATAGAGCTTGGTGCCGTGGAGGGTGCCCACGACGGTCACTTCCACTTCGGTTCCGTCGGTGGGAACGGTGTAGCCGAAGTCCCGGGTGAAGTAGTTCACGTCGGCGCTCAGATGGCCGTCGCGTCCGGCAATCTGGATCCGTCCGTCATAGCCGGAGAAGAGGGAGGATTCGGCGGTGTTGACATTCTCGGGGGTAAGCTTCACGTCAAAGGAAACGGTGTAGGGATAGGACAGGGTCTTCAGGGGCGTCTGCAGCAGGCTTTCGCCGTCGAAGATCATCCAGCCATTTTCAAAGGCGCCGCCGGTTACGGCTGCATCATAGCCGTTGCCGGAAAGGTCGTAAACGGTCTTGCCGTCCTCGGAAACACGGTCGAAGTCATACTTCAGCACCAGCGCGCTGGCGCTTTCCACATGCATGGCGATCTCGGTGCCGGGGCCCTCGGCCAGATGGCCAAAGCGGATCTCCCACTGGGCGAAGGTATCGTCCTCCTCAGTGCCGTTCCATGTCTTTTCGCTGACGATGGCGATGGCCTGCAGGACTCTCTGGTGGACGTCCCGTTCGGCCATGCCCTCCTGACTCTGGTCGCCCCAGATGACGGCCTTGGCGCCCAGCAGGTTGGGTTCACCAAGAAGCGGGTTCGTGTTGCTGCCGAAAATGGTGGGATTCCAGTCATTGAACAGGTATTCCGCATTGGGGACGTCCCGATTGGTGCGGCCGGGGTTGCCGTAGAGGTAGGCGTCCCGGCAGTTGACGATTCCGTAGCCTTCCTTGGCCCGCTGGGCGGGGTTGTCATAGCTGGTGTGCCAGATGTCCAGCTGGAAGTTCGCTGCCAGCTCCTCCGTGGTCATGTTCAGAACGGTCTGCGCCGTGGAGAAGCTGGAGGCGCCGGCGCCCCACATGCGGATCTTGGTATCCTCACCCAGATTCTTCTGGATGACCTTGCGCATCTCGTTGGCGAAGGTTGCAAAGCCGTTGTGGGTGGCGGTGTTGTGGACCCAGTATTCATCGGCGCCGATGTGGACAATGTCGCCGTAGATGGTGGGCTCGTCGCCGGAGGTGTATTCCTCCCACAGGGCCTTGCCGAACCGGAGGGCTCTGTCCTTGTTGGCGCCGGTCAGATCCATCAGCTCGATGCCGCCGGCGGTGGAGAGCTCATTGCCGGTGTAGTGGATGCCGCCGGAGAGCCAGTCGATGTTGTCGGGGTTCTCCATGGCATACTTGTTGTACAGCAGGGAGTGGGCGGGCAGATCGATCTCGGTGATCATGTACATGCCCAAGTCTTCCGTCAGCTGGGCCAGCGCTCTCCACTGCTCCTTGGTATAGACGGGATTGCCCTGATAGTCTTCGTTATTGTTATAGTAGTCCGCATTCAGGGCGGAGGAGGGGAAGCCCACATGCTTGGTTTCAGAGTACAGGCTGGGGAACGTCTCGCTTTCGAGCCGGTGGAAGCCGCTGTGGGACTCCCAAGTGGCGCCCTGAATGTTGGCATTGTCGTTGTCGTTGATGTGCAGATCATACTCGTTCATCTTGTACCAGCGCATGATCTTGGCATAATCCTGAAGCTGCTGATAGCGGTAGGGGGTTCTGGCGATGTCCAGCTTCAGACCGCGCACCTCATAGGCGGGATAGTCGCGCATGATGCCCATGGGCACGCAGCGGTGATCCTCTGCCATCCACAGGATCTGCTCCACGGTGACGGTGCCGAAGACGCAGCCGGTGTAGGTGGGGGCATAGATCCGGATGCCCGTGTCATCCGTGACCATCAGGTAGCCCTCGTCGCCGAGGTCATACAGTTCGGTATCGGTGAGGGATTCGATGTAAATGTCACCCTCCGTACCCTCGGTGATGGGCAGGGTCAGACCGGTGATCGCTTTCAGATTTTCCTGCAGGATCGCCGCGGCTTTTTCCAGACCCACGCCGGCTTCGTCGTTGATGACGATGCTCGAATCGGCGGTCAGGACGAAATCACCCTCGTAGCCGTACCACTCCTGAACGGTGGGGATCACCTGCGGCTTGGGATTGGGGTCGCTGACCGCGGGGAACCACTCCGCCGGGTAATTTTCGCTCTGATCCTCGGCGGTGACCACGATATTCTTGTCAACGCCGTTTTCGTTCACCAGCAGGGTGACATCCCGCTCGCCGATGTTCCAGCGGCTGGGGGTGCCGTCATTGGCGATCACCCGCTCCAGCTCGCTGCCCCGGACGGTGTACCGGGGCTCCTCGCCGCCGCCCTCGGGCAGGGTGCCGAAAATTTCAATTTCCCGGAGGTTGACGTTGTTGCCGGGAGCCTGCGCATTGACCTTCTCCACGTAGAAACGCACATAGCGGCCCAGCTCCGTCTTTTCCAGCTTGGGGCTGGAGGTGGTGGAGATGGTATCCGTATTTGCGGTTTCGTCCGCAATGTTCTGCCCGTCACCGTTCCAGACGAAACCGTTTCGGGAGGGACGGGACACAGACACCACCGTGATCCAAGAATCCGCCGCCTCGGGGGTGTCCGTGGTCTCGATCCGGTAGACCATGGGCCAGACCTTCATGTTGTACCACAGCTTGATCTGGCTGATCTGTGCACCGGAGGTGCCCAGATCCACCTGCAGCCACTGCTCATTCTGGGGAGCATCGTCGGCCACGGTACCGTTTTTCATGTTTTCCGAGTTCCACTGGGACGACTGGTCCTTGACGCCATCCACAGCGATCTCCGGTCCGCAGCCGTTGGCCACGGAGGAGGCCGTTGCGGGGCGGTTCAGCGCCAGATTGCGCTCTGCGGCCTGCGCGGTCAGACCGCCAAGGCTTCCCAGAACCAGTGCCAGCGCCAGCACCGTACACAAAAACCGTTTTTTCATAGTATCCTTCCTTTCCTTCTTTTGGGATACTGCCATTATATCAGGAATCACCGGAGATTTCACCAAAAACTTTTTAAAACGGAGGGCGAAATTTGTTGAATTATGCGGCAGGGAAGGCGGCGCGGCAGATGGGGCTGCTCCCCTGAGCAGGGCAGGTGAGAATTGTGCAAAATGATTGATTTTTACAAAAAAACAGGGCAAACGATGTGCGTCATGCACAAAACCGCTATTGACACTCCCGGTGAACGATGGTATATTTTCCGTAGAGGTTCTTGCGGTATCCGGCTTTGGCAGGTACCGCAGACAAATCAGAAGATCAGAAAGGAAGTATGTAAAGATGGAAAACAAGTGCAGGCGTTTTCTGAGTCTGCTGCTGGCGTTGGTCATGGCTGTTTCGATGATGCCCATGGGTCATGCCCGCGCGGAGGAAGACACAGTCTATCAGGCGGCAGAGACTGCCGCCACCGATCTCGGCCTGGATCAGGTCGGCGACTCCGCAGAATTCGTGATCGTTTCCGCGGTCAGCCCCTCTCTGGAAATGGTGGCCAATATCGGAACCAGTTCCGCCGGCTATACCGGACTGGAACTGGCGCCCCGCAGCGATACGGACAATGTTGCGGCCGACGCCGTCTGGACGATCACCATGGTCGAAAACGGCTATACCGTCAGCAACGGCGGTCTGAATGTGGCGGTGAAGGCCGACCATCAGGTCGCTCTGGAGGCAGATGCAGTCGTTCAGATCAAAAAGGGCAACAACGGTACCGACGACTGGGTCATCTACAGCGATGGCTGGTGCCTGAACGATCACGACAGCTTCGGCGGCGCGTTTGAGAACAGCAGCAACGCCCTGTCCAGCTACACCAATCTGTCCGGCGGCCGCAGTATGCTGAAGCTGTATGCCGTGACCGAGGGAACCACGGAGCCCGGCCCCGTTGAGCCTGATCCCATTGTCCTGACGGTGGACGTCAACGATCCCCAGCGGATCATCGACAGCTCCTCCATCTTCGGCATCAATCACCGCTACGCTTTCAACGGCTACGGCTCCTTCGATCCCGAGGAGATGAAGGTCAAGGATGACTTTCAGGCCCTGTATGAGGCTGCGGGCTTCGGCTCCATCCGCTATCCCGGCGGCACCATCTCCAACCTCTTTAACTGGAAGACCACCATCGGCCCCGTGGAAGACCGTAAGGATCAGATCCACGGCTTCTACAACAATCCGGGTCAGGGCGGCATCGCCCCCAACTTCGGTCTGACAGAGATCGCCACCTTCGCTGAGAGTGTGGACTCCGAGATCGTCTACGTTTACAGCCTCGGCCGGGGCAACGCACAGGATGCGGCTGACCTGATCGAGTACCTGAACGCCAAGGTCGGCACCAATCCCAACGGCGGCATCGACTGGGCTGCCGTCCGTGCCGAAAACGGCCATCCCGATCCCTACAACGTCCGCTACTTCGAGATCGGCAACGAGATGCAGCAGGCATGGGCCGGCTCCGACGGCACCGCCTCTCAGGGCTACTGGACCACCTCCGTCGCCGCAGGTGCCGAGACTGCCTACATCGACGGCGGTACCGCCGTGTTCAACCAGCAGTATGCCGTCTGCGAAGAGGACTGGAATGCGCAGGCCTCCAAGAGCACCGGCGAAAAGAATCTGGTCCGCTATATGCGCTACGCCAACGTCAATCCCAAGAAGCTCGTCGACGGCAAGCTGGTGGATGACCCCGATTTCAAGGCTGTCAACGACGGCGTGACCGTCTACGTCGGCGGCACCCAGTGGACGGTCGTGGAGAGCTTCGAGAGTTCCGGCGCCAATGACAGACATTGTGTCGTGGATTACAGCACCGGCGCCATCTGCTTCGGCGACGGCGTAAAGGGCGCCATCCCCGCCGCAGGTACCCAGATCACCGTTTCCTATTCCGTTGACCGCGAGGGCTTCATCGATGTTTCCAAGGCCATCAAGGAGACCACCGCCAGGATCAATGAGATCGAAGGCACCTCCTACGAGGCCCATGTCTACTCCAGCTTCGAGACTGCCGGCTTCATCAGCAAGATGGATGCCCGGAATGCCAACGAGTGGTACGACGGACTGACCATCCATCCCTACTCCGGCACCCCCGATGGCTCCGGCGCAAGCTTCTATGACTCCGCCATGAAGAAGGCCGAGGATGTCGGCGTTCACAAGGTTCAGGAATATGTGGACATGATGCCCGCGGACAAGGTTCCCGTCATCTCCGAGTACGGCATCTTCCGCTCCACCGATCCGCTGGTCCGTTCCCAGACCCACGCCATCTACATTGCCAAGGTGCTGATGGAGTATGTCCGTCTGGGCAGTCCCTACATCCAGAAGCACTGTCTGGTGGACTGGTACTCTTCCGGCGCCGACTCTCTGGGCCCCACCCAGCAGGCAGTCATTCAGGCGGTTGCCGGCGGCGATGCTGACACCAAGACTGGCGAGGGCACCTTCACCTTCTTCTCTACCCCCTCCGCCCATGTGTTCCAGATGCTCAACTCCGGCTTCGGCGACACCGTGGTCGCCACCGAGTTCAGTGAGGTTCCCACCATGAACAATGGTGCCAAGTGCCTGTCCGCTCTGGCTTCCGTGGATGCTGAGAGCAACATCTACATCGCCATCGTCAACGCCAGCCGTACGGAGGACTACGCCATTGCGCTGGATCTGCAGGGCATCTCCGGCGAGGGCGCCGCTGTCACCGCACAGGTGCTCACCGCCGATTCTTACGCAGCCCAGAACTCCCCCGAGGATCCCAACGCCGTTTCCGTTCAGGAGCTGACCCTCTCCGGCGAGTGGGTACAGACGATCCCCAAGCACACCTTTGCGGTTCTGAAGATCGATCCCGCTGCCGAGCTCGATGACACCACTGTCGTCGGCAGCTTCACCGCGGATCCCGTGGAGCTGCCCACCAAGGGCGGCGAGGTCACCGTCTCCGTCACCGGCCGGAATCTGCCCGACGGCATCCTGATCCAGTCCGGTGAGCTGACTGCTCACACCACCGGCAATTCCATCCGTCAGAGCGCAGTTCTGAATTTCCCCGCCAATACCACCAAGGAAGATATCGTCTACGGCATTCAGTACAGTCTGGACGGCAGCGTCTTTGAGGGCGAGCTGTCCGTGACCGTTTTCGTAAACCGCTACGATGCTGACGATGCTTCCCGGGATATCCCCGTCTCCGTTCTGACTGCCACCGCCGGCGACTGGCAGACCGGCTATGAGGCCACCGAGGGTCCCGCAGAGCTGGTTCTGGACGGCAACGAGGGCACCATCTGGCATACCAACTGGTACGGCACCAGCCGCACGAACCACTGGATCCAGTTCGAGCTGAGCGAGGACTACACCGTCGACGGCCTGCGCTACCAGCCTCGCCAGAGCGGCAGTGCCAACGGCACCGTCACCCAGTATGATATTCAGGTTTCCGACGACGGCGAGAGCTTCCGCTCTGTCAAGACCGGTACATGGGAGAACGATCGGAACTGGAAGAACGCCAGCTTTGCGGGCGAGAATGTCAAGTATGTCCGTCTGGTGGCTGTCAATGCTGTCTCCGACAACTCCTACGTCTTCGCCTCCGCCGCCGAGATCCGTCTGACCGGCGTGAAGGCCGGCGAGCAGCCCCACGAGCATAGCTGGAGCGAGTGGACTGTCACCACTCCCGCTACCTGCACCGAGGCCGGTGTCGAAACCCGTACCTGCGAGTGCGGCGAGACCCAGACCCGCGAGATCCCCGCTCTGGGCCATGAGTACGTCAACGGCAAGTGCACCCGCTGCGGTGACACCCTGACCTCCAAGTTCGAGGACGTCAAGGCCGGTGTGTTCTACTTCGATCCCGTGGAGTGGGCCGTTGAGAAGAACGTCACCACCGGCAACACCGCAACCATCTTCGATCCCAACGGTCAGTGCATGCGTGCTGTGGTCGTGA
>JAFWAZ010000165.1 GCA_017507425.1 Oscillospiraceae bacterium | reverse complement strand
TCGAAGATGGCGTCGCCGGACATACCGCCCTTGCCCTTGGTGGTGATCTTCTCGGGATTCCAGTTCATGGAAACGTCGATGACGATCTGGCCCTCGCGGACGAAGTCCTTGGTCAGGGAGTTCAGGACACCGGCGGCGGAGATGATGATGTCGGCCTCGCGGCAGATGGCGGCGGGGTCAACGGTACGGGTGTGGCAGACGGTGACGGTGGCGTTCTTGGCCATCAGCATCATGGCAGCGGGCTTGCCCACGACCAGGGAGCGGCCGATGACGACGGCCTTCTTGCCCTTGCAGTCGATGCCGTAGTAATCCAGGATCTCCATGCAGGCGGCGGGGGTGCAGGGGGCGAAGCCCAGACCCTTGGCGCCCTCGAAGACACCGGCGTTGGACAGGTGCGTCATGGAGTCAACGTCCTTCTGGGGAGCCAGACGGTTGCAGATCTCCTCCTGGTCGTTCTTCAGGTGCTTGGGCAGGGGACGGAACATCAGAACGCCGTGGACGGAAGCATCGGCGTTGATCTCGTCGATGACAGCCAGCAGCTCTTCCTTGGTGGTCTCCTCGGGCAGGATGTAGTTCTTGATGGCGACGCCGACTTCCTCAGCGCGCTTGGTGGCGCCCTTCTCGTAGGACAGGTCGGAGGGGTTCTCGCCCAGACGGACGATGCCCAGAGTGGGGGTGACGCCCTTCTCGCGCAGGGCGGCGGTACGGGTCTGCAGCGCGGCAACCAGTGCCTCGTTGACTTCCTTGCCAAGCAGTCTCTTAGCCATTATAAGTTCCTCCAAATCAGTATAGTTAAGATGAAATTAGGAATGAGGAGTTAGGAGTTAGGAGTATGGTCGATTCGGAATCAACGCCTAATTCATAACTCCTAACTGAATCAAACGCCGAAGCCGGCCTTGACGGTATTGAAGATCTCGTCGGCGATGGCGCCGTACTCGGCCATCATGGACAGAGCCTTGGCGTTCATCTCCTCGGCGACGGCGCGGTTCTTCAGGGTCTTGGTGTTGATGAAGACGTTCAGGGAAGCGGCCTGCAGGGCAGCCTTGCAGCAGACGGCGCCGCAGCCGGCGTCGGAGACAGCCAGACGGGAGCCCTTCTCGGCGAAGACCTTGATGTAGCCGATGGCCTCGCAGCACAGCTCCATGATCTTCATGGGGGTGGAGCAGGCGATGATGGTGGCCTCCTCCATGACGGTGTCGCGGTTGGGATCGTCCTTGGGGATGCCGTAGGCCTTGGCCAGAGGCAGGAAGTTGATCTCGTCCATCTCCACCTGATTCAGAAGCTCCGTCTGCAGAGCGTCGCACTTGGCCTTCAGCTCGATGATCTCAGCCTCGACGGCGGCATACTTCTTCTTGCCCACGGTCAGGGAGCCGACCATGTTGCCCAGCGCGGTGCCGATGGCACCAACCAGAGCGGCAGCGCCGCCGCCGCCGGGGGCGGGAGCGTCGGAGGCCAGGACTTCCACAAACTTGCGGTAGGATTCCATAGTCATATCCATAGGTATGTTTCTCCTTAAGATAGAATGTAGGGGACGGCGTCCTCGACGTCCCGGCAATGCGCAGCATTGCATGGCGTAAGCCATAAATGGATGCACTGTCAGCACCCTGCGGGTGCAGCGGGGCGCCGAGGACGCCGCCCCCTACAGTTTCAAATAAGCCATGAAAGGCACAGGCGGCAAGCCGCCTGTGCCTCGGGGTCAGGAATTAGAACAGGCCGGAAACCTTGCCGGTCTCGACGTCGACGTCGACACGGCGGTAAGCGGGGTCAGCAGCGGTGCCGGGCATCATGGAGATGGTGCCAGCCATGGGGCACAGGAACTTCGCGCCGCCGTACTCCAGGATGTCGCGGACGAACAGACGCCAGCCGGTGGGAACACCCTTCTTGGTGGGATCGTCGGACAGGGACAGGTGGGTCTTGACCATCATGGTGCAGTAGTCAGCGTACTTGGGATCGGACTCGAAGCGCTTG
>JAFWAZ010000164.1 GCA_017507425.1 Oscillospiraceae bacterium | reverse complement strand
CTCGTCGATGAAGATGATGGAGGGAGCGGCCTGCTTGGCCTGCTCGAACAGGTCGCGGACACGGCTGGCGCCCACGCCCACGTACATCTCCACAAAGTCAGAGCCGGAGATGGACAGAAACTGGACGTCCGCCTCACCGGCCACGGCCCGGGCCAGCAGCGTCTTGCCGGTGCCGGGAGGGCCCACCAGCAGGATGCCGTGGGGGATCCGGGCGCCCATGCTGTGGAACTTCTCGGGATTGCGCAGGAAATCCACGACCTCCTGCAGCTCCGCCTTCTCCTCGTCGGCGCCCGCCACGTCCTTGAACGTGACCTTGCGGCCGTCGGGGATGCCCAGCACCGTGCGGGCCTTGCCGAAATTGCTCATCTGGTTGCCCGCGTTGGCCCGGCTCATGAGGATGAACCACAGCAGCAGCAGAACGCCGCCGGCGATCAGCAGGGGGGCAACGTAATCCATGGGGGTAACGGTGTCCTCGGGCAGGAAGTTGTACTCCTCCAGCACGCCGCTTTCGAGCTGGCTTGCCACCAGCTCCGCGGTCTGGGCCCGGAAGTAGTCCGGGTCGCCGAGGGTGCACAGCAGGGTGCTCTCTCCGTCATAGGTGCCGTGGAGGTTCAGCTCGATGAGGTTGCCCTGAATGGTGAAGGACTTGACCGCCTCCTCCTCAAAGAGGCTGACGATCTCGGTGTGGCTGAGCTTGCTCCGGTTGAAGCCAAAGCCGTTGCTGGCCCAGCCGAAGATCAGCAGAAGCACCGCCACGTAGATCAGCAGGGGAAAAATTCTCGTTTTCTTCAATATGATTGCTCCTTACTTATGCGTACAGTTCGGGTTTCAGAATGCCCACGTAGGGCAGGTTGCGGTAGCCCTCGTTGAAGTCCAGACCGTAGCCCACCACGAATTCATTGGGGATGACGAAGCCGGTCCAGTCGGCCTTGACGGTGACGCCGGGCTTCCGGCGCTCGGGCTTGTCCAGCAGGGTGCAGATCTTCAGGGAGGCAGGCTGGCGGATCTTCAGATAGTCCACGATGAACTCCAGAGAGTTGCCGGTGTCGAAGATGTCCTCGAGGATGAGCACATGGCGGCCCCGGATGTCGTTGGACAGGTCCTTGGAGATGACGGGCTTGCCGCCGGACTGGGTGCCCTTGTAGCTGGAGACGCACATGAAGTCCATCTGGCAGGGGATGTCCATGGCCCGGATCATGTCGGCGTAGAAGATGACCACGCCCTTCAGAACACCCACCACGATGGGGTTCTTGTCCTTGTACTCCTCCTTCAGGATCGCGCCCAGCTCAGCCACCTTGGCCTGAATCTGCTCCTCGGTCAGCAGGATCTTCTCAATATCGTGATGCATAGTAAACCCTCACTTTTCTGTTTTTCGCAGATACCTCTCCATGGATGCCTGTAGGTGCGCCCCTACATTGTGATTCCAAAGGGTATCGCGTTTATTCCTCAGCGGTTTCGCTGATATCTACGAATTCAATGCGGACATAGCTTCCGCCGGTTCTGCGGGTTTCGTCTACGCCGAAGCCCATGACGGCCAGCACGCCCCGGCTGTCTGCCACGACGGGTACGGCGAGCCGCTCCCATTGGGGGATCTTCCGGTCGATGAACCGCTTTTTCAGGGATTTCGTGCCGCCCTTGGTGGTCAGCGCGTCGCCCGGCCGGCGGCCTCGGACGACCATCTCCCCCTCGGGAGAAACGACATTCTCCCCGGGTCCGTCGGCGACTGCGGTCTTCACCGCCGCGCCGATCTCGGGCAGGGCCGTCACGCCCTCTCGGGGCAAAACTCTGGTTTGCAGCACGGTCTGCTCCCGGTCGACGCAGAGCTTTTCGTAGCTGCGCCGCAGGGTCAGTCCGCCGAAGGACGTCCTTGCCGACGGATTGTCGGAGAAGACTACCCCTTCCGCCTGGGCGATGTGGCCGGCGGAGGGCTCCGGAAAGCCGTTTTTCTTCAAAAGATTCTCGATCGCCCGCCGCCGCAGAGGCGCGGGGGCAGCGCGCAGAGCATTTACGTCCGTGGCGTCCAGCTCAGACGCCAGCTCGTCCAGAAGCAGGGCATCCTCCCGGATGCGCTGGGCGGCGGCGCTGAGGCCCGTGGCGATGCTGGGATTCTCCGCCTTCAGCAGGGGCATCACATGATGCCGCAGTCGGTTGCGGAGGAATGCGTCGCCGCCGTTGGAGCTGTCCTCCACATGGCGGATGTAATTTTCGTTCAAAAACGCCTCCACCTCGGCCCGGGTCACGTCCAGCATGGGCCGGATGAGCGTTCCCTGCTTCGGCGTCACGCCGCCGAGGCCCCGCAGGCCCGTGCCCCGAAGCAGGTGCATGAGCACCGTTTCGGCGTTGTCGTCGGCGGTGTGGGCGGTGGCGATGATACCGTCCAAAGACCGCAGGAATGCATATCGGGCATCCCGGGCGGCGGCCTCCAGACCCTTCGGGCCGGGGATCACTTCCCCGGAGCCCATGTGCAGGGGGATCTCGTGGAAATCGCAGAAGCTTCGGACAAATTCCGCGTCCCGCCTCGATTCCTCCCCCCGGAGGTTGTGGTTGAAGTGGGCCGCTTCCACGGTGATGCCCAGCTTCTCCTTTAACAGCCACATGCCCCACAGCAGCGCCATGGAGTCGACGCCCCCGGAGACGGCGCAGATGACCGTATCGCCGGGCCGCACCATGTCATACCGGCGCAGGGCAGTCAGGAGCTTATTCTCCATGCTTCCACTCCCGGTCGGCAAAGGTGGTGTACTGGGGCAGCCACTGGAGCTTGACGGTGCCGGTCTCGCCGTGACGGTTTTTCGACACGATGCACTCGGCCACATTCTTCTCCTCGGAGTTTTCGTTGTAATAGTCGTCGCGGTAGATGAACATGATGACATCCGCGTCCTGCTCGATGGCGCCGGATTCGCGGAGGTCGGACATCATGGGCCGCTTGTCCTGGCGGCTTTCCACCGCACGGGAGAGCTGGGACAGGCAGATGACGGGGACATTGAGCTCCTTTGCCATGATCTTCAGGCTTCGGGAAATGTCGCCCACGATCTGGACACGGTTGTCCGACTGCTTGCCGTAGCCGGAGCCGGTCATGAGCTGCAGGTAGTCGATGATGACGAGGCCCAGATCCTCCACCCGGCGGAGCATGGCATTCATCTCGGCCACGGTGATGGAGGGGTTGTCGTCGATGCGGATATCGGTCTGGCTCAGAGCGGCGGAGGCCATGGCGAGCTTCGTCCACTCCTCCTCCTCCAGCTTGCCGGTCTGCATCTTGGCGCTGTCCACAAAGGCTTCGCCGGACAAAAGGCGCATGGCCAGCTGCTCCCGGGACATCTCCAGGTTAAAGACCGCCACGGTCTTTTTGTACCGCTTGGCCACATTCACACCGATGTTCAGCGCCAGGGAGGACTTACCCATGGCAGGACGGGCGGCGATGAGCAGAAGGTCGGACTTGTTCAGACCGTTGATCTTCACATCCAGATCCCGCAGACCGGTGGAAAGACCGGGGATGGCAGAATCGGAGGCGGCCAGCTCGTTCAAACGGTCAAAGACCTTATAAAGAACGGTGCCGATGTGCTCCAGGGAGTCCCGGTTCTCGCCCTTGCGCAGGGCGTAAATTTTGCGCTCGGCGGCCTCCAGAATCTCGCTGGGGGTGCCCACCTGCTCGTGGACAAGGGAGGAGATCTCCGTGGCAGCGGTGCCGAGACCGCGCAGCATGGACTTCTCCCGGACGATGTTCGCGTAGCGCACCGCGTTGGCGGCGGTGGGGGTGATCTCCATGAGCTGCATGACATAGTCACGGGAGTTGTCATGGTAGTTGCCCAAGGCGCGCATTTTGTCCAGCACCGTGACCGGGTCGATGGTCTCGGAGAAGTTGAACATGGTATAGATCGTCTCGTAGATCTCCCGGTTCTGCTCCAGAAAGAAGTCGTTCGGCTTGACGATGCCGATGACATCGGCCACACAGCGGCTGTCGATCAGGATCGAGCCCAAAACCGCCTGCTCCGCCTCCAGAGACTGGGGCGGCTGCCGGGATAAGAGTTCTTCGTCCATGTTTGGTTTCTCCTTTCTTTCACACCCGCAGGGTGTGTAAAATCCCCTCTCCCGGGGAGAGGGTGGCCCCCGCAGGGGGTCGGGAGAGGAATGCGGGCGCATCCCTTTCCGGTTTTGTATGGCTCAAGACTTCTGAGCTGTTCCGTTACGGAACAGGCCCGGTTCTTGCGTTTTGCTTCAATGCGGCGTTTCGTTCCAAGATGATACCCTCCAGCAGGTCTTGAGGTTTCAGGTCACCGAACGTTGCCGCCCGAATTCCTCTTCCGACCTCGCTGCGCTCGGCCACCTTCCCCCCGGGGGAAGGGATTATCCCGGCGCTCCCGCACCGGGGTTATGCTTTGCGGCTCCGGTCGGCGATCAGCATGACCAGCGCGGTGGTAATGTTGACCGCCACGCTGACCACTGCGCCCACGCCGCAGAGGGTCAGGACATGCAGGGACAGGTTGTGAACCTTGTCAATCAGCTTCAACTTACAGCTCCTCGATCTTGACGGTGAACTGGCCCACGATCTCGTAGCCCAGCTTGGCCTTGACGGTGTAGGTGCCCACATTCTTGATGTTGTCGGCCAGAACCAGCTTGCGCTTGTCGATGGTGATGCCGGCGTTCTTCTTCAGGGCATCGGCGATCTCGGTGGTGGTGACGGCGCCGAACAGGCGGCCGGCTCCGCCGCCCTTGGCCTTGACGATCAGGGTCAGCTCACGCAGCTGCTTGCTGATGGCGACAGCCTCAGCACGCTCCCGGGCCTGACGCTCGGCGGTGGCCTTGTCGTTCATGCGCATGGTGTTGACGGCATCGGCGGTGGCCTCCTGCGCCAGCTTCCGGGGCAGCATATAGTTGCGGGCGTAGCCGTCGGAGACCTCGATCATCTGGCCCTTCTTGCCCTTGCCCTTCACATCGGTCAGCAGAATAACTTTCATTGTAAATACACTCCTTGGTAAATCGTATTGCGCTCGTAGGGGTCGGCGTCCTCGACGACCCGTCGGCAAACTTGTTTGCCGCTTGCGCGGCTCGGGCTGTCGAGGACGCCAGCCCCTACGGGTGCAAAACCCGTTAGTTGTCGTAATAATTGTCGATGGACTCCTTCAGCCGCCGGAGCATTTCGGGGACTGTGGTGTCCTTGATCTGGGCGCCTGCGGTGGCTGCGTTGCCGCCGCCGCCCAGAGGCTCGAGGATGACCTGCACATTGGCCTCGCCGATGGAGCGGGCGGAGATCACCACCCGGCGCTGCTCGTCGGGATACATGACAAAGCTGGCTTGGAAGCCGGTGATGTTCAGCAGCTCGTCGGCGGCCTGCGCGGCCAAGGCCCGGGAGACGGTGCGGTCCAGCGCCACAATGGCGATCTCCTCCCGGTAGGGCACCGCGGACTGGATGATCCTGTAGCGGGCCACGGTATTGGTAAAGTCGGACTGAAGCAGCTTCTTGACTTCGATGGTGTCCGCACCCAGACGGCGCAGGAAGGCCGCCGCCTCAAAGGTACGCTCGGCAGAGCGGACGTTAAAGTTCTTGGTGTCGAGGAAAATGCCCGCCAGCAATCCCTTGCTCTCGATGGGCAGCACATCAGCCTTCTCCACGCTGTACTGCAGCAGCTCCGTCACCAGCTCGGAGGCGGAGGAGGCGTAGGGCTCGTGGAAATTCACCACCACGGGACTGATGTAGTCCGCGGCCCGGCGGTGATGGTCGATGACGGAGACCTTGCTGATGGCCTCCAGCAGGGGGCGGCATTCCACCTGATCCGGACGGTTGGTGTCCACCACGATCAGGATGGAATTGCGGTCGCAGTGCAGCAGGGCGTCCTGACCGGAGACGATGACGCCCTCGTATTCGGGCACCGCCTGGATCTCCTCGATGAGCTTCTCGGAGGCATTGTTCTCCAGATCCAGCACGATGTAGGCCTTCTTTCCCTGCTTGCGGCACAGACAGGCCACGCCCAGCGCCGCACCCACGGCGTCCATGTCCGCATTTTTATGACCCATGATGTAGACATCGCCGGATTTGGCGATGAGCTCCATCAGGGAATTGGCAGTGACCCGGGAACGCACCTTGCTGTGGTGATCCACTTCCTTGTTCCGTCCGCCGTAGAAGGTGAAGTTCAGCCGGTCCTTGACCACCGCCTGATCGCCGCCGCGGCTGAGGCTCATCTCCACCGCCAGAGCCGCAAATTCGTAGCTCTCCTCGAAAGTCGCGCCGTCCACACCCAGACCGAAGCTGATGGACGCCGCCACGCCGGAGGGGTTGGTGACGGAATGCATCTGCTCGAGGATGGAAAACTTGCCCTCAATGGCGTCCTGCAGATCCCGCTTTTCCAGCACCAGCAGGTAGCGGTTTCGCTCCATGCGGCGCAGCAGACCGTGGTAGCCCTCGGCCCACGCGGTGATGGCATCGTTGATGCTGGCGTTGAGGTTGGAGGTGGCGGATTCGGTCAGATTTTTGGTCAGCTCCTCATAGTTGTCGATGAGGATGATGGAAACCACAGGCCGGGAACGGATATACTCGTCCCGGATCTGGTAGAGGTCAGTCAGGTCGGAGAAGTACAGAGCCGCCAGCATGGTGCCCTGCGGGTCGTCGGCATGGACAACCGTGCCGTAAATGCGGTAGCGGTGGCCGCCCAAGTTCACGTCGCCGGGGTATTCCTTCCGGCCCGCAGCCAGCCAGTCCATCTTCAGCTCCGGCAGCAGGTCGGTGATCAGCTGCTCGTGCATCCGCTCCCGGAAGCCGCTGAGCTCCACGAACGGATCGTTGGCCCAGATCATGGCGCCGTCGGCCATGCGCACCAGCGCCATGGGGAAAGGGGTCTTTCCGCCGTCGGTGGTGCCGAGGGTATTGGTGGCGGAGTGGATATATGCCTCCAGCTCCCGGCGGCGCTTGGTCTGATTGTACCGATAGTAGGCAAAGAGCACGCCCGTGGCGACCAGCTCCGCCAGTGCCAGCCCGCCATCTCCCGCCACCAGAGCGGCAAAGGCAAAGACCAGCATCACAAGGAAAAACAGGTCAAATCCCGGTTCCAGCAGTCTTCCCAGCTTTCGATTCATACCAACACCTCCGCGGGCAGGGCATTTTTACCCATTGTTATCCATAGTACCCTGTATTATAGCATTTTTGCAAGGAATACGCAACACATTTTATCGGGATTTCAAAAATGTGATAGTTAAAAATTGTGGACTTGCTTCAATAATCACGTCAAATTGCACAGATAATGGCCAGATCAGCTCCAAAACCCTTCCCCCGGGGGGAAGGTGGCCGAGCGAAGCGAGGTCGGAAGAGGAACGGCGAAATCTGAAAGTCCGGAATACGCCTGAAAAACGGAAATCGCTTCAACCTTCCCACCCGCATTCCTCTTCAGTCACCGCCTACGGCGGCGACAGCTAGGAATTGTGGTGTGATTGCCACCGGCAATCATTGGATTCTGGATTCGCTGCGCGGAGCACCACCCCCGGGGGAAGCGATTGGGGCTGCGCCATGGCATTTTGACAGTCAAGTCCAAAATGTTTTACTTACACGTTCAAAAATCGGGACGCATCCAAAGGATGCGTCCCGCTGAATCTGTTTACTTGCCGGAAACGGCCATGTTGGTGAAGAGGATCTCGGGGGAGCCGTAGTCACTGCCCACGCCGAACTTGACCTCGCTGGAGACCGCATCGATCTTCTTCAGCAGCCGGAAGAAGTTGTCGGCCACGGTGAAGTTCTTGATGGGCGCGGTCTTGACGCCGCCCTGAACGAGGAAGCCGTCGGCCTGCAGAGAGAAGTCGCCGGACTGGACATTGGCGCCGGCATGGAGGCCCTGCAGGCTGGTCAGGTACAGTCCGTCGCCCAGACGCTTCAGCAGCTCCTCATTGGAGAGAGCACCGGGGGCAAAATACAGGCCCTTGGGCTCGATGCTCTTGGCGTCGGCGGCGTTGCCGGTGGTCTCCTTGCCCAGAAGCTTTGCATAGGTGCGGTTGTAGAGCAGGGTCTTCAGAACGCCGTTTTCGATGACATTCTTAGTGTAAACCGCCACGCCCTCGCCGTCAAAGGGGCAATGGCCGAACTTTTCGGGGTGGAACGGATCATCGATCAGGGTCACGTTCTCACTGGCCACCGTCTCGCCCTCCTTGCCTGCCAGCAAGGTGGTCTTCAGGTAGGCGCTCCGGGCGGAGAAAACGCCGGCATAGGTCTGCAGCAGACTGCAAACGGTGGGAGAGTCCATGATGATGTTGTACCGGCCGGAGGGGACGGTGTCCGCACCCAGCTTGCTTAAGGCCCCGGTGACGGCCTTGTCCACAGTTTCCTCCACGGTCTTCTTGGTGATATCGGTGAGGGCAAACTCGTCGGCGGCCTCCTCGCCGTCCTTGACGGCGGCCATCAGGCCCTGATACACAAGGCCCGTCTCGTAGTGGAGCTCCAGACCTGCGGAGTTCATCACATCCTGCCGGATGTTCATGCCGGACACAAAGCTCTGGGTGCCGTCGATGATCTTGTGGTCAGCGGCGTAGGCCAGCTCCTGCAGCTTCAGGGCCCGCTCCTTCAGTTCCTCGGTGTCGGGCAGGTCGACGGCGGTATCCCGGCTGACCTCGTAGTGCTCGCTGCCGGGGAACAGGCCCACCTGATCGGCGTCGTCGACGATGCCGGCGTTGTCGCAGGCGGTCTCCACGATCTGGGCGGCGGCCTCGGGGGTCACCAGCTCAGAGATGGCATAGCCGGACTTGCCGCCCACCACGCAGCGCACCACCATGGAGCCGGAGCGGGAGTAGCTGACGGAGGTGATCTCCTTTTTCAGGGCCTCCACGCCGGTGTTCTCCCGGTCGGTGACGGTCAGCTCATATTCCTCAGCGCCGAACTGCTTTGCGGCAGCGGCGACAGCGTTTTTGATCATTTCCATATTTGCCATGTTTTCGTCCTCCTTAAGCCTGACCGCCCACGGTGATGGAGCTGACGCGGATCAGGGGCTGGCCCACGTCGGTGGGGATCATGCCGCTGGACGCGCCGCAGTTGCCCTGAGCGGTGTCCAGATCCTGACCGACCATGTCGATCTTCCGGATGACATCGCCGCCGTTGCCGATGAGGGCGGCGCCCCGGACGGGCTCGCAGATCCTGCCGTTTTTGACCAGATAGGCCTCCCGGGCGGCGAAGTTGAAGTCGCCGGTGAAGGGATTGACGGAGCCGCCGCCCATCATGGCGCAGTAGATGCCGTTTTCGATGGAGGCGATGATGTCCTCGTTTTTGTCGGGGCCGTTGGCGATAAAGGTGTTGGTCATGCGGGAGGTGGTCTCATAGGAGTAGTTCTGGCGTCGGCCGGAGGCGGTGTGGGGAACGCCCATGCGCCGGGCGCCCAGCCGGTCGACCATATAGCTCTTCAGAATGCCGTTCTCGATGAGGACGCGGCGCTGATTGGGGTTGCCCTCGTCGTCGATGTTGCAGGAGCCCCAGCCGTTGACAATGGTGCCGTCATCGATGGCGGTGACCTTGGAGCCGGCAACCTGCTGGCCCATTTTGCCGCACATCTGGCTCATGCCGATGCCCACGCAGGCAGCCTCCAGAGAGTGGCCGCAGGCCTCGTGGAAAATGACGCCGCCGAAGCCGTTGGCGATGGCAACGGTCATCTGGCCGCTGGGGCAGGGAACGGCCTTCAGATTCACCTTGGCCTGACGGGCGGCCTCGGCGCCGATGACCTTGGGGGCGAACCGGGGGATGTCGAAGAATTCCAGACCCATCTGGCGGCCGGGGGAGGCGGTGCCCTGCTGGTTCTGGGTGCCGTCGGAGGCGATGGCGTTGACCATCATCCGGGTGCGGATCTGCCGGTCGGAGGTGTACAGGCCCTCGGAGTTGGCCACGGTAAAGCTCTTGTCGGAGGTCAGCAGGGTGCCGTTGACCTGAATGATCTCGTCACCGCCGGCCCATGCGGCATCGGCGGCCTCCCGCACCAGCGCGCTGCGCACCTTCGCGCTGACGTCAAAGGGGTTGGTGCGGATGGGGTGGATGTTGGTGTTGATGCGCTCCACCAGAGAGAAATCGGCGATCCGATCCACCGGATGGCCCACGGCCTGCGCCACGCGTTTGGCGCATTCCCGCAGACCGCTGGGGGTCAGATCGGTGGTGGAGGCAAAAAACGTGCGGGTGCCGAGGAAGCCCCGGATACCCACGCCGCTGATGATCTTATTGGTGACGGTTTCAATTTTTTTGTCCGCATAGCTGATGCGGTTGTCCTTGGAATACTCGGCGTAAACCTCGGCAAAATCCGCGCCGCCGTGGAGCACGATGGCGATCAGCTCGGACATCATCTTCTTGTCAAGCATCATATCGGTCCTTTCCTGCTTTGAAGATTCGAACCAAAAATCGTTCGCAAAGCCTTGTACGGGCTATCATAGCATACATTTGTCCGCCTGTCAAAGCATTCCGGGCCGACTGCAAAAAGCAGGTCCGGGTAGACTGTAAAAAGTAGGGGCGGACCTATGTGTCCGCCCGGGTTTATTTCATAGGCTGCGGGCGCACACATAGGTGCGCCCCTACTGTGGCTGTACGACTACAGGGCGGACAAAAGTCCGCCCTGTTTGCGTTGCTTTATTACTCCCACAGCTTCTCGGGGTACAGGCCCTTTTCGCGGAGCTCCCGCAGAGCGTCCATGACGCCGGGCTTATCCTCCTTGTAGGTGACGCCGTACCAGCGGTCGTTGGAGCGGAGCACCTTGACCCGGGCCTTGTGCTGGCTCAGCAGGCTCGACACCACGCTGGGCAGGTAATACTCGCCCTTCAGGGGGTTCTCGGCGATGGCCTTGTCGAGGAAGGCGGGGAAACCGGCCCATGCCTCCTCCAGATAGCTCTTCTGGAAGCCCCAGAGGTTCATGGACACCACATCGTCGTCGCTGAGCTCATGCCATGTGGTGCCGTCGTCCTCGGTGTAGACGGGGCACTTCTCGCCCTTGAAGATCTTGGTGCGCTCCACCACGGAGTGGAGGTAGCCGCTGGCCGTCTCGGTGCAGACGCCCCGGGCCACGGAGCCGTTCTCGGTGAGGGTATTCTTCAGCAGATAGCCCACCATGGCGTACTCGTAGAGGCCGTTTCCGTCCGGATGGTGGATCAGGTAGTTGTAGATCTCCTCAAAGCCCTCGGGGCCGTAGTAATCGTCGGCATTGATGACGGCAAAGGGGCCGTCCACCACATGCCGGGCGGCGAGGACCGCCTGCGCGGTGCCCCAGGGCTTCACGCGGCCCTCGGGAACGGCATAGCCCTCGGGCAGATCGTCGGAGAGCTGGAAGACATACTTGACGTCCATGACCTTGGACATACGCTCGCCGACCTTTTCCCGGAAGTCCTTCTCGATCTCGGGCTTGATGACGAAGACCACGGTGTCGAAGCCGGCCCGATGGGCGTCGTAGACGGAGTAGTCGAGGATGACATGGCCGTTGTCATCGATGGGCTCGAGCTGCTTCAGGCCGCCGAACCGGCTGCCCATGCCGGCTGCCATGACCACAAGTACGGGTTTGTTCATAGGTAGTTCCTCCAATTGTATATGTTGTCGATTTTCGGAATGTACGTTATGCGAAAATGCCCTTGATCACGAAGTAGACCAGCACCACGGCGCCGAGGGCGATGCGGTAGACACCGAAGGCGGCGAAGGAGTGCTTGCGGACGTAGTTCATCAAGGCCTTGATGGCAGCCATGGACACCACGAAGCTGACCACGGTACCCACCAGCAGCAGCACGAACTCGCCGAAGCCGAAGGCTGCGCCGGAGAGCAGGAATTTCAGCAGCTTGATGGCGCTGGCGCCCAGCATGGTGGGGATGGCCATGAAGAAGGAGAATTCGCTGCCCGCGCTGCGGCTGACGCCCAGCAAAATGGCGCCGAGGATGGTGGAGCCGGAGCGGCTGGTGCCGGGCACCAGACTCAGGCACTGGAAGGCGCCGATGAGCAGGGCGGTCTTATAATCGATGTCCCAGACCTTGCCGATCCGGGGCTTGACGCCTGCGTTGCGCTTTTCCACAAGGATGAACGCCACGCCGTAGACGATCAGGGCAATGGCCACGGGGATGCCGTGGTGCAGGTGGGCATCCATCCAGTCGTCAAAGAGGACACCCACGATGCCGCTGGGCACGATGGCGAGGCAGACCTTGAACCACAGCTCCCAAGTGGCCTTTTTCTTGGCCGGGGACTTCTTGGCATCAAAGGGATTGAGCTTGTTAAAGAAGATGACGATGACGGCGAGGATGGCGCCGAGCTGGATGACCACGTCGAACATGGACTTGAATTCCTCGGAGGCGTTGAGCCTGATGAACTCGTCCAGTAGGATGATGTGGCCCGTGGAGGACACGGGGAGCCACTCGGTAATGCCCTCGACAATGCCGAACAGCACCGCCTTGAAAATTTCGAAGATAAACATGGACTGCTCCTTTCGGATGAATATATTCGGGTTTATTATACTATACTCCGAAAAGCCGAATTTTGCAAGAAAAAATGCGACGGGATTTTACATCCGGGTCATGCCCAAACAATACCGCAACGTAGGGAACGGCTATGGCCGTTCCGCGGCAGCATCCCCGTTTCCCCGGCAGCGACGGGCGAATTCGTACCATTTCGCCGAAACGCTGCGGTGTTTGATGGGTGCGTACTGCGGAACGGTCATAACCGTTCCCTACACCAGTTTATACATTCAGCATTTTTCCGCTGCCTTCCGCCTGATATTTCAGTCCCTTTGGGTAGAAAAACCGGATCTTTTTCTCTGCGATTTTCATATGTACATCTTTTGCGGTGAAGATCTCGCCGTCGAGGTTGACGGGGCTCTCCCGGTCGCAGCGGACGGTGATGGCGTCCGTGCGGATGTGCCGGGCGATGTGACCCAGCTCTTTATAGCGGCCGGCCTTGTACTTGGCCAGCGCCCCGGGGATCTGCCACAGGTGCAGCTTCTTCACCAGCAGGATGTCAATCTTTCCGTCGTCGGGCTCCGCGTCGGGGACGGCGTAGAAGCCGCCGCCGTACCAGCGGGCATTGGCAACGCAGACGAAGGTCATATCCCCGTCGATCCGCTCGCCGTCCACCTCCACCGTGTAGTGCTCCGAGATGCCCTTGAAGATGTTCACCGCAGTGGACAGGATGTAGGCCAGCGAGCCGCTGACGCCGGGCAGACGCTTGAACCGGGACATCTCCGCGCCGATGCGGGAGTCGAGGCCCACACAGCAGATGTTGAGGGCCAGCCGTCCGTTCACGTCCACCAGATCAAAGACGGCGGTTTCGCTGTCGAGGAGCCGATCCAAGTCCCGGAAGGCCTCCCGGTCGTCGAAGATCTTGACGAAATCGTTGCCGCTGCCGCCCACATAGACGGTCACGGAGGCATTGTCATAGCCGGCAGCGCCCGCCACCACCTCGTTCAGGGTACCGTCGCCGCCGCAGGCGTAGAGCCGGACCTCCCCGCCGGATCGGGCAGCCTCCCGGGCGATCCGGGTACAGTCGCCGGGCGCCTTGGATACGGCGATCTCATAGTCCAGACCGGCGCAGGATTCTTTGATTTTCGCCGTATATTCGGCGGTTTTGTCGGATTTTCCCGCCGCAGGGTTGATGATAAACACGTGCTTCATATTTCAGCCTTCTCTATGTCTCAGTCGTAGGGGTCGGCGTCCTCGACGACCCGTCGGGAAAATTTGACCTCGATGGGCAAATTTTTCCGCATACCGAACTGCCGCCTTGCGGCGGTCGGGACGTCGAGGACGCCGTCCCCTACAGGATTACTTCTTGACGGGCTTGCGGTTTCCGCCGGTGTACATATAGTAGTTGCACTGGATCTTGCCGTTGTAGAACTTGCGCTTCTTATCGCAGCGCTTGCCGAAGTAGTGCTCGAACTCGGGCTCGGAGGTAATGACGTACTTCTTCCAGTCGTTTGCGAATTTCAGATGACGGCCCAGCGCCTGATACAGCCGCTTGGCGGCGCTCTGCTCCATCATGCGCTCGCCGTAGGGGGGATTGCAGACGAGGATGCCGGCGTCCGAGGGCAGGCTCATCTTGGTGGCGTCGCCGTCTTTGAAGGTGATCAACTTGCCCACGCCGGCCTTCCGGGCGTTGGCCATGGCGAGGCTGACACACTTGGGGTCGGAATCGGAGCCGAGGATCCGGTAGTCCCCGTGGAATTCCTTGTCCCTGGCCTCGGTCTTCACGTCGTCCCAGATTTCCTTGGGCATCCAGGGGAATTCCTCGGCGGCGAAACGGCGGCTGAGGCCGGGAGCCCGGTTGATGGCGATGAGGGCGGCCTCGATGGGGATGGTGCCGGAGCCGCAGAAGGGATCCCAGAAAAACTCCCGGCCCCGGTAGCGGGTGAGCTGGATCATGCCGGCGGCGAGGGTCTCGTGCAGCGGCGCATCGTTGCCGATGGCCCGGTAGCCCCGCTTGTGCAGGCCCTGACCGGAGGTGTCGAGGGAGAGGGTCACCTGATCGTTCAGGATTGTGAAGTGGAGCTGGAATCTCACGCCGGTTTCGGGGAGCCAGCTGATGCCGTACTTCTCGCCAAGGCGGCGGGAGGCGGCCTTCTTGATGATGGCCTGACAGTCGGACACGCTCATGAGCTGGGAATTCAGGCAGTGGCCCTTGACGGGGAACTGGCCGTCGGCGGGGATATAGCGCTCCAGCTCGGCGTGGTAGACGCCCTGAAAGAGCTCCTCAAAGGTCTTGGCGGGAAACTGGGCCAGCACCACCATGATCCGCTCGCCGGTGCGCAGGCAGATGTTGGCCTTGGCCAATGCCCGCTCGTCACCGGTGAAGAGGACCCGGCGATCCTCCACCCGGACATTTTCCAGATCCATCCGGCGCAGCTCATCGCCGGCCAGACCCTCCAGTCCGAACAGCGTCGGCACCGCAAACAGCATTTCGTTCATAAATACCTCCATTGGGCATAGTTTTTGTATTTTACCACATTATACCCCAAATCCCGCCGGTTCGCAACGGGTATTTACAAAATACGCAGCAAGCGCCACTTTTTCCAACAGTTGACATTGACAATGAACGCCTCATTGAGTATACTGTATTTGGGCAACTTTACACAAAATACTTAAAAATTTATAAGGATAGGTGATTTCATATGTACATGGATGATTACAAGCGCTGGCTGGCCGCTTCCCTCGAGGACGAGGCTCTGACCAAGGAACTGCAGAGCATTGAGGGTAACGACGAGCAGATCAAGGATCGCTTCGCCGTGGCTCTGAAGTTCGGTACCGCCGGTCTGCGCGGCGTTCTGGGCGCCGGCTCCAACCGCATGAACATTTATGTTGTCCGTCAGGCCACGCAGGGTCTGGCAAACTGGGTCAAGACTCAGGGCGGCAGCCAGCTGGTGGCTGTCTCCTACGACAGCCGCATCAACTCCGACGTCTTCGCCAAGGAGACTGCCCGGGTTCTGGCTGCCAACGACATCAAGGTCCGCATCTACGACGCTCTGATGCCCGTTCCCGCACTGTCCTTCGCTACCCGTTACTATAACGCCAACGCCGGTGTTATGGTTACCGCTTCCCACAACCCCGCCAAGTACAACGGCTACAAGGCCTACGGCCCCGACGGCTGCCAGATGACTGACGATGCCGCCGCCGTTGTCTACGCCGAGATCCAGAACACCGACATCCTGACCGG
>JAFWAZ010000163.1 GCA_017507425.1 Oscillospiraceae bacterium | reverse complement strand
AGGTGATAAAAGTCATCTTTACGTTATTCAATTTACAAGGTACAGTCCGTGTCACCTCGCGGCGACTCATATATCCTAGCACATCAACCTCCATTTGTCAAGAACTTTTTTCGAAGTTTTTCGAGGAATTTTCGCGCCCCATTCTGAGCCGAATTCTTCGATTTTCTCCACAGTTCCATCCAAACTTCATCAGTTTCTGCCGCTATTTGTTTCCGCTCTCTCGAGCGCTTGGATATACTATCATACCCTTCCCCTTTTGTCAACACCTTTTTTCATCTTTTTTATATTTATTTTTCATCCAGATATCGGACCACCCTGCAGGGATTTCCCACAGCGACTGTATTGGCCGGAATATCCCCCACAACCACACTTCCTGCACCGATCACACTGTTGTCGCCTATGGTCACGCCGGGACAAACGGTCACCTCCGCACCGAACCAAACATTATCGCCTACCGTGATGGATTTGCACTGCATCACACCCCGGAGACGGCGATCCGGCTCCAGCGCGTGGTTCACCGTCACGAAAGTACACCCCGGCCCCACCAGCACATCGCTGCCAAACCAAATGGTCCCTCCATCCACAAACTTGCATCCGTAGTTTGCAAAAAACCGATCTCCCAGCACGATGAACTCCCCGTAATCGCAGAGGAACGGCGGTTTGATGAAACAGTTCTCCCCCTGATCGGGGATCAGCTCCCGCAGGAGCGCCTGTCGTTTCTCACTTTCTTCCGGCGGTGTATGATTCAACCGGAAGCACAGACTCTCTGCCCGTTCCCGGATCACACGCAGCTCAGCGCTTCCCCGTATGAACTCCAGTCCGGCTTTGGCTTTTTCCATTTCAGTCATATTCACACCTCCAATGAAAACAGGGCCGCTGAAATGCGGCCCCGGTGATTCACTTCTTAAATACAAACAGCTTGCAGAACACGTAGTTCAGCGCCACCACCACAAAGGACAGTGCCACCTTTACAATGGTGATCCAGTCAAAGGATGTACCGGCGAAGGTGAAAGCGATGACACCGCCCAGCTTCAGCACCTTTTCGCACAGGAACAGACCTGCCTCCTCGATGCCGAAGGAACCGATGCGGGCCGCAAGAAAAGACGGGACCTCCCGTTTCAGTGCATCCATACCCCAGCTCTTGCTCTCAAAGACAAACATCTTATTGACCACGAATGCGAAGACAACCGCTGCCACAAATGCCACCGCATTGGCGGTCAGGCTGTTCTCCTGCTGCCAGAGGACATTATAGAGAAGATGGAACACCACATAGTTGACCACGGTGGTGGCCACACCGAACACAATATAAAGAACCGTCTCCCGGTTCAAAAGCTTTTTGATCTTATCCACAGGGACACCTCCAATCCTTTATATTGTAATATTGCAGATTGTGTCTGTCAAGGGAAGAAAAAAGTAGTTGACAGATGTACATTTGTATGCTAGTATACATCCAAATTGAATCGCTTGATAGAGGTGCGGTGTTCAGGAGTATCCCATTGGAAGGCCAGGCAGCCCCGATGGTAAAAAGGGACCACCGCCGAAGCGATGGTGTCATGCCTGTGACCCCGCCGCTGGTTTGTCGGAGAATATCCGCCAGACTGTCACAAAACTTTGTGGAGCGCTATCAGGAACGACGGAGTCTTTCTGTCATTTCCGAACCGCTTTGGCAAAGCGGTTCTTTTTTGATTCTCCCCGTGCAGACCGGGGAAACGTCTGCAACGAAAGGAAAGAGATTATGAAGAAGCTGATTGCTCTGGTTCTGGCCCTGACCATGGCCATGACCCTCGCCGCCTGCGGCGGCAGCGCTCCCGAGACCACCGCTCCCGCCGACAACGGCACGGCTGCCGCCATTCCCGGTGTGGAAGACGGCGTTCTGACCGTCGGCATGGAATGCGCCTACGCTCCCTACAACTGGACCCAGATGGACGACTCCAACGGCGCCGTTCCCATCGCCAACAACCCCGGCTCCTACGCCGGCGGCTATGACATCATGATCGCCAAGAAGATCTGTGAAACCTACGGCTGGGAGCTGGAGGTCATGGCTCTGGAGTGGGGCGGCCTTTCCCCCGCTCTGGCTGCAGGTACCATCGACGTGGCCATCGCCGGTCAGTCCATGACCGCCGAGCGCATGGCCGAGGTGGACATGGCCGGCCCCTACTACTACGCCACCATCGTCTGCGTCACCACCGCCGACTCCCCTCTGGCCTCCGCCACCTCCATCGCCGACCTGTCCGGCACCTGCACCAGCCAGTCCGGCACCATCTGGTATGACACCTGTCTGCCCCAGATCCCCGGTGCCGAGCTGCAGGCTCCCGCTGCCGATGCTCCCGCCATGATCGTGGCACTGGAGAGCGGCATGGTGGACTTCATCTGCACCGACCTGCCCACCGCCAACGGTGCCGTAGCCAAGAACCCCGATCTGGTGGTTCTGAACTTCGCCGGTACCGACGGTGACTTCCAGTTTGCCTCCGAGGAGATCCGCGCCGAGAACGTCAACATCGGCGTCTCCGTGAAGAAGGGCAACGCCGAGCTGCAGCAGGCCATGAATGACGTGCTCAGCACCATGACCGAGGCTGACTTCAACGCCCTGATGGATCAGGCCATCGCCGTCCAGCCCGCAATCTAAAAATGCACATGCACCGCCCCGGTTTTCCGCCGGGGCGGATTGCCACGAAAGGAACTTTTTATGGATGTTTTGATGGAGCTGGGTCATGACGTCGCCCGGCTTTGGACGGCCTATGCGCCGACTTACCTCAACGGTGTGAAGAACACCCTGATCCTCGCGGTGGTGGCTACGCTGTTCGGCTGCATCATCGGTCTCGGCTGCGGCGTGCTGAACACCATCCCCTATGCCCAGAAGGATCACCCCGCCAAGAAATTCCTGCTGAAGCTGATCCGGGCCATCGTCCGGATCTACGTCGAGGTTTTCCGCGGCACCCCCATGGTGCTGCAGGCGGTTTTCATCTACTACGGTCTTCCCTACTTTACCAATAACGAGGTCGCTTTCACCGGCTACAGCGGCATGTGGCTGGCATCGATCATCATTGTTTCCATCAACACCGGCGCATACATGGCCGAGTCCGTCCGCGGCGGCATCATCTCCATTGACCCCGGCCAGACCGAGGGTGCCAAGGCCATCGGCATGACCCACTGGCAGACCATGACCAGCATCATCCTGCCTCAGGCCATCCGCAATATCATGCCCCAGATCGGCAACAACTTCATCATCAACATCAAGGACACCTCCGTCATGTTCATCATCGGCTTCATGGAGTTCTTCGCCGTCCATCGCACCATCGTGGGCAACAATTTCCTGTACTTCCCCTCGGCGGTGATCGAGATGGTGGGCTACCTGACCCTGACGCTGATCGCCTCCTTCGGTCTGCGGGCCATCGAAAAAAGATTAGACGGCGACAGCAACTACCAGCTGGCCCATGATGACCAGCTGACCATGGCGGCCGGCACCTACAGCCACCCCGACCGCAGCTCTCCCTTCGACGAGAAGTCCACCGACGAGATCAAGCGTACCAAGCTGAACCTCAAGCACGGCAGAATGAGAGGTGACCGATAATGGAAATTCTGAAAATCGAACATCTTTCCAAGGCCTTCGGCGCCCATGTGGTGCTCCGGGACGTCGACTTCACCGTTTCCAAGGGCGACGTCATCTCCATCATCGGCGCATCCGGCTCCGGCAAGTCCACCCTGCTGCGCTGCATCAACCTGCTGGAGACGCCCACCAGCGGCAGCATCCTCTACCACGGCAAGAGCGTCACCGACGGCAGCATCAGCGCCCCCAAGTACCGCTCCCGGGTGGGCATGGTGTTCCAGAGCTTCAACCTCTTTGACAACATGACCGTTCTGGAAAACTGTATGGTGGGCCAGATCAAGGTTCTGAAGAAGAACAAGCGCGATGCCAGAAGCACCGCCATGCACTATCTGGAAAAGGTCGGCATGGCCCCCTACATCAACGCCCGTCCCCGCCAGCTCTCCGGCGGTCAGAAGCAGCGCGTGGCCATCGCCCGGGCGCTGGCCATGGATCCGGAGGTGCTGCTTTTCGACGAGCCCACCTCCGCCCTCGATCCGGAAATGGTCGGCGAAGTCCTCGCGGTCATGCAGCAGCTGGCCAAGGAGGGCATGACCATGCTGGTGGTCACCCATGAGATGGCCTTCGCCCGGGATGTGAGCGACCGGGTGGTCTTCATGGCCGACGGCGTCATCTGCGAGGAGGGCACCCCCGCCGAGATCTTCGGCGATCCCAAGCAGCAGCTAACGCGGGATTTCCTCGCCCGGTTCCGAAGAGGATAACGCAGTCCCACCGTCCGGGAAACTCTCCCGCCCCTTTGTATACGGATGCATCCGCGCCCCCGGCGAAAAGCCGGGGGCGTCATGTTTCCATCCAAACTTCTACACATTGCGACTAAAATTTTGTTGATTCCGTCCATTTTTTTCCTCGCATTTCCTGTTTGCTTGACAACGAATTGGAAACCATGTAGAATGTATTAGGATAACCATAAACACCGTATAACCTGATTTATTTAATGAAGGAGAAACGATATGACTTTCAATGAACGTAAGGCTCTGCAGACCACGGCCTGCAAGGTGCGCATCGGCGTTGTCGAGTCCACCAACGCAGCCAAGTGCGGCCATCCCGGCGGCAGCCTGTCCGCAGCTGACGTCATCACCTACCTGTACAACAAGGAGCTCAACGTCGATCCCGCCGATCCCAAGAAGTGGGACCGGGACCGCTTCGTGCTCTCCAAGGGCCACTGTGCCCCCGCCCTCTACGCCGCTCTGGCCCACCGGGGCTTCTTCCCCGTGGAGGATCTGCTGACCCTGCGCAAGATCGGCTCTTACCTGCAGGGCCACCCCAACATGATCACCGTCCCCGGCGTCGATATGTCCACCGGTTCTCTGGGTCAGGGCATCTCCACCGCCTGCGGCATGGCTCTGGCCGCCAAGGTGCAGGGCAATCCCTGCCGCGTCTACACCCTGCTGGGCGACGGTGAGCTTCAGGAGGGTCAGGTCTGGGAGGCCTGCATGTTTGCAAGCCACTACAAGCTGGACAACCTCTGCGTCATCGTTGACAACAACGGCCTGCAGATCGACGGCAACATCGCCGACGTCATGAGCCCCTACCCCATCGTGGACAAGCTGGTCGCTTTCGGCCTGCACGTCATCACCGTGGACGGCCACAGCTTCGACGAGCTGGAGGCCGCCTTCGCCGAGGCCAAGACCGTCAAGGGCCAGCCCACCGCCATCGTCATGTCCACCACCAAGGGCAAGGGCGTCTCTTTCATGGAAAACAACGCCGGCTGGCACGGCAAGTCCACCAATCCCGCGGAATTCGAGGTCGCTATGACCGAGCTGAAGGCCGCTCTGGCAGAACTGGAGGGTTAAGAAATGGCTGATATCAAGAAGATCGCGACCCGTGAGGGTTACGGCGAGGCTCTGGTGGAGCTGGGCCGTGAGAATGCCAACATCGTCGTTTTCGATGCCGACCTGGCGGGTT
>JAFWAZ010000162.1 GCA_017507425.1 Oscillospiraceae bacterium | reverse complement strand
GGTGTAGTTGTAGACGGTGCGGCGCTTCCAGGTGGCGTTGGGGTCGAAGATCTCGATGTCTTGGCTGTCGTCGACGGTCTCGTCGTGGACGCACATATAGTCGGCGATGGCCTTGCCGGTGTCGTTGCCGATGAACCGGTAGAGCTTCTTGTAGTGGGGGGTGGTGATCTTGCCCACATTCTCGGAGATCTTGATCTTGGGGGTGACGGTGCCGTCGTCGTTCTCCACGGCCACCAGCTTGTAAACGCCACCGAAGACGGGCTCGGACTTGGCGGTGATGAGCCGCTCGCCCACGCCGAAGAGGTCGATCTTCGCGCCCTGCTGCAGGACGCCCCGGATGATGTGCTCGTCCAGGGAGTTGGAGACGGAGATCTGGCAGGTCTCCCAGCCGGCCTCGTCCAGCATCTGCCGGGCCTTCTGGGTCAGGTAGGCCATGTCGCCGGAGTCCAGACGGATGCCGCATTTGGTGATGCCCATGGGCTTCAGGACCTCGTTGAAGGCCCGGATGGCGTTGGGCACGCCGGACTTGAGGGTATTGTAGGTATCCACCAGCAGGGTGGCGTTGTTGGGATACATCTTGCAGTAGGCGGTGAAGGCCTCCAGCTCGGTGTCGAACATCTGCACCCATGCATGGGCCATGGTGCCGCCGGCCTTGACGCCGAAGAGCTGGTCGGAGATGGTGCAGGCGGTGCCGTGGCAGCCGCCGATGTAGGCGGCACGGGCACCCAGCATGGCGGCATCGGGACCCTGGGCCCGGCGGGAGCCGAACTCCAGCACGGTGCGGCCCTCAGCGGCCCGGACGATGCGGTTGGCCTTGGTGGCGATCAGGCTCTGGTGGTTGATGCACAGCAGCAGGTAGGTCTCGATGAGCTGAGCCTCAATGGCGGGAGCCCGGACGGTGATCAGGGGCTCCTGGGGGAAGACCACGGTACCCTCGGGCACGGCCCAGATGTCGCCGGTGAACTTGAAATCCTTCAGATACTCCAGAAACTCCTCGGTGAAGAGGTTCCGCTCCCGGAGGTACTGGATATCCTCCTGGTCGAAGTGAAGCTGCTGGATGTAGCTGACGATCTGCTCCAGACCCGCTGCGATGCAGAAGCCGCCGCCATCGGGGCAGCGCCGGAAGAACAGATCAAAGTAGGTGATGCGGTCGCGGTAGCCGTTTTCGAAATAGCCGTTGGCCATGGTCAGCTCGTAGAAGTCGCAGAGCATGGTCAGGTTCAGTTTGTTGTTGGTATCCATAGAAAACACCTCGTTTGTATGTAATGACTCCATTATACGACCCGGCGTCAGAAATTGCAACCCTTTATTGACAAGACAGTGAAACCTTGACAAATCCCCTCCCCTGCTCTATGATTGGAGCAAAAAGGAGGGGATCACGATGAAACTGGTACTTCTCATCGGCAACAGCGCCGTGGGCAAGATGTCCGTTGGACAGGAGCTTGCGAAGATCACGAATCTTCGGCTGTTTCACAACCACATGATGATCGAGCCGGTTCTGGAGATTTTCGGCCAGTGGCGTCCGGATATCACCCAGAGGCTGCGTCAGGTCATCTTTGAAGAATTCGCAAAATCGGAAAATTACGGCATGATCTTCACGTTCATGTGGGCCTTTGATGTGCAGGAGGACTGGGATTACGTGGACTGGATCAAGGGCATTTTCGGTCTGCCCGAGGAGGACGTGTATTACGTGGAGCTCATTGCACCGCAGGAGGTGCGTCTGCAGCGCAACGCCACCGAAAACCGCCTGAAGCACAAGACCTCTAAACGCAATATCGAAGACTCCAATTCCCGCCTGATCCGGGACGATCAAAACCACCGCTGGGAAAGCTGCCCCGGCGAGATCACCCATCCCAACTATTTACGGCTCGAAAACGCTGAGATCCCCGCGGAGGAAGCCGCGAGGATCATCAAGGAACACTTTGCCCTCTAATTACCGTCAGCCGTAGCCCCAGGTCTGAAGCTCCCAGCCAAAGACTGTCTTCGTCAGGATCCACTCGTAGTTCCGGTATGTCTCATCCGGCTCCAGAGTGACCGCGCGGCCGCTGTCATCCACATAAAAATCCGACTGCAGCACAATGGCTTCTGCACCGTAATTCTCGGACCATGCATATGCTTCTTTCCGTGTTTTCTCCTCGTCGTATTCGAGTCTGAGGAGCTTGCAGCCGTCGAACTCGGCTTTGAAGAAGTCTTCCACCTCATCCATGGCCTGTGCGATCTCGGCCTTGGAGTACATCTCGCTTTCGCCGATGCGGCGGCCCACTTCGCTGACGTCTCCCCCGCTGCAGGCAGCGAGCAGCGCCGCGCAGAGCAGGAATGCGGCCAAGACTTTCCATTTTTTCATAAGGGTTCCACCTTTCCTTGGGATGGTTCCAATGTAGCACAAATGCCCCGGTTTTTCCACAAAACCGGGGCATTCTTCAATAAATCTTAAGGATTAGCCGTTGCGGATCTCGAGCAGCTTCTGCTTCAGATCGTTCTCCATCTTCAGCATCTCGCCCTCGGCGGCCAGCCGCTTGGCCCGTCCGTCAGCCTGAATCTTCAACACGTCGTCGAAGGTCCGGATCAGCTTGGCATTGGTCTCCTTCAGCGTCTCAATGTCCACGATGCCCCGCTCAGCCTCCTTGGCCGTCTCCACAGAGGCCAGATGGAGCTGCTCGGCATTCTGCTTCAGCAGGGCGTTGGTGATATCCGTGACCTGCTTCTGGGCTGCGGCGGCCTCGCCGGCATGGGCGATGCCGAGGGAAAGCACCATCTGGTTCTTCCACAGGGGGATGGTGTTTACCAGCGTGGTCTGGATCTTCTCCACCATGACGTTGTCGTTGTTCTGGATCATGCGGATCTGGGGAGCGGTCTGGATGGAGATGGAGCGGGTCAACTCCAGATCGTAGATCTTCTTCTCAAAGCGGTCGCACTTGTCACTCAGATCCCGGGCGGCCTGTGCATCCTCGGCAAGGCCGGAAAGCTTCGCCTTGGCCTCCAGCTCGGCCAGCTTACCGGAGCGCACCTCGGCCAGCTTCTGCTTGCCCGCCAGAATATACATGGTCAGCTCCTTGAAATAGGCGAGATTCTGCTTGTACATGCTGTCGAGCATGGCGCTGTCCTTCATCAGACGGATCTGGTGCTGCTCCAGCGCATTGCCGATCTTGGCAACATTGACCTCGGCCTTGGCGAAATTGGCCTTCATGGTCTCCAGCTTATCCGCCTGCTTGCGGAAGAAGCCGAGGAAGCCCTTCTGCTCCTCTGCACCAAAGCCCTTGAGCTCGCCGACTACGTTCACGATCAGGTCGCCCACCTCGCCCAGATCCTGCGTCCGGACATTGGCAAGGGCTGCGTCGGAGAAATCCGCCATTTTCTTCTGGGTACCTGCGCCGTACTGCAGGATCTGCGCGGTGTTTTCCACGTCGATCTTGGCAGCGAAATCATTGACGATCTTCTGCTCCTCGGGGGTCAGGACGGGCTCCTCCACCTTGGGAGGCTCAGGCTGCACGGCGGGTGCAGGGACATTCTCCAGCTCCGGCTCGAGGGTCAGCGTGGGGATGCTGTCATCAAAAACAAACTCATTGGCCATATTGCATGCTCCTTTGTCTTAAGAATTCTGTCGGTTTCTCATTTTGGTCAGCTCGTCCTCGGTCAGGCCTTCTCTGGCCAGCATGGCGTTGAGGACGCTGATGTCGCTGGAGATATCCAGCGCGGTTTCCTGAAAGAGCTCGTCGAGGATCTTTTCAAAAGCCACGCTCAGGGTATCGAGGGTCCCTTCGATCTCCCGTTTGGAATTTTGGATATTCTCCCCCTGCACCGGCTGGGCGTCCATGTCCGCGTAGGCGGTCAGGAGCTTGACGGTCATGGGCAGGTAGTAGTCCATGAGCTTCTTCAGATCGGGAATGACCTCGGGGTTGGTTCTGACCCGGTCGAAGATCCTGCGGACGATCTGCTCGATGCGGTCGATCTTGGCGGATACGCTTTTGCCGGGGATATCGTCGTTGCACTTTCGGATCCGGGCGATGAATGCGTTGCCCTTGTCCAGAACCTCCTGCACCCGGGGGTCAGGCCGGTTTGCCTCCTCGGCGGCTTTTTGCTGTCTGGCCTGCTCCAGCCGGAGCCGGGCCTGTTCAAATTCGCGGTAGGTGATGTCACTGGTGATCAGGTGGTTCTGCTCGTGATCCAGATGGCCCTCGAGGAAATATCCCTCAGAGATCATCTTCGTCACGTCCTTGCGGACGAAAGGAATATCCTTGCCCACCGCCCGGGCCAGCTTCTCCAGTGCACACTGGGTCTTCTTGCCGAGCATCTTCCGGTAGGTACGGAACCGGCTGACGATGCCCATGGTCCGGACACCACTAGAAAGCATCCAACCGCTGAGCCCGAGCAATCCGCCGCAGACCAGCGCAGCGGGCACTCCGCCGGTAAAGAGCAGCCCCAGCGTGCCGATGCCACATAGGAACGTGAAGCTTCCGCCGAAGACCGTCTTCGCCAGTCCGCCGATGACCTTTGCACCTGTCTTGCCGTAGAGGTCAGCAACCCGGATCTGAGTGGTCTGGCTCCCCTGCCGTACGGTCTGGGCCGCCCGCCGGATGGCCTCGCCGCCTGCATCCGCGGCGTTTTCCACCACGCGCCGGACATTCTGGGCCATATTCTGAAAATCCTGAGAATTCACTGCCCGTTCCACCTCATCGCGGATGGTACGGCTCAGCTCGTCCCAGTTTGGTTGTCTGTTCATGGTAATCCACTCCAAGTGATAGTTATTCTCATTATACAGGGAAACGTGACAAAACACAAGAAGAAAAAAGAGGACGCCGAAGCGTCCTCCTTTTAATCAGATCTCACGTCTGCCCTCGAGGGCGCGCGCCAGCGTGACCTCGTCGGCGTACTCCAGCTGGGAGCCGACGCTGATGCCATAGGCCAGCCGCGTCACCTTTGTCTCCATGGGCCGCAGGAGCCGGGAGATATACATGGCCGTGGCCTCGCCCTCGGTGTCGGGGTTGGTTGCCATGATGATCTCGCGGACGTCGCCCTTGGCCACCCGCTGCAGGAGCTCCTTGATCCGGATGTCATCCTGCGTCACGTGGTTCAGCGGGCTGATGACACCGTGAAGCACATGGTACACGCCCCGGAATTCCCGGCTACGCTCCATGGCAATGACGTCCTTCGGCTCCGCCACCACACAGATGAGGGAGTGGTCCCGGGTTTCGTCGTCACAGATGGGGCAGATCTCCCGGTCTGTCAGATTCTGACACCGGGGGCAGTGCTTGACGGTCTTCTTGGCCTCCAGAATGGCCGCGGCAAACTCTTCCGCATCCTCCATGGGCAGGCTCAGCACATGGAAGGCAAGCCGCTGGGCGGTCTTGCCGCCGATGCCGGGGAGCCGCGCAAACTGGTCCGCCAGATTTTGCAATGCCGCAGGAAAAAACTGCATTGCCCCTCCTTAGAACAGGCCGCCCAGACCGCCCAGGCCGCCGGTGAGCTTGGCCATGTTGCTCTGGGCGTCGGCGTCAGCGGTGCGGAAGGCCTCGTTGACGGCGGCGATGACCATGTCCTGCAGCATCTCCACGTCGTCGGGATCCACAGCCTCGGGGTTGATGGTCAGGTTCACGATCTCGTGCTTGCCGTTGACCTCGGCGATGACCATGCCGCCGCCGGCCTTGGCGGTGTAGGTCTTGCGCTCCATCTCCTCCTGCATCTGCATCATCTGCTGCTGCATCTTCTGGGCCTGCTTCATCATTGCCTGCTGATTCATGCCGCCGGGCATACCCCGGAATCCACCTCTAGCCATCGTTCGTTTCTCCTTTTATGTCAGTTATTTTTGATTTTGATGATATCGGAGTGCTCCCGGCCGAAGGCCATGAGCTGCTCCATGTTTTTATTCTGCTCGGGCCGGGCCGTCCGATCCACCACCTTGACGGTGACGGGTCTGCCGAGGATCAGGCTGGCCTTTCTCGCCGCCAGATCCCGCACCTCAGGCTTGTCCACCATCTGCACCACGAAGGCGTTGGCACAGATCAGTCCCACCCGATCCCCGCGAACCCTGCCCCGGATGGGTGCATTTTCCGTGGCGCTGAAGAAGCCCGCCAGAGAGCGGGGCAGCTCAGGCCGCATGGCCGCTGCCAGATCCACCCAGAAGCCGATGGGGGTATCGTCCCGCAGGGGCTGGGCCAGCTTCTGCTCCGGAGCGGGAGCGTCCGGATCGGGCGGTGCCTCGTCATCCCCGGGAGGGGGCGGCGCTTCGTCATCGCAGACGTCCTCGGGCTTCGCCGCAGGCACGGAAACGGACACGGCAGGGGCCGCGAAATTGCCGGTGCGCAGCTGCTCCTCCAGCTTGGAGATCCGGGCATTCATAGCCTCCACATCCATCTGCAGGGCGGGATCGCACAGATTCATGATGCACAGCTCCGCGTCCAGCCGCCGGCTGGAGCTTCTGGTGAAGCCCGCGGCACAGGACTGCAGCAGTCCGATCATCCGCACCAGCTCACCGGCGGAGAACCGCTTGACAAGGCTTCTGGCATCGGCATCGGAAGCCACACCGGAGAGCATGGTGATGCCCGCCTCCGGCGCCGTCTTCAGGATCATCAGATCCCGGCAAAGGCTGGCCAGCTCATCAATAAGGGCCGCCACATCCTTGCCGTCGGCGTAGAGCCGGTTAAACAGCTCCAGCGCCCCTCTTGTATTTTTGTCCGCCGCGAACGTCAGCATCTGACCGCAGGTCTGCTCCCCCGCAATGCCGAGGCACTCATACACCCGCTGGGCATTCAGCTCACCCACCGTGGCGGACGCGCACTGGTCCAGCAGGCTCAATCCGTCGCGCATGCCGCCGTCGGCCAGACGGGCCAGAACCCGGGCTGCGCCGTCATCCAGCTCGATTCCCTCCTGATAGGACACATACTGCAGCCGGGCCGCAATATCCTCCGGTGTGATCCGCCGGAAAGAGAACCGCTGGCACCGGGACAGGATCGTCGCCGGGACCTTGTGCAGCTCCGTGGTCGCCAGAATGAACAGCAGATGCTCCGGCGGCTCCTCGATGATCTTCAGCAGCGCATTGAAGGCCGAAATGGACAGCATGTGCACCTCGTCGATGATGTACACACGCTTTTTCACCTGACTGGGGGCATAGACGGCATCGTCCCGCAGATCGCGGACATTGTCGACGCCGTTGTTGGAGGCGGCGTCGATCTCCAGCACATCCATGCAGGTGCCCGCATCGATGGCACGGCAGGCCTCGCATACGTTGCAGGGATTGCCGTTATGGGGAGTGAGGCAGTTGACCGCCTTGGACAGGATCTTGGCGCAGCTGGTCTTACCCGTACCGCGGGAACCCGTGAACAGATACGCATGGCTCATATGACCCGACAAAAGCTGTGTCTTAAGGGTCTGTGTCACAGCCCCCTGACCCACCACATCGTCAAAGGTCTGAGGACGATACTTTCTATATAAGGCTTGGTACAAAATCTCACCCCCTGCTGAAAGATTGGAGATTGAAGAGTGGAGAGTGAAGATCTGAGGCATCTCAACTCTCCAATCTCCAATCTTCACTCTGAGAAAAACGTCCGGCTCATAACAAGATCGCACACCCACATTTGAACGAGCTGAACACCCGGAACCCAAGCAGTTAACTCAAGAACGGCTGCCTCGCGGCACACGGAACGATCCGCTTAATGCTGCTTGGTTCCCCACCTGACATGGTTCACGGGATTCCGTTGCGCAAGACCGATCTCTCAACGCCACTTACTTAGGGCAGACGGCACTCAGACAAGCCCGGGTGTGGGAATTCATCCCTGCTGTAGCGGATTGCAGGCAACAGGGCACCGCTATCTCCCCGACTAGTGCGACCTTGTTACGAGCCGGACGGCTTGAACAAGACAGTTATAAAATTGAAAATGGCTTAGCCGACCTTGGACTCGATGAAAGCAGCCATCTGACCGAAGGTCTTGATGTTCTCGTCCTCGACCTCCAGATCAACGCCCAGCTCGCCCTCGAGCTCCATGACCATCTCGACGATGTCCAGAGAGTCGATGCCCAGATCCTCAAAAGTGGAATCGGGAGTGATCTCAGAGGGGTCCAGCTCCAGATGCTCGGCTGCAAAAGCAACCAGCTTATCGTACATACAATTCACCTCCAAAATGGAAATCAATCATTTGCTCGGCTTATTTTAATACAAGTTAAGGCTTTTGTCAAGCCCTGCAGGATAACCGGGTGTAAACAATCGGTAAACGCCCGTCAGGAAGATACCGCCTTACCCGCGGCCACGCCCGTGGCCCATGCGATCTGCAGGTTGAAGCCACCGGTATAGGCGTCGCAGTCGATGATCTCGCCGGCAAAGTACAGGCCGGGAATCTTCTTCGACTCCATGGTCTTCGGGTCGATCTCGCCGCATTTGACGCCGCCGGAGGTGATGATGGCCTCGGCAACGGGGCGCTTGCCGGTGATGTCGAGGGTAAAATTCTTCAAAAGCTCCACCAGAGCCCGGCGGTTCTGCTTCGTAAAGGAATTGGCCTGCAGGCTCCCCTCCACGCCGATGCGGCGCAGGACGACGGGGATCATGCTGCGGGGCAGCAGGTCGGTCAGGGCATTCTCCATGGACCGGTTCTGGTACTGCTCCAGATCCCGGAGGATCCGGTCATCCAGCTTGTGCTCCTCCAGCGCGGGCTTCAGGTCGATGGAGAGCTTCCAGCCCTCGCCCTTGCCGATGTGGGCCGAGGCAGAGAGCACCGTGGGGCCGGAGATGCCGAAATGAGTGAACAGCATCTCGCCGAAATCCTTGTACACCGCCTTGCCCTTGGGGTTTAAGAGCTTCACTGCCACATTTTTCAGAGCCAGACCCTGCATATCCGGGGCATCGCTCCCGGCTGTTTCCAGCGGAACCAGACTGCCCACAGGCTCGACGACAGTGTGTCCCAGCAGTCGGGCAAACTGATAGCCGTCGCCGGTGGAGCCGGTGGCCGGATAGCTGGCGCCGCCGGTGGCGAGGATGATCTTTCTTGCTTCAAAGAAGCCCACAGAGGTGGCGGCTCCCATGACGCCCGTGTCATCGCGCTCGATGGAGAGCACCCGCGCGGTCTTGACGGTGACGCCGGCGTTTTTCAGTTCCCGCTGAAGGGCATCCAGAACCGTCTGGGAGCGGTCGGTGGTGGGAAATACCCGGTTGCCCCGCTCAGTCTTCAGGGCGCACCCGGCATCCTCAAAAAACTGCATGGCCTTTTCCGGCGGGAACGCCGCCATGGCGCTGAAGAGGAATTTGCCGTTGCGGGGGGTGTTTTTCAGCACCTCATCGGCGGTGCAGTCGTTTGTCACGTTGCACCGGCCCTTGCCGGTGATCAGGAGCTTCTTGCCCAGCCGGTCGTTCTTTTCCAGCAGGATGACCTTTTTACCCGCTTTCGCTGCGGTAATGGCGGCGATCATGCCTGCAGGGCCGCCGCCGATGACTAAGACATCACAGGCCATTGCCGTCCTCCTGCTTCTCGTAGACATGGTACTCGTCCCAGATCTGCTCGAGGGACGTAAAAATCTTGCTCAGACGCTGCTCCCGCTTGGCGGCGATGGCCACCACCAGCGCATTGATGACGCTCATGGGCGCAACGAGGGAGTCCACCAGAGAAACCATGTCGCTCTTGGCCTCCAGCACAAAATCCGCATTCTGACCCAGCGGGGACACTCTGCTGTCCGTCAGACCGATGACTGTCGCCCCCTTGGAGCGGCAGTACTGGGCCGCCTTGACGGTGGCGCTGGAATAGCGGGGGAAGGAAATGGCGATGACCACGTCATCGGGCTTGATGGCGACGATTTTTTCGAACATCTCGCCCTCGCCGGAGGTGGTGACCACATGGATGTTGGTGGACATATAGTTCAGGTAATAGCCGAGGAAATTAGCCAGCGGCGCAGCGGAGCGGACGCCCAGAATGTAGACCCGATCCGTGTCCAGAATGGCCTGCACTGCCTTGGCGAACTCCTGCCGGTCGAGGAGCTCCTCGGTCTGCCGCAGCTTCTCGGCATCGGAGCGCAGGACGGTGGAAACCACGTCCTGACCCTCCATCCGGTCGTTGGCCACCTCGATGCGCTGCACGGAGGTCAGGCGGTTGAGCACCATCTCCTGAATGGCCTTCTGCATGCTGGGATAGCCGTCGTAGCCCAGCTCCACGGCGAAGCGAACCACCGTTGACTCGGAAACGCCCACCTTCTTGCCCAGCTTGGATGCGGTCATGAAGGCGGCCTTGTCATAGGATTCGGTTATGTATTTTGCAATGAGACGCTGGCCCTTGGAAAAGGTATGCGCCTGACTTTGCAGGATGGTCAAGATATCACTGCTCATGGAAGTTCCTCCCGGTTCTCTCTTTTTCCGAATTGCATCCATATTAGCAGATAACATTCATTTTTGCAAGACCCAAATGAAAGAATTGCATCTCATTCCTGCAAAAGCGTTTCGATCTCCCTCGGCTCCAGCTCCCGCCAGCAGCCGGTCTTCAGTTCACCCAGCTTCAGCCTGCCCTCGGCGATGCGCTTGAGCCGCGCCACCTCCAGACCGGCCGCCTGACACATCCGGCGCACCTGCCGGTTGCGGCCCTCGTGGATGGTCACGTCGAGAATGGCCCGGGTGGGCTCCATGCGCACCGGCCGCACCTTGGGCTTTTTGATGGTATATCCGTCCAACTCGATGGGCTCGCCCAGCGCCTCCAGCTTTTCCGGGGCAAAATTCGTCACCCAAACCCGGTAGACCTTGTCGATCTCATGGCGCGGATGCATCATCAGATTGGCAAAATCGCCGTCATTGGTGAACAAAAGCAGGCCCTCGGAATCCATATCCAGACGGCCCACGGGATATACCCGGGTGCCGCAGCCCGCCACCAGCTCCGCGGCATTTTTCCGGCCCTTCTCGTCGGAAAGGGTGGTCACATAGCCCCGGGGCTTGTTGAGCATCAGGTAGAGCTTCTTTCCCGCCTTGGGCAGGCGCTTGCCGTCCACCTCGATGACATCCTCGGTGATGTCGGCGGTGTCGCCCAGACGGGCCGTGTTGCCGTTGACCCGGACGCGGCCCTCCTCGATCCATTTCTCAGCCTGACGCCGGGAGCAGAGCCCCCGGGATGCAATAATCTTCTGCAAGCGTTCCATCATGTTCCTCCAAACAGACGCTGCAGCAGCGTCTTCTCTTTCTGTTGTTTCTCCGATGCCGAGAAGCCCCACACCAACGGGATCTCCCCGACGACCTTGCCGCCCAGCACCACGTAGGCGCTCCCCTCCTCCGCGCCGCCCTCCACGGGGGCATAGGAGAAATACTGTGGACTGAGCACAAGGTCAAATTCCTCCCCCGGCGCCATGGCGTAGGAGAATCCCTCCGCCGCGATCAGGGGCACCTGTGTCCCGTCGCCGCCGAGAATATGCCGGTGGCCCAGCACCTCGCCCTCTGTCACCAGCTCCCGGAGCTCAAAATCCGAAAAGCCCTGTTCCAGCAGGGTTTTGTGGTCGTTCCAGTCGTCGGGCGCATTGATGGTGACGCAGACGAGCCTGCGTCCGTCCCGGCTTGCTGCGGATACCAGAATCCGCCCGGCAGCCTTGGTATAGCCGGTTTTGATCCCCTCGCAGCCGGGAAGCTGCCATAGGAGCTTGTTGTGATTGGTCAGTTGCCGCTGGCCCGCCGTGACGGATTTTGCACCCACCGTCCGGGCGAAAATGGGGTCTTCCATGGCGTAAGCCGCCAAAATCGCCAGATCCCGGGCGGTGGAGTAGTGGTCCGGGGCGTCCAGCCCGTGGGGATTGACAAAGTGGGTATCCCGCAGGCCCAGCTCCCGGGCCTTGTCGTTCATCAGCTCCGCGAAGCCCTCCACGGTGCCGCCGCAGTAGATGGCCAGCGCCGCCGCAGCGTCGTTGCCGCTGCGCAGCATCATGCCATACAGCAGCTCCTGCACGGTCAGCACCTCGCCCTCGCGCAGATACATGGAGCTTCCCTCCACACCCACGGCCTCGGCAGGTATTTTCACCCGGTCGAGCACATTGCATTGCTGACAGACGATCAGTGCCGTCATGATCTTCGTGGTACTGGCGATCAGGCTCCGCTCCCCGGCATTTCGCTCGTAGAGGGTCCGTCCGGTGGCCGCATCCAGCACGATGGCCTTTTCCGCGGATACCGCATTGATTTGCGGCATGAAAAGGACGGCGGCCACAAGGATCGCCGCCGTCCGCAACATCGTTCGTTTCATATCCTCACCCGGGGATAGGTTGCCCCGGAATGGGAGATTTATTCAGCCTTTTCGCCGGTCTTCTTCTCGATCAGAGCAGAGATCTTGTCCAGCAGATCGGGGATCATCTCCACGATTCGCTCGGGGGTGGTGTTGGGGGCGGAGGCCACGGGCATCATGCGCACGTTGCCGTCCTTGACCACCAGGAAGCAGATGGGGCTGACCTTCACGCCGCCGCCCACGCCGCCGCCGAAGGGCAGCTCCGCGGGAGTGGGATTCTTGTGGGAGAAGTCGCTTCCGCCGCCGCCGAAGCCCACGCTCACCTTGGATACGGGGATGATGGTGACACCGTCGGGGGTGGTGATGGGGGTTCCGACAACGGAATTCACATCCACCATTTCACGGATCTTAGCAATGGTATTTTCCAGCATGTTGGGGAGATTCTGGCTCATAGATCAGCACCGCCTTCTTGTTGTTTTTTGATTTTCAGGAATGTCATAAGTGCCCGGACGCCGTGATAAACGGCGATATAGAGGATTCTGCCAAGGGTGATGGTCAGATCCAGACGGGCAAGGATTACGGTTTTGTTTGCGGTGAAGTCACAGTCGATGTGCACATCCCGCTTTTTGATGACGAAGACCCGCTCCAGCTGGGTAATCAGCCCGGCCATGGATGCGTTCATCCGTCCGTAATTGATGGCGAGGTCGCAGGGGTCGTCCGCCGCCATAGTCAGGTGGAGCTTCAGGTAATCTACCCGGAGCTTGCGCCGGAAATCGTTGAGGAGCTCCAGCGCGATCTTCACAAGGGGGAGGAAGTCCAGCAGGGAGCCGCCCTTCTTCTGCTTGGGGGCTGGCTTTTTTTCTTTAGCAGGAGCGACCTCCTCAGCGGGAAGTGCCTCCTCTTTCGGCTTTTCTTCCTTTTTGGGCTTCTTTTCCTTCTTGGGCTTGTCCTTTTTAGGCTTCTTTTTCAGGGGAAATACCTTGATCTTCAGGGGGCCCGCCACGACCCGAACCGCGACGCCGTCCTCGTCATAGAGGACGGATGCACCCAGCGGCAGGATTGCAAGGAGCACAAGGATCGCAAGGGTGATCAACCAACCCATTTACGCTCCCTCCTTCCCCTGCTCGTCCTCGGCGGCAGCGGTTTCCCCGAAGCTGACCCGCTCGATCTCCGGCAGCTCGTCCAGGGAGCTCAGACCGAAGGTTCTCAGGAAATCCGGAGTGGTGGCGTACTGGATGGGCCGTCCGGGGACATTCAGCCGTCCCGCCTCGCAGATGAGCTTCTTGTTCATCAGGGCGGAGATGGAATAGCTGGAATCCACGCCGCGGATCTGCTCCACCATGGCCTTGGTGGCCGGCTGGTAGTAGGCGATGATGGTCAGGCTTTCCAGCTGGGCGCCCGAGAGCTTCGGGGGCTTTCTGGTTTCCAGCGCCTTGGTCACGTAGTCCGACATCTCACCGGAGGACACCATCTGGTAGGCTTTCTCCAGCCGGATGATCCGCACACCCCGGCGCTCAAAGGCATAGGCATCCGCCAGCGCGTCCGCCGCCCGGATGATCTCGGGCACGTCGGTTTCCAGCGCATGGCTCAGCCGCGCCGTCTCCACCGGCTCGCCGGCGGCAAAGAGGATGGCCTCGATGGCGCGCTGCAATTGTTCAAACTCCATCCGGCTCCTCCTTTCCGTTCTTTTCCGGCACTTCTAAAAGCCGGACATTGGGATTATCTCCATTAACGTCGTCTTCCAGACTGACGGAATTGGTTTTGCACAGCTCCAGCAGGGCCAGAAACGTGGCCACGATCTCCGACCGGCTCCGGTTGCCCCGGAACAGGCTTTTCAGCCGGAGAATGCCGTGCTGGATCAGTCTTCTGATCACCTGCGCCGCCTTCTTGCCCACGGGATAGGGCTCCTTGCCCACGATGCCCTTGAAGTTGACGGTGGGCGGCGGCAGCATCTTGGCACTGCGCTCGGTGATGGCGTCGAGGGCCTTCAGAAGATCCTCGGGCTCATGCTTATAGCGGTAGGTGTGATCGCGCTTCAGGGGCTCGGGCTGCTTGACGAAGGTATTGCGTCCGATCTCGTTGCGGGGCTCCAGAATGGCCACCGCCTTGCGGATGGACTCAATGGCGTCCTTCCGTTCTCGCTCGGCCAGAGATTTGCGCAGGGATTCCAGCTCGCTCTCGGCCTCCAGCCGCTCCGCCTCCGACAGCAGCATCTTGGTCTTAATGAGCATCAGGTGGGAGGCCATGGTGATGAATTCACTGGCGATCTCCATGTCCAGACGCTTCATTTCTTCCAAGTATGCGGTATATTGCTCCAGAATGGCCGTGATGGACACATCCTTGATCTCGATTTTGTTTTTACTCAGCAGCTCGAAGATGACATCGAGGGGTCCCTCAAAGTCCTCCATCTCCTCCGTTTTGGTACGGACGATGCCCTCGAGCCTGTATTTCGGTTCTAGCATGGAACCTCCTAGATTGTCAGGGAAATGATCAGCCGGGATACAAAGGCGGAGATGGGGTTCATCAGACCCAGCAGCGCGCCCCGCATGGCATCCAGCGGCCTATCCAAAGCACCGGTCATCAGCAGCACCGCCAGCAGGGCCATGCCATAGCGTTCATAGCGCATGAGCTTCCAGTAGAGCTTTGGGGGCAAAACCGCCGCCAGCACCTTGCTGCCGTCCAGCGGCGGGATGGGCAGCAGGTTGAACACCGCCAGACCCACACTCAGGTAAATCATATAGTAGAAAAAGTCGGCGGCGGTCATCAGCCACGCCGCACCCGATATCCAGCCAAAGTGATAGCACACCGTCCACAGCACCGTGGCAGCGGCAGCCAGCACCACATTGCCCACGGGGCCCGCCAGCGCGGTGACTGCCATGCCGGCCTTGGGATTTTTGAAATACCTCGGATCGATGGGCACGGGCTTCGCCCAGCCGAACCGGGCCACCAGCAGCAGCACCAGACCCACAGGGTCGATGTGCCGGATGGGGTTCAGGCTAAGCCTGCCCATCCGCTTCGCCGTGGGATCCCCCAGCGCCAGCGCCGCCAGACCGTGGCAGAGCTCATGAAAGGTAATGCAGCCGAGACACGCCGCCGCCAGCACAGCCATATCCAAAAGCTTTGAAACATCCAGCTGCTGCACCCAAGCGGTCAGTCCCTCCATGCATTTTCCTCCAATAGATACGTATTCCAGTGTATTATAGCATCCAATTCCCCCGGACGCAAGTGTTTCCCGAAGAAAATCCAATTTCCATTCAAATCTTGCATTTTCCGTCAGGGCATGCTATCATAATACTACAAGCTGAACCCACAGGAGGAATCCTTTATGGCCAATGACAGACGCAAAAAACGCAATACATTCCGCAAATTCGAACGCACGATGATCCGGGTGGTCGTTTCCGCTCTGGCGGTGTTTCTGCTGATGCTTTTCGCCGCTGCCGGCGGCATCGGCTGGCTGAAATGGCTGCTGGGCATTACAGTCATGGCCGTCTGTGTGCTGAGCACCGGTCTGCTGGTACTGAAGCAGGAGCACAAGCGCCCCAGAAGCCGCTGGATGCTGGCTTCCTTCCTCGGCCTGTTTGTCTGCACACTGGTGTCCCTGATCGTCGGCTTCCCCGCTCCCCCGATGGCCTGATTGGAGATGATGGTGGTGAAACGCTTTTTGAGAAGATTCAACATCACCATACTGTGTCTCATGGCGGTTCATATGCTGCTCAACATGATATTCGGGTGGCTCTTCTCCGCCCTGTTTTTCGACTGGGAACGCTATTTGCAGCTCTTTATCATCGGATTTATATACGAGCAGCTCTATACCGCCGCTGCGGAGCAGGAGGAATCCCGTGTCAGAAGAATGCGGCTTTCCGCCGCGGTATTCGCCGCCTTCGCCAGCGCCCATATCCAGAGTACGGGTGCCGGTGTCATGAAATGGTATGCAGCGGTACTTCTCGTCCTCTGGACGCTGTGGCTGTGGATGGAAGCGCGTAAAAACGATCCGGAGAAGAAAGCCCAGACCGTTGCAAACTGTGTTCTTACGGTCGTCTTTTTCCTTCATGCTGCCGCGGCTGTCTATGTGGATTACACGCCTGACGGCTCGGCTATGAACCTGCCCGCGCTCATATGCGGCAACGTATATTTTACCCTCTGGTATTATGTTCCCTGGGTCATCCTCATCAACATGGCATTTCTTGCTGTGTGCACCTACCGAAACCTGTCTGACGATTAACATTTAAGGGGCTGTTGCAAAAGCAACAGCCCCTTCGATTTATTCATCCGCGTCAATGATATGTCCCGCACCCGGGATGTACTGGGTGCTCTTGTGGTAGGCCACCAGATTGCACACGCCGCACACCACCATGGCGATGCCCGCGACGGTCAGCACCAGTCGGGAAATGCTCAGCGGAGAGAAGATCAGCCGGACGCCGATCAGCAGCTGGGCCACCGCCAGCACCGCGCCGGGGATCCACATGCCGCCGCCGCGCTTGATGCGCTGGGCATCCTTGCTGGCCTGCCAGCCCTGCCGCAGCACCACGATGCCGAGGATCACGCCCAGCACCGAGGCGATCATCATGGGATGGCGATGAAGCCAGCTTCCCGCGATCAGCAGGAGCGCACCAATCAGAATGCTCCCCATATCTCTGGTATTCGTGAAACCGGAAATAAGCATGGCCACACCTGCAGCGATGATGGCCCAGCCCAGCACGGTGGACACCATGGCCGAGGCAATATCCGGATTCATGGCCAGCAGCGCACCGAAGACGATCATCAGCACGGAACCGCTCTCACAGCGCAGCATGCTGCGCCAATCCATATTTTTCAAGGCAAACACCCCTTTCTTTGATTCCATCATAGCGGTTTCCCCGGTCAGCGTCAAGTTTTTCCTGCAAATATTTACGCATCCTTCACATTTTACCGCATAGACTGCCCTGAGAGGAGGGATGCCCATGGAGGAGCTGCTGGGACGCCTGACCATGGAGGGCCGGAAGAAGCTGACCCTGACAGGAACCAAAGAAGTGGTGCGGTTTGATGAGGAGCTGGTGGAGCTGAACACTTCCCTCGGTCCGCTGATGATCGAGGGAACCGGTCTGCGGCTGAAATGTCTGAGCCTTGACACCGGCACCGTGGTGGTGGAGGGAGAGATTTCCGGCCTCCGCTACGACGAGCCAAAACAGAAACGAGGGCTGTGGCGATGACACCGGAGCTTGTTTTCTCCCGGGCGCTGGGCTGCTTCCTGACCGGTGTGCTCCTCGGCCCCTGCGCGGATGTTTTTCGGCCTCTGCACCGTCGCCTTCCACGCCTGACGGAGGCTCTGATTTCCACGGAGCTTGTGCTGTGCTGGGTTTACGCCGCCTTCGGCATCTGCCGGGGTGACCTGCGGATCGGATACTATCTTGTTTTGATCGCAGGCTTTTTGCTCTGGGAGCGGATCTTCGGCGGTACGGCTGCCGCCCTTGCGGAGAAATTTTGGCATTTTGCGGCAATTCCCATCCGATCATGGCGAAAATTTTTTCGTAAAAACGTAAAATTTCTCTTTGCAAGACGGAAAAAATGGAGTACAATAGAATGGAATAATCGTCTGGATATCAGACGCAGATCCGGAGGCACCAAGCATGTCCAGCATCCGCAATTTCTTAAGCCGCTTTCAGCTCCAGTACCGGCGCACAACCACCCTGCACAAGGTCGTGGTGGCGGCGGCTGTTCTGCTGTCCTCAGTGACGCTGCTGTCCCTGAGACTCGTCCACTGGGACGCAGAGGAAAGAGCCGCGGAGCTTCGCCAGCAGGTCGCTGCGCAGGAGCAGCAGATCGACGAACTTCGTCACGACATCGCCGAGCTGGGTACCACAGACTCCATCCGCGAGATTGCGCAGGAGGAGCTGGGTCTGGTGGATCCGGACACCATCATCATTGAAGATGCAAACTAATATGGAGGAAACAAACAACAGTATGGAGTTAACCGTGGGAGCTGTCCTTGAGGGCAAGGTAAAATCGATCACCAATTTCGGCGCATTCATTGCGCTTCCCGAAAACAAGACCGGCATGGTACATATCTCCGAGATTGCCAATGCCTACGTCAGCGACATTCGCCAGCACCTGACCGAAGGGCAGGACGTGAAGGTCATGGTCATCAATCTGGACAACGGCAAGGTCAATCTGTCCATCAAGCGTCTGGAGCCCAAGCCTCAGCAGAATGCCCGGCCCAGCTTCCGCCGCGAGGGCGGTGAGAACCGGGAACGCACCGGCGAGCGCCCCAATTTCCGCAGAGACAACAATCAGGCTCCCCGGCCTGCACCCGCCCGCGCAGCCGCTCCTGTTCCCCCTCCTGCTCCCAAGACCAAGGATCAGCAGTTTGAGGACATGATGAAGGCATTCATGTCTGAGTCCGACTCCAAGCTCTCCGGCATGCGGGCTGACCACCGCACCAAGAGCCGCCGCCGCTAAGCAAATACAGCCCTGCAGATGCAGGGCTTGTTTTGTGCATGAAGGAGGAACCTATGGCAAACGTACTCATCACCGGTGGATCCCGGGGCATCGGCGCGGCCTGCGTCCGCCGATTCGCCATGCGGGGCGACCGGGTCTGGTTTCTGTATGAAAAGGAACACGAGGCCGCCCAGTCTGTCGCCGAGGAAACCGGCGCCACCGCCATCTGCGCGGATGTGGCCGACGGAGAAGCCGTAAAAGCCGCCTTCCGCCAGTGCCCGGATGTGGATATCCTCGTGTGCAACGCCGGCATCTCCATCCCCGGGCTCATGTCCATGCTGTCAGAGTCAAGCTGGGATCGGCTCTTTGACGTGAATGTCAAGGGCATGTACCACTGTATCAATGCCGCCATGCCCAGCTTCCTGCGTAAGCAGTCCGGCTCCGTGGTGACGGTCAGCTCCATGTGGGGCGTCACCGGCGGCAGCTGCGAGGCTGCCTACTCCGCCACCAAGGGCGCGGTCATCGCCCTGAGCAAGGCTCTGGCCAAGGAGCTTGGCCCCAGCGGCATCCGGGTCAACTGCGTGACCCCCGGCGTAATCCTGACGGATATGTGCGCCGAAATCGATCCCGAAATTCTGGAGGAGCTCCGGCAGGAGTCCCCCATCGGCAAACACGGCACCCCCGAGGACGTGGCCGCCGCCATCGAATATCTCGCCGACGCCCCCTTTGTCACCGGTCAGGTGCTGGGAGTCAACGGCGGCTTCGTAATCTAAGACACCTCTTGCCTCCCTCTCAGAGGGAGGGGGACCACGCAGTGGTGGAGGGAGTGTACCAGGACACTCCCCCAGTCAGCTTCGCTGACAGCCCCCTCTAAGAGGGGGCCAAGGGATTCAACTTTTATCATCAAGGAGGAACTACCAATGAAAATTTCCATTGCCTGCGATCACGGCGCATTTGAGATGAAGGAGGCCGTCAAGGCCCACCTGACCGCACAGGGCCACGAGGTCACCGACTTCGGCTGCCATTCTCTGGCTTCCTGCGACTACCCCGACATGATCGCCCCCGCCGCCAAGGCTGTCGCCAACGGCGAGTGCGAGAAGGGCATCGTCCTGTGCACCACCGGCATCGGCGCTTCCATCGCCGCCAACAAGGTCAAGGGCGTCCGCTGCGCCCTGCTGCACGAGACCTGGTCTGCCAAGATGACCCGGCTCCACAACGACACCAACGTCATGGCTCTCGGCGCCGGCGTGGTGGGCAAGAATCTGGCCCTCGAGATCGTGGACACCTGGCTGGGCACCGAATTCTCCGGCGACGAGCGTCATCAGAGAAGAATCGACAAGATGATGGCACTGGAGGGCTAATCGGCCTCGGTGATACCTGCCTTTGGCCGGTTGTGGTGTCCCTGCGGGACGATTGAAATTGGAAACGGCTCTGCTGCATCTGCAGCAGAGCCGTTTTATTTACTTCTTCCGATCCTGCTCGATCAGAAGCTTCAGAGCCTCGATGCCCACCTTGATGGCGCCGGAGGTGTCCTCGGTCATCTTCATGAACAGGCCCGCCTTTTCGCGCTCCTGATTCCAGATCGCATGGAAGCAGCTGCCGCAGCGGACGCCGAGGGCATTTGCCACCACGAACAGAGCGGCGGACTCCATCTCACTGGCCTTGACGCCCAGACGCTTCCAGCTCTCCCACTTCTGCAGCAGATCATAGTAGACGGGAGACTTTTCGGGGCTGTGCTGGCCGTAGAAGCTGTCCTTGCACTGGACGATGCCCACATGGCTGCGGTAGCCGAGGTTGTCGGCGGCCTGCTTCAGGGCGCAGGTGATCTCAAAATCGCCCACGGCGGGGAACTCGATGGGGGCATACTCCAGAGAGGTGTGCTCGTAGCGGATGGCGCCGCTGGCGATGACCACATCGCCGGGGCAGACGTCCATGGCGATGCCGCCGCAGGTGCCCACCCGGATGAAGGTGTCCGCGCCGATGGCCGAGAGCTCCTCCACGGCAATGGAGGCGGAGGGGCCTCCGATGCCGGTGGAGCAGACGGAAACCTTCTCGCCCAGCAGATAGCCGGTGTAGATGTTATATTCCCGGTTCATGCCGATGTGAACAGGGTCATCAAAATGGGCCGCAATGGACTCACACCGCCCGGGATCGCCGGGCAGGAACACATACCGGCCTACGTCGCCCTCCTTGCAGCGGATGTGGAACTGCATACCGATGTCTTGCATAGAAATCATCCTTTCGTCAGATTAGATAAAAAGAGTATACCACATCATTCTTTCATTAGCAAGAGTCAATAGTCTGATCAGATTTCCAACTTGAAAACACCGTTTATTCATGCTATAATTAGAATGAAACTAGATTGAAGAGATGTGAGAAATCCTCATTGTCCAATATATGTATATGAGCCTACTTCGTTTACTACAAACATCTCTCAGAGTACTCGCTACATTTCTGCAACATTTTATCGGCCCATTCCTGTAGGAACACAGTTAACACTTTCCGCAACAACCAATCTTTCCTGCTATAAAATCACCACTGTTATCACCGCACCTAGCGGTGCAACAATTACTGGGACAACTTATAATGCTACTGCCGCAACAGCGAGTTATACTTTTACAGAACTCGGCCTTTATACCATTCATGTATCCGCCCTCGCTACTTCAACCTCCTCTACAATCAATTATTATTACACCATCCGGACATACTAACTCAGGAGGTATCCCCATGAAAAAGTATATTGCAATTCTAATCGCGGTGCTACTTCTGTCAGGCTGCACTGCCGCCCCCTCCGTCACCACCGAACCACCTGTGGAAACCACCGCACCCCCTGTGACCGCTGCACCTCCGGAAACCACCTTACCGCCCGAAACTACTGTTCCTATGGAAACTACCTTGCCCTCTGAAACTACCGTTCCTGTGGAAACCACCGTACCCATCGACCCCACGGAAGCGGAGATCCGCGCAGTGGTGGATGAATTTCTGACAGCCTATGAAGAGAACTGCTACCTCTACACGGATCACGAATATGACCATCTGACCGTCCTCGCTGCCGACCCGGATGCAACCGTGACCATCGAAGGCAAAGCCGTTAAGCTCTCCTCCTTCCATAAAAATATCGAATTTCTCCACGATAAGGAAACCTACTGGAAGTATGTCCGTCAGGCTCAGGGAATTTCCCGCCACAGCTATGCAAGCACCTGTCATTTCGACATCTTCGACTTTGACGGCGATTCCGTCAAAGTCACTGCCACTCTGGGCATGAGCTGGGTCTACAGCGATGCCCCCACCGGCAAAGGCTCCGGTTCCTTTGAGGATTTCGAGCTGCTTCTGGTCTGCGTGGACGGCACTTGGCTGGTGGCCGATGCACTGGAGCTCTGGTCCGCATTTGATGGACAATACAAAAACAACCCCGACTTTGATGTAGACGAACTCATCGCGGAGTTCAACCCCAGCTAAACAGCAATACCCCCGGATCGTTCCGGGGGTATTTTCCATTCCCATCCATCATTGCAAGATAGCTCGGGGCTGGTGCTTCTGTTTTGGCTGTGCAATCATCGAAGCTAGTCGGCGGGGTCATGACCCCGCCCTACAGCAAAAGAGTCAGTCTTACGACTGACTCTTTTGCTTCAGAACAAGCTCACCTGACTGGTATCCGGCAGGTCGCCGAATGCGCCTGCGTCCTTGAGCATCTGGACGTGGGTTTTCGACACCTTGGGACAGGCGGCGGTGACCTCCTCGATGGAGATGAAGCGCTTGCCCTTTCTGCCCTCCATCAGGTCGATGGCAGCGTTTTCGCCCAGACCGGAGATGGACACGAAGGGAGGCAGGATCTTACCGTCCTTGATTAAGAATTTCGTCGCGTGGCTCTCGTAGAGGTCGATGGGAGCGAATTCGAAGCCCCGGAGGTAGAATTCGTAGACGACCTCGAGGGTGGTCAGCAGATCCTCATCCTTGGCGGTGGCGTCCTCGTTGCTGTCGATGGCGTCGATGTTGGCAATCGTCGCCTCCAGACCGGCGGTCATCAGGCTGGCGTCGAAGCCGCCCTTCTGGCTGCGGCGGTAGAAGTAGGCCGCGTAGAAAGCCAGCGGGTGGTAGACCTTGAACCAAGCAATGCGGAAGGCCATCATGCAGTAGGCCACGGCATGGGCCTTGGGGAAGAGGTACTTGATCTTCTTGCAGGAGGTGATGTACCAGTCCGGCACGCCGGCAGCCACCATCTCCTCCTCGGCGCCGGGGGGCAGTCCCCTGCCCTTTCGGACGGACTCCATGATCTTAAAGGCCCGCTTGTCCGGCATGCCGCAGGAGATCAGGTAGATCATGATGTCGTCACGGGCACCGATGGTCTGGTCGACGGTGGCGGTCTTGGAGTTGATCAGATCCTTGGCGTTGCCCAGCCACACG
>JAFWAZ010000161.1 GCA_017507425.1 Oscillospiraceae bacterium | reverse complement strand
TAATTTCTGTTCGGGTGTCCACACCTTCTTCTTTTGTCCCTTCCTCATATGCTTCACCTCCTCTTACCCTAATTTTAGCATAAAGAAAAAGGTAGACAACATGGCGTTTTTCCATGTGTCTACCTTTATCTTACAGCTTCAGCCGGAAAACCCGGCGGGCGTGTTTTTTGAGGGGATCATGTAGGGAATTGAGAACTTCTGAAAGTTTGTCATGGTTATGAAAGAAACAACGCAACCGTAGGGCATGCATTTCATGCATGCCGACACGCATACAATGCGTGTCCTACGTTGGGATGGTTCTTCCGTTTATCGGGGTGGATTTACCCGTGATATTGCGAGTCCGCAGGGCGCGGCAATCTCTTGCCGCTGGGATTCGGAATGACAACCGTTGGGGATATATGAAAAGCGGGAGGATTTTCCTCCCGCTTTTGCATTATTTCAATCTCTTCTCCAGCGTGGAGGCGTTGTACTCGGTCAGCCAGATGCGGGGCATGCCGTATTCACTGGTCAGCAGGAAGGACTTGGGCAGCTCGTCGCAGGGGACCACCTGACCCTCCTTCTCCGCGTGGTTCAGGAATTCCCGGGTGCGGGCGGAGGTGGAGGTGTTCTCCAGATCGAAGATGCCCACGATGCTGCTGTCCCGGACGGAAAAATCCTTGCCGATGTCCAGATACATCTTACTTCTCCAGAATCACGGCGCACTCCGCGTTCTTGCGCTTGTCGGCGAGGATCAGCTCTGCGGCCTCCTCGGGGGTAACGGTCACCTGCACGCCGGTGCGCATGTCCTTGACGGAGCACTTGTTCTCGGCGATCTCGTCGTCGCCCAGCAGCACGATGTAGGGCACGCCCAGCTTGTTGGCGTAGGTCATCTTCTGCTTGAACTTCTTCTGCTCGCCGTAGACCTGTGCGCGAACGCCGGCGGTGCGCAGGCTCTGGGCCAGTGCGATGGCGGCGGCGGGGGTCTGGGTCATGGGGATCACCAGCGCGTCGCAGGCGCAGGAATTCATCTCGGGGTTCAGAAGATTCTGCTCGTCGAGGACGTAGAACAGTCTGGTCAGACCGATGGAGATGCCCACGCCGGGGAGCTTCTGGGTGGTGTAGTACTCGGCCAGATTGTCGTAGCGGCCGCCGGAGCAGACAGAGCCGATTTCGGGGTGATCCAGCAGGGTGGTCTCGTAGACGGTGCCGGTGTAGTAGTCGAGGCCCCGGGCGATGGTCAGATCCACGGCGAAATTTTCCTCGGGCACGCCGAAGGCGCCCAGGTTCTCGCAGACGGTCTTCAGCTCGCTCAGGCCCAGATCGAAGATCTCGTTGCGGCCGGCGTAGCCCTCCAGAGCGGCGATGACCTCGCCGTTGGAGCCGGTGATGGCGATGAACTTGAGAATTTCGTCGGCGGCTTCCTCGGAAACGCCGCACTCGCTCAGCAGCAGGCCCTTGACCTTGTCGGCGCCGATCTTGTCCAGCTTGTCCACGGTGCGCATGATGTCGCCGCTCTTTTCAGACAGGCCCAGCATGGCGTAGAAGCCGTTGAGGATCTTGCGGTTGTTGACCCGGATCTGGAACCGGGTCAGGCCGAAGCGGCGGAAGATGTTGTAGATGATAGAGGGGATCTCGGCCTCATTCAGAATATCCAGCTTGCCGTCGCCGATGATGTCGATGTCGGCCTGATAAAATTCCCGGAAGCGGCCCCGCTGGGCACGCTCGCCCCGGTAGACCTTGCCGATCTGGTAGCGGCGGAAGGGGAAGGCCAGATCGTTGTAGTGCAGGGCCACATACTTGGCCAGAGGCACCGTCAGGTCAAAGCGCATGGCGAGGTCGGAGTCGCCCTTGGTGAAGCGGTAGATCTGCTTCTCGGTTTCGCCGCCGCCCTTGGCCAGCAGGATCTGGGCGTCCTCGATGATGGGGGTGTCCAGCGGGGCAAAGCCGTAGAGGGAATAGGTGTCCCGCAGAATGGCCATCATTCGCTCCATCTGGGCCTGCTTGGCAGGCAGAAGCTCCATAAAACCGGACAAAGTCCGGGGCTTGATCATAGACATAGAAAAAATCCTTTCTGATTTTTTAGTGAAAAAGTAATAGTGAATAGTGAATAGGTGAGGTATTCCCTGCGGGAATGATTGAAATAAGTCCGCGAAGCGGACACCATACCTCTTCACTCTTCACTATTCACTCTTACTCTAAAAACGCAACGCGTTTTTAATACCGGGGTTTCGTGTGCAGCATCTCTCTCCAGTCGAGGTCGCCGCGCTGGATGCCCATGATGAACATTTCCGCACTGGCGAGGTTCGTGGCGATGGGCACGTTCTGCTTGTCGCAGTGGCGGATGGTCTCGATCATGTTGGCGTCGTCGTAGACGTCGTTGCTGTTGGGGTCGGTGAACAGCAGAACAAGGTCGATCTCGTTGTAGGCGATGCGGGCATTGATCTGCTGGTGGCCGCCCTGCTTGTGGGAAAGCAGCATGGTGATGGGCAGCCCCGTGTTGTCTGCGATCAGACGGCCGGTGGTGGCGGTGGCGAAAAGGTTGTGCTTGGAGAGAATGCTCTTGTAGGCGGTGCAGAACTGAACCATCAGCTCTTTCTTCTTGTCATGTGCCAGAAACGCGATATTCACTAGAAGTCACTCCTTATCTGAAATGTTCAAAAAATGTCGAAGATGGAAAGGGGCACCCGGCGGCCCTCCAGCCGCTTGGCGATGGCCTCGCAGGCCTTCGCGGCCCCCCGGTTGGTATACGAGATCAGCGGCGCGGAAAATGCCGCCGCCAAAGTCACATTGGGATCCTCGGGCACCACGCCGATCAGAGGCAGGCCCGCGGTGTCCATCACGTCGTCCACGGTGACGGCCATGTTGGAAAACAGCCGCCGGGAGACACGGTTGACGATGAGCTTCACGTCGGTTTTGCCCATGAGCTCCAGCCGCTGGGCGGCCCGGGCGGCGTCGCGCATGGCGGCGGGGTCGGCTCCCGTGACGATCAGGCACCGGTCGGCGAATTTCGCCGCCAGAGAAAAGCCCGCGTCGATGCCCGCAGGGGCGTCGAGGAAAATATAGTCAAATTTCCGCTTGGCGCTGCGTACCATATCCCGGAAGGCGTCCTCGTCCACGCTCTCGGCGGTACGGTTGATGGGCGCCGTCAGGAAAGACAGTGCCGGAAAGAGGTGGTGCACCGCGGCCTGCTCCAGCCGGTAGCCACCCTCGCTGACGTCCAGAAAGGAGATGGCGCCGCTGTCGCTCAGGCCAAGGGAAATGTCCAGATTCTGCAGACCCATATCGCAGTCGATGGCCAGCACACTGTGACCCAGCCGCGCAAGGGCTGTGGACACCGCCGCGCAGACGGATGTTTTGCCCGTGCCGCCCTTGCCGGACAGCACCGCGATCAGTTCGCCCAAATGCACACTCCTCCTATTGTCAGTCTCATATCCAGTATACACCATTTCGCACAAAATGCAAGTGTTTTCCAATACTTTATTTAAGATTTTTCATCAATATCCACAAAACCCTTTGGAAATATCTGCGGGGATCCCCCGTAGGGAACGGTTATGACCGTTCCGCGGCAAATCCTGACGGGAAGAAACGGCTTCGGCGAATTCGTAACTGGTACTGCGAATCCCTCCACCGCTTACGCGGTTCCCTTTGACAAGGGAGGCTTTGCTCTGAATCCTCCATGGCGGATAGGTTTAACGGATGCGAAAGAAAAAATCGGGTAAATGCGAAAAATTCCTGTTGACAAATCGGAACGGGCGTGTTATGATGATGCCGTAAATAAGAATGATTCACATTTACAAGCAACCAAAGAAAGGATGGTGCCCTTGGAACCGAGATCAAAGCACTTTCGAAAGCGGGACGCGATCCTGAATTATCTGCGGCATACCACGGAGCACCCCTCTGCGGAAACCGTATACGCGAACCTGAAAACCGAGATCCCTGACCTGTCCCTCGGGACGGTCTACCGCAACATCGCGCTGTTCAAGCAGCAGGGGCTCATCGTCAGCCTCGGCAGCGTCGACGGCGTGGAGCGCTACGATGGAAACATCGATCCCCATGTCCACTTCGTCTGTACCGGCTGCGGCCACATCCTCGACCTGCACGGAATGCACGTCCCGGAGGAGCTGAACAATGCCGCCTCCGCCGAGGCCGACGGCGTGGTCGACCACTGCCACCTGACCTTCCACGGCCGGTGCCGCACCTGCGTCTGAACGGCGCAATCCCCTGCAATCCAAAATCTATTACATCTTAAAACATATTCTAGGAGGAAAACATTATGAAGAAGTTTGTCTGCCCCGTCTGTGGTTATGTCCATGAGGCCGCTGAGATGCCCGCCGATTTCCGCTGCCCCCTGTGCCGCGTTCCCGGCTCCAAGTTCAAGGTGATGGAAGAGGGCAAGCTGGCCGCTGTCCATGAGTACGGCGTCTACGGCAAGACCGTCAAGAACAACCCCGACATCTCCGAGGAGGATAAGAAGTACATCTTCGATCAGCTGATGGCCAACTTCAACGGCGAGTGCGCCGAGGTCGGCATGTACCTGTGCATGGCCCGCAT
>JAFWAZ010000160.1 GCA_017507425.1 Oscillospiraceae bacterium | reverse complement strand
CGATGCGGGTCACATCGTAGAGCTGGTAGACATACCACAGCCGGGTCAGCCACCAGTCGTAGCCGGTTTCCCGGTGGTAGTCCCAGCGGTACAGGGGATTGCCCCAGAGCTGGCCCGTGGCGGAAAAACCGTCGGGAGGGCAACCGGCCACGGCGGTGGGCATATTGCGCTCATCCAGCTGGAAAAGCTCGGGGTGAGACCAGGTATCAGCGGAATCCATGGCCACATAGATGGGAATGTCGCCGATGATCTTCACGCCCTGAGAGTTGGCGTAATTTTTCAGCCAGCCGTACTGCTGAAAGAACTTGAACTGGAGGTACATCTGGTACTCAATGTCGAAGTACAGCTCCCGGCGGTAGTAGTCCATGGCGTAGCCGTAGCGCAGCCGGATGTCCTCGGGCCACTCGTACCAACACTTGCCGTCGAAGAAATCCTTCAGGGCCATGAACAGGGCGTAGTCATCGAGCCACCAGCGGTTGTCCGCCACAAATTTCCGGTATTCGGGATTCTCGCTGATCCGGCTGCGCTCATAGGCCATGGTCAGCAGGACCTTCCGTCCGTCATAGAGGGCGGCGTAGTTGATATCGTCCTCCTCGACGCCGAAAAACACGCTGTCGCACTCGGCCTTGTTCAGAACGCCCTCGGCGATCAGAGCCTCCAGATCGATGAAGTAGGGATTTCCGGCGAAGGTGGAGAAGGACTGGTAGGGGGAGTCGCCGTAGCTGGTGGGGTGGATGGGAAGGATCTGCCAGTATTTCTGCCCGGCATCCCGGAGAAAATCCACGAATTCGTATGCCTTCAGGTTGAAACAGCCGATGCCGTACTTGCCCGGCAGACTGGAAATGGGCATCAGAATACCCGCTGTTCTTTCCATAGTGTAGTTACTCCTTTTCCGTGACCATCACGCCGAAGTGGTCGGACACGATGGGATAATGGCTTCCGTCGAAAATGACCTCAGAGGAAATGATCTTTCGGTTTTTGCTGCACCAGATGTGATCCAGCCGCATTCCGGGGACATCCACATCCTTCAGACGTTCCCGCCAGCCGTCGATGACGCCGGGGACGGTGAATCCGCTGTCCTTGATCCGGGCGGTGTGGTAGGTGTCATACCAGCCGGAGGCGGCGATGGTATCATAGCTCTGATCCCGCACCAGTGCAGGTGCATTGAAATCGCCCATGAGCCACACCGCGCTGTACAGGCTCCGGGTGGTCAGACAGGCATTCAGGGTTTTCCACTGGTTCAGGAAGGGCTCCTCAGCATCGTCCCACCAGCCCATGTGGACGGTGTAGAACCAGTCGGGATGTCCCTCCACCTGAACGCCCAGCACCGCACGGGTCCGCCAATTCTGATAGTCCTTCACCTTGGAGATGGGAAACACATCCGTGCTGCGGATGGGGCGGCCCAGACTCAGGATGGCAACGCCCTCGTCATATTTGCCGTAGCCCAGCTTGATGGGTACCCAGGCCCAGTAGCAGCGCACACCTGCCTGCCGCAGCCGGAGGGCAACATTTGCTGCGTGGTTGTCCCGGCGGACAGGCAGTGCTCCGGGAATTGGATACTGTCCGGTCAGAAACTCCGGCTCCATCAGCGGAGCATCGGCAGTCTGGTTGACCTCCTGCATGGCGATGATGTCGGGCTTCTCCCGAAGAATGCCCTCGATGAACCATTGGAGCTTCTGTTCGTAGTTCTCCTCCTGAAGGGAGTGGGTGTTGATGGTCAGAATTTTCATACAAAGCACCTCTTTTTCGCAGGGAGCGCCGTCCCCGGCGTTCCCTACGGTTGCATATTCTCAATTCCTGCGGGCAAGGAGTCCCTGCCCGCAGGGGAGAATGGATCTTACAGAATATCGTTGATGTCGGATTTCAGCACATCGGCCTTGGGACCGTAAATGGCCTGAATGCCGTTGTCCTTTTTGATGAGGCCCAGCGCTCCTTCGGCCTTCCATGCATCCTTGTCGGCGACCTTGCTGAGGTCCTTGACGGTGACACGGAGCCGGGTCATGCAGGCATCCACCAGCGTGATGTTCTCCCGGCCGCCCAGCAGGGCGATGATCCGCTCGGCCTGACCGTTATCGGCAGACTTCTTCTCTGCGGGAGCGGCATCCTCCTCGGTGCCCTCGTCGGTGTAGTTGCCCAGCCGACCGGGGGTGGCGTAGGCGAACTTCTTGATCATGAAGTTTGCCACGAAGTAGCCGATGATCAGGAAGGCCACGCAGCAGATCAGGAAGTTGATAATGTCGCCGCCGAGACCTGCCTTCAGGGACATGGGAACACGGGTCAAAAACTCCAGATTTCCGAAGGAGTGCAGCCGCAGATCCATCACACCCGCCATGGCGAAGGCGCAGCCCTGAAGCACCGCATAGACAATATACAGGGGCAGAGCACAGAACATGAACATGAACTCCAGAGGCTCGGTGACACCGGTCAGGAAGACCGCCAGACAAGTGGAAATAAACATGGAGCGGTAATTTTTGCGCTTGTCGGCATCCACATGACGGTACATGGCCAGAGCAATGCCCATCAGCAGGCCGGTGGCGCCGATCATCTGGCCCACCTTGAAGCGGGCGGGGGTGACGGTGTTCAGCAGCAGCTCATAGGAGGCCAGATCACCGGCATCCTTGAAATTGATCAGGTCGGTGATCCAAGCCAGCCACAGGGGATCCTGACCGTAGACCATGGCACCGGCAGTGGCACCGGTCTGGATGATATACTCACCGCCGAAGCTGGTGTAATTCATGGGGATGGTCAGCATGTGGTGCAGACCGAAGGGCAGCAGCAGACGCTCCAGCGTGCCGTAGATGAACGGAGCGAGGATGGGGGAGGTGGAGGAGGAGTTTGCGATCCAGATGCCGAAGGCATTGATGCCTGACTGAATCAGGGGCCACACGCAGGCCATGACCAGAGACACGATGGCGGAGTAGAAGATCACGGCCAGAGGCACGAACCGCTTGCCGTTGAAGAAGGCCAGCGCATCGGGCAGTTTGCGGAAGTTGTAGAACTTATTGTAGACCATACCGCCGACAAAGCCGGCGATGATGCCTACGAACACGCCCATATTCAGGGCAGGTGCACCGAGGATATTGGTGAAGTAGTTCTCCACCAGCATTTCCTGTCCGAAGAAGGATGTAACGGTGGCGCCTGCAGTGGTCAGCATATCGCCGGTCACACCGAAGACAGCGCCGGTGATGCGGTTGATGAGGATGAAGGCGATGACGGCTGCGAATGCGCCGCCTGCCCGCTCCTTTGCCCAGGAACCGCCGATGGCGGCTGCAAAGAGGATGTGCAGGTTGGTGATGATGGCCCAGCCGATGTTCTCCATGGTGGAACCAACGGTGATCATCAGACCCAGATCCATCATCTGGAAGAGCTTGCCCAAGCTCAGCATGATACCGGCGGCGGGCATGACAGCAATCACGGTCATCAGAACCTTGCCCAGTTTCTGCAGGAAATCGAAGTTGATGCCTTTCTTTTTAGCAGGCGCCTCTGCTGCAGTTTCCGCTGCAGCGGCCTGTTCCTTACCCAGTGAAATGACCTTGGTTTTTCCGGCCTTCACATCACCGGCCGCGGTATCCAGCGCTGCACCCTCAGCACCCTCGCAGATCACAACGGGCGTGATCGCAGAGATGCCCTGACTGATCAGGTACTTCAGATCGACCTCAGCTACCAGCTGGCCAGCCTTCACCTTGTCGCCCACCTGAACATGGCTGGTAAAGCCTTCACCCTTCAGCTTGACGCTGTCCAGACCCACATGGACAAGAATCTCCAGTCCATCTTCGGAAGCGAAGCCATAGGCGTGGAGGGTTTCAGCGACAGTGGCGATTTCTCCGTCGACGGGCGCGTAGATCTTGCCGTCGGTGGGAATGATTGCGATGCCATCACCCAGAATCTTTTGGGCGAACACATCATCCGGAACCTGCTCCAGAGGGATTGCCTGACCGCTGAGCGGTGCCAGAATGGACTTGAGTCCGGTTTCGGTTTTGCTGCTCATGTTGTGTCTCCTTTATTCTGTTTTCTGCAACGTTTCTGCAACGTTTCTGCAATCATAGTATACCATCTTTACGGATAAATCAAGAACTTTTTTTGGGGAGATTTCCGGTTCTACATTATATACAAACTTCGGGACCGATTTTGTGCATTTTTTTGCTTTTAAAATCCACATTTATCCTGCACAGAATAATACAATTGACTTTGGAATCGTTTTTCGATATAATGAAACATAATGTAACGTTTGCATAAACGGTTACTGACATTTCATAAAAGGATGTGCAACAATGGGCGTTACCGTAAAAGATGTAGCAAAATATGCCGGTGTCTCTCCCTCCACCGTGTCCCGTGTGTGCAACAACAACCCTGCAATCAGCGCAGAAACCCAAGATAAGGTTCGCAGGGCCATGGCGGAGCTGGGCTATGTTGTTCCCACCGCTGCACCAGAGCCTCAGACGGTTCCCACGGTGAAGTCCATTGCCATTGTGCTGCCGCCCTCGGACCGGGATGCCTACGAAAACGCGTTCTACCTGAAGGCCATCCGGGGCATCAGCCAGATCTGCAACCAGCGCAGTGTGGCCAGCACCGTAGTCACCGGCTCCAATGACCATGAGCTGCTGCGCTCCATCCAGACGCTGCACCGCAGCGGACGGGTGGATGGCTTCATCCTGCTCTACTCCAAGCGGGATGATTTTGTGGTGGAGTACCTCTGCGAGCACGGACTGCTGTATGTGGTCGTGGGCAAGCCCAGTGACATGGCGGGGCAGACGGTCTGCATCGACAATGACAATCTGCTGGCGGGCCGGGAGGCAACGGATTATCTGTACGATCTGGGCCACCGGCGCATCGGCTACATCGGCAGCAAGAACGATTACCTCTACGCCGCCGACCGTCGGGCGGGATACCAGCTCTCCCTGCTGCTTCATCAGCTTCCTGCGAAACCTGAGTATTCCGTGGAAATGGAGGGGGTCCATTCCTCGGCGGTGACCCATCTGGAGCGGCTTCTGGACAGCCCGGAGCGTCCTACGGCTTTCGTGGTCAGCGACGATATGCTGGCACTGTCTCTGGAACGCTTATGCATCCAGAAGGGACTGCGGATCCCCGATGACGTCTCCATCATCGCCTTCAACAATTCCCTTTACGCCCAGCTGACCTCCCCGCAGCTCACCGCTGTGGACATCAACTCCTATCTGTTGGGTCAGGAAGCTGCAAACCAGATCATCAACCATGTGGAGAACCCCAACCTGACCACCTCCAAGGTCGTCGTCCCCCACCGCATCATCGAGCGCAGCAGCTACCGCCGGTGGGAGGAAAAACCGTAAACATGAAGATCCGCCCGAAAGGGCGGATTCGAGCTTGTCGAAAAAGGCCTCCGGCCTTTTCCGCCAGTTTTTTGCAGTCTGCTGCGCGCATAATTTGTCTGCCTGCGGCAGACAAATTCCACACTTGCAGCCTGAGAAGTATTTTCTGTCAGGTACACGCCCCGACAGAAAATGATTTAGAATTCATTTGCCGCTAACGCGGCAAACTCTGCGAGGCTTTTTCTACAGTCTGAAGCCGTCAGCAGCGTCATAGCTGCTGACGGCTTTTCTCTTTGCCTGCGCAAATTCGGATTGATATAAAAATCACAAAAACATCTTGCAATGGGAGCTGTTTCTGTCTATAATGAACAATGTATAGAATGGGGTTGGTGCATCGGGAAGCACGGCTCATTTTATCGGGAAGGACTGTGGGTTTTGGAAGCCCGCAGAACCGGCCACCGGAGCAAAGCTCCGGCGGTAATCAAAAAAGGAGGAAAAAATATGAAAATCTCGAAGAAGATTGCAGCCCTGCTGGTTGCCGTCGCGATGATCGTGACGCTGCTGCCCGCATCTGCGATCCCTGTCCGGGCGGAAGAGACCTATGGCAATCCGCTCCGGCTGTGGTATGACGAGCCCGCATCTCAGGGTACCAACATCCTGAGTCCCGGCTCCGGCTACAGCAATGCTGACGGTTCCAACACCTGGCAGCAGCAGACCCTGCCCATCGGCAACGGCGATATGGGCGCAAACGTTTACGGCGAGATCGTAAGCGAGCATCTGACCTTCAACGAAAAGACCCTGTGGACCGGCGGTCCCAGCTCTTCCCGTCCCAACTACATGGGCGGTAACGTTCAGAACAATGGACAGAACGGTGCCATCATGAAGCAGGTTCAGGAGCTGTTCCTTGCCGGTAAAACCAGTCAGGCTGTCAGCCTGTGTAACAGACTGGTCGGTACCGATCAGGGCTACGGCGCATACCAGCCCTGGGGCGACATCTGGTTCGATTTCACCGGCATCTCCACCAATGTTTCCGCATATGAGAGAGATCTGGATCTGACTACCGGTATCGCCTCCGTCTCCTTTGCCGAGAACGGCACCGAGTACACCAGAGAGTATTTCATCAGCCATGATGACAATGTTCTGGTGGCCCGTCTGGAGGCCAACGGCCCCGCCAAGCTGAATCTGGATGTGCGCTTCACCTCCAAGCAGAATGGCACCACCGTGGTCGAAGGCAACAACACGCTGGTCCTGAACGGCCAGATCAGCGACAATCAGCTGAAGTACGCCTCCTACCTGACCGTCGTTCCCGAGGGCGGCAGTGTTACCGGCTCCGGCAGCAAGCTGACTGTTGCGGGCGCGGACGCCATCACCGTCTATCTGTCCGCCGCCACCGACTACAAGAACACCTTCTGGAATGAGGCCGGCACTGACGACTACTACTACCGCACCGGCGAGACCGATGCGGAGCTGGCTGCAAGAGTCAAGGCCGATGTGGACGCAGCAGTCGATAACGGCTACGAGGCTGTCAAGGCTTCCCATCTGGAAGACTACAAGGAGCTGTTTGACCGCGTGGAGCTGGATCTGGGTCAGACCGTTTCCGAGCTGACCACCGATCAGCTGCTGGCTTCTTACAAGAACGGCTCCGCTTCCGAGGCTGAGAAGCGTCAGCTGGAGGTCATGCTGTTCCAGTACGGCCGCTACCTGACCATCGCCTCCTCCCGTGAGGATTCCCAGCTGCCCTCCAACCTGCAGGGTGTCTGGAACTTCCTGAACAATCCCCCCTGGGCCTCTGACTATCATATGAATGTCAATCTTCAGATGAACTACTGGCCCACCTACTCCACCAATCTGGCTGAGTGCGCACTGCCTCTGATCGATTACGTGGATTCCCTCCGTGAGCCCGGCCGCATCACCGCAAAGATTTACAACGGCGTGGATGTTGGCTTCAGCGCCCACACCCAGAATACCCCCTTCGGCTGGACCTGTCCCGGCTGGGCGTTCTCCTGGGGCTGGTCTCCCGCAGCCGTGCCTTGGATCATCCAGAACTGCTGGGAGTACTATGAGTACACCGGCGACGTGGAGTTCATGGAAGAGTACCTCTACCCCATGATGAAGGAAGAGGCCCAGTTCTACGACGCCATCCTCATCGAGGATGCTGACGGCAAGCTGGTCTCTGCACCTGCCTACTCCCCCGAGCATGGCCCCTATACTCTGGGCAACACCTACGAGCAGTCCCTTGTCTGGCAGCTTTACGAGGATACCGTCATCGCCGCTGAGACTCTGGGCGTTGACGCCGATCTGGTCGAGACATGGAAGGCCAATCAGGCCAATCTGAAGGGCCCCATCGAGGTCGGTGATTCCGGCCAGCTGAAGGAGTGGTACGAGGAGACCACCATCGACAGCATGAACTCTCAGGGCGCCGACGCTGCCGGCCACCGTCACCTGTCCCATATGCTGGGTCTGTTCCCCGGCGATCTGGTCCAGCGCAACCCCGAGTGGGTCGCCGCTGCCAAGGTCTCCATGGACTACCGTACCGACAACTCCACCGGCTGGGGCATGGGTCAGCGTATCAACACCTGGGCCCGTCTGGGTGAGGGCAACAAGGCCCACGAGCTGATCGGCAACCTGTTCAAGGGCGGCATTTACCCCAACCTGTGGGATTCCCACGCTCCCTTCCAGATTGACGGCAACTTTGGCATGACCTCCGGTGTCGCCGAGATGCTGATGCAGAGCAACATGGGCT
>JAFWAZ010000159.1 GCA_017507425.1 Oscillospiraceae bacterium | reverse complement strand
CTTCCTCGATGTACTTGCGCTCCACGCCGTCCAGCCACAGAACCTGAGAGTAGCCCGCGTCATGGGCCTTCTGCTGGGCGATCAGGGATGCGGCGTAGTTGCCGCCGGTCTTGGCAAAGCCCATGCCGCCGCGGACGGCCCGGACGTACTCGTCCTCGATCCAGATGCCCACAGGGGCCAGACCGGACTCGTAGTAGGCACCGCTCGGGGACAGGATGATCATAAACAGGTAGGTCTTGGAGGGGGCAACGCCCAGGAACTCATCGGTGGCGATGATGAAGGGGCGGATGTACAGGGAAGTGCCGGGCTCGGTGGGGACCCAGTCCCGATCCACGTCGACCACAGCCTTGACCGCCTGCACGAAGTCCTCCTCGGGCAGCTGGGGGATCACGAGACGCTCGTTGGAGGCGTTGGTGCGCTTGGCATTCATGTCGGGGCGGAACAGGTAGACCTCGCCGTCGGCGCCCTTGTAGGCCTTCAGGCCCTCAAACATCTCCTGACCGTAGTGGTAGACCATGGCAGCGGGAGACAGGGAGATATTCTGGAAGGGGACAACGCGGGCGTCATGCCAGCCCTGACCCTCGGTGTAGTTCATGACGAACATGTGATCCGTGAAGATCTTGCCGAAGCCCAGCTTCTGGCCCTTGGCGGGCTTTTCCTTGGGGGTTTCGGTCTTAACGATTTTGATATCAAGCATGGAAAACGCTTCCTTTCAATGATAAGGATATTGCGGGATTCGTAGGGGACGGCGTCCTCGACGTCCCGTCCGCCGAAGGCGGCAGTTCGGTACATGTCAGAAAATTTGCCCATCGAGGTCAAATTTTCTGTCGGGTCGTCGGGGACGCCGACCCCTACACTTGTATTCGGAATTACAGCTCGTAGCCGATCTGCAGGGCCTGCAGGTTCATGTCGATCAGGCCGGCCTTCTTGGCGGGGATGAAGGACTCCAGAGTCTCCCGGTTGCCCTCATAGGACACAATGTCGATCTCCTTGAGCACCTTGCCGGTGAGGATCATGTTGGAGAGGGTGGCGAAGCCTGCGTCCTTGGCCATCTGGGTGGCGGGGACATAGAAGACCTCGATGTCATCGCGCTCCACCTTGGCGTCGATGAGGGTGGAGTCGAGAATGATCTTGCCGCCGGGGACGACAGCATCCACGAATTTCTGAAGACTGGGCAGGTTCATGGCCACCAGCACGTCGGGATTGGTGATGATGGGGCTGCCCACGGGGGTGTCGGAGAGGATGACGGAGCAGTTGGCGGTGCCGCCGCGCATCTCGGGGCCGTAGGAGGGCAGCCAGGAAAGCTGCTTGCCCTGCACCATGCCCTTGTAGGCGAGGAACTTACCGGCGAAGAGGACGCCCTGACCGCCGAAGCCGGCGAGAAGAATGGAAGTAGCAGCCATATTACTTGCCCTCCTTTGCAGCGGTGCGGTCCTTGTAGACGCCGATGGGATAGTAGGGCAGCATGTCGCTCTCGACCCACTCCAGCGCCTTCTGGGGGGTCATACCCCAGTTGGTGGGACAGGCGGAAACCACCTCCACCAGAGAGAAGCCCTTGCCCTCGATCTGGTTCTGGAAGGCCTTCTTGATGACCTTCTTGGCGTTCTTGACGTTCTTGACGTTGTTCACGGCCACACGGGCGATGAACTCGGGACCCTCCAGCGTGGAGAGCATCTCGGAGACACGGATGGGCCAGCCGCAGTGGTTGACGTCGCGGCCGTAGGGGGAGGTCTGGGTCACCTGACCGGGCAGAGAAGTAGGAGCCATCTGGCCGCCGGTCATGCCGTAGATGGCATTGTTGACGAAGATGACGGTGATGTTCTCGTTGCGGGCGGCGGAGTGGACGGTTTCCGCCATGCCGATGGAGGCCAGATCGCCGTCACCCTGATAGGTGAAGACCACGTTCTCGGGACGGCAGCGCTTGATGCCGGTGGCAACCGCGGGGGCGCGGCCATGGGGGGCCTCGATCATGTCGCAGGCGAAGTAGTCATAGGCCATGACCGCGCAGCCGACGGGGGCCACGCCGATGGTCTTGCCCTCGATGCCCAGCTCGTCGATGGCTTCGGCCACCAGACGGTGGATGATGCCGTGGGGGCAGCCGGGACAGTAATGCAGGGGCACATTGGTCAGTGCCTTGGGTTTCTCAAAAACAACAGCCATGGTTGATTACACTCCTTTCTGAGCCGCGCGGATGGACTCCAGCACCTGATCGGGGCTGGGGATCATGCCGCCTGCGCGGTTGCACAGGGAAACGGGACGCAGACACTCGGTGGCAAGGCGCACGTCCTCGATCATCTGACCCATGCTCAGCTCCACGGACACAAATGCCTTGCACTTGTCGGCAGCAGCGCGCAGGGCCTTGGTGGGGAAGGGCCACAGGGTGATGGGACGGATCAGGCCCACCTTAATGCCCTCGGCCCGGGCGGCGACGACGGCATTCTTGGCCACGCGGGAGGCGATGCCGAAGGCCACGACGCAGATTTCGGCGTCGTCCATCATGTACTCCTCCCACATGGGCTCGTTCTCTTCGACGACCTTGTAGCGCTCGTAGCGCTCGAAGTTGGTCTTCTCCAGCGCGTCGGGTTGCAGGTACAGGGAGTTGACGATGTTGTGCTTGCGCTCGCAGTTGGTGCCGGTCAGGGCCCAGGGCTTCTCGTACTTCTCGATCTCGGCGTCCTCGAAGCTGATGGGCTCCATCATCTGGCCGATGGTGCCGTCGGCGAGGATCATGGAGGTCATGCGGTACTTGTCCGCCAGATTGAAGCCCTTGATGGTCAGGGATGCCATCTCCTGAACGGAGGCGGGGGCGAGGACGATCATGCGGTAGTCGCCGTGGCCGCCGCCCTTGGTGGCCTGAAAATAGTCGGACTGGCTGGGCTGGATGCCGCCGAGGCCGGGGCCGCCGCGCTGGACATTGACCACCAGAGCGGGGACGTCGGAACCGGCGATGTAGCTCAGGCCCTCGGCCTTCAGGGAGATTCCGGGGGAAGAAGAGGAGGTCATGACGCGGCAGCCGGTGGCGGCGGCGCCGTAGACCATGTTGATGGATGCGATCTCACTCTCCGCCTGCAGGAAGACGCCGCCGATCTTGGGCATCTTCTTGGCCATGTAAGCGGCGATCTCGGTCTGGGGAGTGATGGGATAACCGAAGTAGTGACGGCAGCCGGCCCGGATCGCAGCCTCTGCGATGGCCTCGTTGCCCTTCATCAAAACGAGTTCAGCCATGTTAAGTACCTCCTTATTTCTCCACGGTGATGATGCAGTCGGGGCACATGGTGGCGCAGAAGGCGCAGCCGATGCACTTGTCCTCATGGACCATCACGGCGGGGGAATAGCCTTTCTTGTTGATCTGGTCGGTGTCGATGGCGAGGCAGCCCTTGGGACAGGCGCTGACGCACAGGCCGCAGCCCTTGCACAGATCGGTGTTGAATGTAAGTTTCGGCATAGAAATTTCCTCCTTGGGTGTTTTTATCCCCACAGAGGTCGGTTGCCCGGCTTCTGGGAAGGTAAATCAAAGTATTTTTCCTGCAGCTGTAAGGGCAGGACGTTGTCGATCTCCAGCGCGGCGGCCACATCGGTCTTGGCGGTGGTGGCGAAGATGGGAAGACCACTGAGCTTGCTCAGCTCCTCCATGTACCCGCTCGCCGCGAGGACGGTTTCAGGGGTGGTCAGGTCGCCGAGGTTGGTATTGTTGATGAGGTCGGTGAAGCGCAGGCCGCAGGCGGCTTCGATCTCCCGCATGACCTCCAGAGCATCCTCCGGGGTTCTCGTCAGGGGGCGGGATGCATTGGCAACGAAGATCATCCGGTAGTTGTTCTCCTCCAGAATGCCGGGCACATACCGGCCCAGCGCGTAGGCGCCCCGGTCGTCGCCGCCGATGTCCATGATGCCGTAGGTGCTCCGGTCCGTCACCAGCCGGTAGGCCTCGGCGGGGAGCGCCGGAAGATCCACGTTGGAGTTGGCAAACTGGGGAGAGATCAGGTGGACGCCGGCCGCTTCCAGCTCTTTTGCAGAATCCTTGGTGCGGAAATAGGGATTGACAATGTCCAGATCCGCGATGCAGACCTGCTTTCCCTCGGCTGCAAGCTTCAGCGCGTAGTTGACGGCAATGTTGGTCTTGCCGCTGCCGTAATGACCGGCGAAAAGGGTTAATCGCTTGTGTTCCATGGTTGTTGCTCCTGGGGTATGTTTCCTATCCGTAGGGGCTGGCGTCCTCGACAGCCCGACTGAAAATTTTACCTCGATGGGCAAATTTTCGGAAGCCGTACCGAACTGCCGCCTTACGGCGGACGGGACGTCGAGGACGCCGTCCCCTACAGGTGTTTTTCTTACAATTTCTTTCTGATGATCTTGCCGCTGGCGGTCTTCGGCAGCTCGTCCTTGAATTCGACGATTCTGGGGTACTTGTAGGGGGCGGTGCGGCGCTTGACGTAGTTCTGAATTTCCTTTTTCAGCTCGTCGGTACCCTCGGTGCCCTTGACCAGAACGATGGAGGCCTTGACCACCTGACCGCGGATGGGGTCGGGGGCGGCGGAGACGCCGCACTCGAGGACATAGGGCAGCTCCATGATGGTGGACTCGATCTCAAAGGGTCCGATGCGGTAGCCGGAGGACTTGATGACATCGTCGGCCCGGCCCACGTACCAGTAGAAGCCGTCCTCATCCCGCCACGCCACGTCGCCGGTGTGGTAGAAGCCGTCCCGCCAGTTCTTGGCGGTCTCCTCGGCGTTGCCCTCGTAGCCGTAGCTCAGGCCGCAGGGCAGGCCCTTGGAAATATTGATGCAGATCTCGCCGGTCTCACCGGTGTCCACTTCCTTTCCGTCGGGGTCGAGGAGGTGGACATCGTACAGGGGTACGGGCTTGCCCATGGAGCCCAGCTTGTGGCTGGAGCCGTTGAGGTTGCCGATGATCAGGGTGGACTCGGACTGGCCGAAGCCCTCCATGATGGACAGGCCGGTGGCAGCCTTGAACTGCTGATAGACCTCGGGGTTCAGGGCCTCGCCGGCGGTGGAGGCGTGCTCGATGGAGCTCAGGTCGAAGCGGCTCAGATCCTGCTTCGCCAGCATCCGGTACATGGTGGGGGGCGCGCAGAAAGTGGTGATGTGGTACTTGCCGATCATGGGCAGGATCTTCT
>JAFWAZ010000158.1 GCA_017507425.1 Oscillospiraceae bacterium | reverse complement strand
GGCAAGACCACCATCGCCACTGATACCATTCTGAACCAGAAGGGCAAGAACTGTATCTGTATCTACGTGGCCATCGGCCAGAAGCGCTCCACCGTTGCCCAGCTGGTGGAAAATCTGACTGTGGGCGGCGCCATGGACTACACCATCGTGGTTTCCGCCACCGCTTCCGAGCTGGCCCCCATGCAGTTCATCGCCCCCTACGCCGGCTGCTCCATGGGTGAGCATTTCATGCACCAGGGCAAGGACGTTCTTGTCATCTACGACGACCTCAGTAAGCACGCCGTGGCCTACCGTGCCATTTCCCTTCTGATCCGCCGTCCCCCCGGACGGGAAGCCTACCCCGGCGACGTTTTCTACCTGCACTCCCGTCTCCTTGAGCGTGCGGCACAGCTGTCCCCTGACTTAGGCGGCGGCTCTCTCACCGCACTGCCCATCATCGAGACCCAGGCCGGTGACGTTTCCGCCTACATTCCCACCAACGTCATCTCCATCACCGATGGCCAGATCTTCCTGGAGACCGAGCTGTTTAATTCCGGCGTTATGCCCGCCGTGAACCCCGGTATCTCCGTCTCCCGTGTTGGCGGCGACGCCCAGATCAAGGCCATGAAGAAGGTGGCAGGCTCCCTGAAACTGCTGTACTCCCAGTACCGGGAGCTGCAGTCCTTTGCCCAGTTCGGCTCCGACCTGGATGCCGATACCAAGAGCCGTCTTGCTCTGGGTGAGCGGATCGTGGGTGTGCTGAAGCAGCGCAACAACGCCCCCGTGGAAGTGGCCCATCAGGTGTGCATCATCTACGCTGTCACCAAAGGTTACCTGGCCAATGTGGAAGTTGACCAGATCCCCGAGTTCCAGAAGCGTCTGCAGGAGCATATGGACAGCCGTCACTATGCCGTTCTGGAGGCCATCCGCACCACCGGCAAGCTGGAAAAGGACACCGAAGACGCTCTGAAGACCGCAATTGAAGAGCTGGTGGCTGAATTTACCGCTGCGAACTAAGGAAGGAGGCGCTTAAATGGCTGGCGTTTCCACAAAGGAGATCAAAAACCGCATCCGAAGCATGGAGTCCACCCGGCAGATCACCAAAGCCATGGAAATGGTGGCTTCCTCCAAGCTCCGCCGTGCCCAGGCTCAGATCTCCGCATCCCGCCCCTATTTCCAGATCCTCTCCGCTACGATCCACGACATTCTGGAAAACAACCGGGATTTCTCCTCCCCTTATCTGCAGGAGCGTCCCGTAAACAAAACGCTTTATATCGTAATTGCCGGCGACCGCGGTCTTGCCGGCGGCTACAACAGCAATATCCTGAAGATGGTGGAAGCCGAGCTGAAGGGTAAGGACGCTGTCGTTCTGCCCATCGGCAAAAGGTGCGTGGAGTTCTTCCGCAGCCGCCGGATCCCCGCCTTTACGGAACTGTATTCCGAAGCGGCCTCCGTGGGCATTGGCGACTGCTTCTCCATGGCCAAGAATTTGAGCAAGGCCTTCCTGAACGGAGAATTTGACGAGGTGCATATCGCCTACACCAATTTTGTCTCCGTCCTTTCCCAGGTTCCCACGGCGCAGAAGCTGCTGCCCCTGAAGAAGGACGATGAAATCAATCAGGCCGTTGCTTCTATCCACAGCGATACCATCTATGAACCCGGTCCCGAGGAGGTCTTCGCCTCCATCGTTCCCGAGTATCTGGGTGGCATTCTCTATGGTGCCCTCTGTGAAAGCCGTGCCGCTGAGCAGGCTGCCCGCCGTACCGCCATGGATTCGGCTACCTCCAATGCCGATGATATGATCGCCGACCTGAGTCTGAAGTTCAACCGGGCCCGTCAGGCCGCCATCACCCAGGAGATCACCGAGATCGTAGCCGGATCTTAATCCTTTACGTCATTCCGAGCCAGTCCTCAGACTGGCGTGGGAATCCCCCGGTTAGACGTAGTATCCCGGAAATTCCGGGAGATTGCCACACCAGTGTGCGCACTGGTTCGCAATGACACTCTAATTTAAGGAGTTGAAATACCCATGTCCAAAAACACCGGAACTGTGATCCAGGTTATGGGTCCTGTTCTTGACATCCGTTACGCCGATGAGCATCTGCCCCTGCTGAACAATGCCATCGAGGTCAAAAACGGCGACAACATCATCGTGGCCGAAGTCGCCCAGCACATCGGCGACAATGTGGTCCGCTGCATCGCCATGTCCTCCACCGACGGTCTGCAGCGCGGCGCAGAGGCAGTGGATACCGGTGCCGCTATCTCCGTCCCTGTGGGTGAGGAGTGCTTGGGCCGTGTGTTCAACCTGCTGGGTCAGCCCATCGACAACAAGCCCGCTGCCCAGACTGCTGAGAAGTGGCCCATCCACCGCCCCGCTCCCGCTTACGAAGAGCAGCAGCCCGCCACCGAGATCCTGGAAACCGGCATCAAGGTCATCGACCTGATCTGCCCCTACGCCAAGGGCGGTAAGATCGGTCTGTTCGGCGGCGCAGGTGTTGGCAAGACCGTTCTGATTCAGGAGCTGATCTACAACATCGCCACCGCTCACAACGGCTACTCCGTGTTCACCGGTGTCGGCGAACGCACCCGTGAAGGTAATGACCTGTATAACGAAATGACCGAAAG
>JAFWAZ010000157.1 GCA_017507425.1 Oscillospiraceae bacterium | reverse complement strand
GGGTTCTCGGCCTTGCCCAGAACCACGGCCACGCCGGGGATATCGCCGGTGACCAGAGGCACGCCGAGGGAGCGGATGATGGGATCGGGCACGAAGCCGATGCCGGACTCGTTTTCATAGGGATTCTCGGACTCGGCCCACTTCAGGCCCTCGATGATCTCGGCGCCCACGGCGGTGGCAAGGCCGGCATTCAGGGCCTGACCCAGATCCTCCTGATTGGTGATCAGGCTCTTCAGGACGCCGACGCAGGGGACGAGGTCGCCCAGCGTCTTGACCTTCACGCCGGTGGCGGCGTAAATGGTGGGGAAATAATAGGCGGTGCCGGGGAATGCGATGGGATGGTCTGCGCCGTACTTCTCGATGGCAGCGTTGACCGCACCCTCGGTCAGACCGGCCACGGCGTTGGAGCCGCCGTAGATCAGATCGGTAAGAACACTCATGTTAGTTTTCCTCCTTCGGGAAAATTTTTATCCGTTTCTATTGTAGCACCGCTCGAAAGCCCTGTCAATGGAGGAAAACAGGAAGGGTCGGCACGCAGGCCAGTCCCCGCTTCCTCCCCCACTCCAAAAAGCATCTTAAGAATTCTTAATTTTCCAATTATTACGGATTGTAGTTGAAATCCGTCGGAAAAAGGGGTATGATGTACACACTATCTAATCCTCAAAGGAGGCCGATCCCATGAGCGAACCCAACCGCAATCAGAGTGCTCCCAACCCTCGGCGGCGCAGGAAACCCCGGCGCCCCAAGTGGGTAACCAACAAGCTGACCTATACCCTCTGGCGCAACTGGCCCCTGATCCGCTTTGTGCTGATCTGTCTGGTGCTGGCTGCGATCCTCTTCGGCATGGTGCGCTGCACCGCAAGTGCCGTGATGGGATTCTTTGAGAAGGATCCCGCCGAGTCCACGCCTCCCCAGTCCACCGGCCCCGCGGACACCCAGCCGCCGGAGACCACCGCACCCCCCGAGCCTCCGGAGGATGAGCTGCTGAAGCAGGCGGACTTCCTCGCCGCCGGCTTCGACTACGAGGGTGCAGCCCAGCTCCTGCGCGAAAGCAGCTATTTTGCATCCAGCTCCTCCTACCAGTCCCGGGTGAGCGAGTACGAGGCCGAGGCCCAGAAGCTGGTCAAGTGGCACGACATGCAGAACATCACCCATGTGTTCTTCCACACGCTGGTGGTGGACAACGCCCGCTGCTTCGACGGCGACTACACCGAGGCCGGCTACAACCAGTACATGACCACCATCCCCGAATTCCTGAAGATGATGGAGAGCATGTACGAGCGGGGCTACGTTCTGGTATCCCCCTATGATATCGCCTACGAATATGTGGACGAAAACGGCCAGACGAAGATGAAGTACGGCGAGATCTGGCTCCCCGAGGGCAAGACCCCCTTCGTCATGAGTCAGGACGACGTCAACTACTACGGCTACATGATCGGCGACGTGGATCCCGATTATGAGCGCCCCGCCGTGCCCCACGCCGACGGCGACGGCTTCGCCCACAAGATCATCATCGGCGAGGACGGCTACCCCACCTGCGAGTACATGGACGCCGACGGCAATATTCTGGTGGGTTCCTACGATCTGGTGCCCATTTTGGAGGATTTCATTCAGGAGCATCCCGACTTCTCCTACCGAGGCGCGAGAGCCATCCTGGGCATGACCGGCTATGAGGGCGTCTTCGGCTACCGCACCAAGCCCGCCTACGAGGACGACCTGGGCACCGAGGCCTACCAAAAGGAATGCGAGGACGCCAGGGCCGTGGCCCAGTGTCTGCGCGAGCACGGCTGGATCCTGGCCAGCCACTCCTACGGTCATCCCTCCTACGGCAACATCTCCGCCGAGAAGGTGGCCGCCGACTCTGACAAGTGGGAGCAGACCGTCCAGCCCATCATCGGCGACTGCGACATCATCCTCTACCCCAACGGCTCCGACATCGAGGGCATCGGCAAGTATACCTTTGACAACCCCAAGTTCAAGACCCTCTACGAGGACGGCTACCGCTACTTCTACAACGTGGACAGTCACGTGGCATGGCAGCAGCTGGGCGATGACTACTTCCGCGGCGGACGGCGCAATCTGGACGGCTACCGGATGTGGTACACCCCCAAGAAAGTGGCTGACCTGTTTGACGTAAACGAGGTCTTTGACCCCGACCGGCCCACGCCTGTTCCCTCCATCTGATACTAAAATTCCCTGCTGCTTTCCGCAGCAGGGAATTCTTCTTTCATCTTCCGATACGATCGCAGCAAGATGCTGCGAATTCGCCCAAGCCGGTTCCATCTGATGGATTTTGCCGCGGAACGGTCATAACCGTTCCCTACAACACCCAAACCAAACTATCACAATTATGCAGTAAAGCGGCTCATGTATTCCATCAGGGGCATGGCGGCCACGAGGAAGTCCCGGACCCGGTCGCCGAGGGCGGGGCCGAAGGTGGCTTCGGAAAAGTCCTCGTGGACGGTGCAGCCGATCTGGCCCTTCCAGCGGTAGAAGCGCTCCAGTCTTTCGTCGGGGCAGGGCTTGGGGCGCTTGTACTCCTCGGCGGTGATCGTGACGCCGGTGTCGCGCTCCACCTGTTCCACGACATTTAAGAAAGTATCCGGATCCCGGGCGATCTCCCTGCGGAAAGCCTCCAGCGCGGCGGTCTTGGGATGCCAGAAGAAGCAGCCGTAGTGGACGCCGTCGGGGTTGATCTCGAAATACAGGCAGGGATTCTCCGCCCACCACTCCACATCATGGCGGATGCAGATCCACAGGCTCTCCTTGTAGGGCACCGGCGGATGGAGCCGGGCGTCCCGGTAGATGCGGCTGACCTTGCACAGCAGGCCGGGGGTGTCCAGAAAGGGCTCGAACAGATGGGCGCCCAGCTCCTTGGTGGGGCCGTAGAGGTGTTCGGTATAGTCTTTTTTGTGCTCGAGGAACCATTCCCGGTTGTTGTTGAACCGGATGCCCCAGAGAAAATCCACCGCAGCAGCGGAGTAGCCGTTGAACATGATTCATCCTCCATGTTTTCATTTCCGTCATGATACCATATTCTGCCCAAAACCGCAAGAAAAAGCGCACCGGAATCGGTGCGCTTTTGTTCTGTTTACTCCGCGAGGACAGCGTCCAGCGCTGCCTTGACGGCACCGATGGAATACAGGGAGCCGAAGCACAGCACTACGCCGTCAGAGCCTGCCAGCTCCAGACAGCGGCGGATGCCGTTTTCCATTTCACCGCAGCCCTCGGCCTCTGCACCCACGCCCCGCAGATAGCGGGCAAGGTCGTCGGCCTCCAGCTTTCGGGGCGAATCGGGGGTGATGCAGACGAACTGCTCCACCAGCTCCATGACCGGACGGAACATATCCGCATAGTCCTTGTCCGCCAGCACGCCAACCAAGGCGATGACCCGGCGGCCCGCCAGATAGTCCCGGATGTTCTTCACCAGAGCTTCAATGCACTGGGGATTGTGGCCGCCGTCGATGATGAACAGAGGATCCCGGCAGACGATGTCAAACCGGCCGGGCCATGTGACGGTTTTCATGCCCTCACGGATGTGTGCCTCGCTGATGGCCCACCCTCGCTCGGTGAGAGCATCCATGACGGAGAGCACCACGGAGGCATTGAACATCTGATGCTCGCCCAGCAGGGGCAGCTCGATGCCCTTGCGGTCACCGCAGTCGAAGACCTGACCGAACAGGCTCCGCTCCCGGCAGACCAGCGTATCGAAATCCGCTTTTCGGAGCGGGATCTGTTTTTCGGCGCAGGCGTCCTCGAAGACCTGCTCCACGCCGGCAGTACCCCGGTAGATCACGGCATGGGAGCCCTCCTTGAAGATGCCCGCCTTGGCTCCGGCGATCAGCTCCAGCGTATCGCCCAGCATGTCCGTGTGATCCAGACCGATGTTGGTGATGACGGCGACCTCGGGAGACGGGATGATATTGGTGGCGTCCATCAGACCGCCCATGCCGCACTCCAGCACGATGATATCGGCTTTTTTGCGGCGGTAATACTCAAATGCAACGGCACAGACCAGCTCGAACTCCGTGGGAGGGTCAGCCATACGCTCGGCATAGGGGTAGATGTGATTGACCACCTCCACCAGATCCCCGTCTGCGATCTGCTCACCGCAGAACTGAATGCGCTCATGGAAGCGGTAGATATAGGGAGAGGTGAACAGACCCGTCCGGTAGCCGGCGGCGTTGAGGATGGACGCAGACATGGCGGCGGTGCTGCCCTTGCCGTTGGTTCCGGCGATGTGGATGAATTTCAGTTCCTTCTGGGGATTTCCCAGCATGTCCAGAAGCTCCCCGATCCGGTGCAGTCCGGGGATGCTGCCCTTGCGGAATTTGCTGTGGATGTATTCGATGCACTGCTGCACATTCATGGTTTGATTTCCTTTCATAGAAAATGCCGGGCGGGTCTGCCCCGCCCGGCTGGATGGTTATTCGATGACGAAGCTGATGACCTCGCCGGTCTTTTCGTTGACCACGACGGTGGCGGTGGCCACACGGGTCAGGGATTCATGGGCAGCGGCCTTGGATTTGGACAGCTTCCAGATGCTGTCGTCCAGCTCCACACCCTCGGCCACGGTGTAGACGGCCACGTTGTAGGTGACCTCATCGCTGAGGAATTTGCCGTAGGCGGATTCCACGCAGGTCATGGTGGTCACGTCGTCCCAGTCGTCGGTCTTATCGTGGATGATGGGATCCATGGAGCGATTGGCCTCGATGCGCTGCTCCGTGGAGTAGGAGGCGGAGAGGGAGGTGTTGCCGTAATGCATGGGCAGATAAGCGAAGATGGAAGCCACGCCCACCAGCACCAGCACCGCCAGCAGGGCGATCTGCTTCTTATTGAAGGAGAGCTTGGCATCGGCGTTGTAGGTCAGCTTCATCCGGTAAGTAATGGGCTGGATGGCGGACAGGAACACGGTCAGCACCACGGACTCCAGCGGGAACATGAACAGGTTCTTGAAGATCCGGGGGATGGTGATGACCACGTTGTTGTAGCCGTAGGTCACATACTGGAACAGCATATCAATGGGAGTCTGCAGCAGGATGTTGACAAACAGGCAGATGCTGAAGCGGCTGAGGATGACCCGGGTGGGGGTGATCTTCTGGCGGTAGAAGAACAGGCCGAAGATGACGCTGCCGGAGATCTCCGTCAGCACATAGGGCAGGAAGTAGGTATCGCCCCGGAGCAGAACGCCCAGAACATCGGAGACGACGGCACCCAGCGCACCGACCACAGGGCCGTAGACCATGGCGCCCAGCGCGTTGGCCATGAAGGCGGGGGTGATGTCCAGACTGGGGCCCAGAGGGATGCGGATGATGGTCTTCAGGGCCACCCGCAGCGCCACGATCAGGGCGGCGAAGACCAGCATTTTGGTATCCTTCAGCTCCGCGAGGGCATCACGCCAGTAGCCGGCACAGAAAGGATGGGGGTAGAGCGCAGTGGATTTTTTGTTTCTTGACATAGGTTTGACCTCCTTGATGACGGTGTCTTGTGCGCATGGCTCCGGTCGGTATCCCAACAAAAAAGCCCCAGCCGCAAATGCGGATGGGGAGCAAAATTTTGACGGAAATACCAGTTGGGGCGCGGATGCCCATGCAGCCGTTGACCCAACCGAGTATCGATGCTACATAAAGGAGGATTTCCACCTGTATGCAACAGCGGGTGCAGATCTTCCATCGCAGGCGCGGAGCCTTCGTCCGCCGTACAACTCCCCATCACGGCGACACTTTACGCGGAACATCTTACTCTGTTCGCCGTTATCATACACCATCTGCCAGCAAATGTAAATAGGCAAATGTATCAATATGCAAAAATCGATTACTGCCCTGCCGGGTGTGGCATTTCGTGAAAATAACCCTTTTAATTTTTGAACAAATGTGCTATCCTATAAGGCGAGGTGAACTGCAATGGAAAAGCTCCGTCCTTTGGACTTTTTTGAATACGTCTCCCCTTTCCGGACGCAGATTTGATATGCGGATTCTGGGCATTGATCCCGGCTACGGGACTACTGGCTTCGGCCTGATCGAGGGGGAACGGGGACAGTTTACCCTCCTGCGCTGCGGCGCCATCACCACGCCTCCGGGCGCGGATTTCTCCGCGCGGCTGGAGATGATCTACGAGGATATGCGCGAGCTTTTGCAGGTCTGCAAACCCGACTGTGTGGCCATCGAGGAGCTGTTCTTCGGCCAGAACGTCACCACCGGCATCGGTGTGGCCCAGAGCCGGGGCGTGATATTGCTCGCCATCCGGCAGGCGGGGCTGCAGGTGTACCCCTACAAGCCCATGCAGGTCAAGCAGTCCGTGGTTGGCTACGGCAACGCCACCAAGCATCAGGTGCAGGACATGACCCGGCGGATTTTGCGGCTGGAGAAAATGCCCAAGCCCGATGATGCCGCCGACGCCATTGCCATTGCCCTGTGCCACGCACGGTCGAGCACCAGCCTGCTGAACAGAGTGAAGAGTGGAGAGTGAAGATTGGAGATCTTCTTTATCTCAACTCTCCACTCTCCACTCTCCAATCTCCACTCTCATTTGGAGGTATCTATGATCTACTACTTAAACGGCCCCATCACGGTTCTGGAGCCCGGGCTGGCTGTCGTGGAATGCGGCGGCGTGGGCTACGGCTGCCGGATCACGGCCTTTACCGCCGCCCAGCTGAAGCTGAATCAGACCGCGCGGCTTTACATCTGCGAATCCATCCGGGAGGATGCCCATGACCTCTACGGCTTCGCCAGCCGGGAGGAGCAGCGGTGCTATGAGCTTTTAACCTCCGTCACCGGCGTGGGCCCCAAGGCGGCCCTTGCCATTCTGTCCGCGGGAGGCCCCCAGAATTTTACCCTCGCCGTCATGACCGGCGACGAGAAGCTGCTGACCGCGGCGCAGGGCGTGGGCAAGAAAATCGCCCAGCGCATCATTCTGGAGCTGAAGGACAAAGTCGGCGGCAGCAATGTGGAGCTGGATTTCTCCGGCGTCAAGACCGCCGCCGTCCCCGCCGCTTCCAACAGCACCGCCCTTGCCTCCGCCGCGCTGCAGGAGCTGGGCTACTCCGCCGCCGAGGTGGCTGCCGCCCTCAAAGGCGTCGACCCCAATGCAAGCACCGAGGAGATGGTCAGATATGGCCTGCGGCAGATGGTCATGAAAGGATAAGATTGGAGATTGAAGAGTGGAGAGTGAAGATTTCTCTTCTCCCCATCCGCTCCCATCTCCAATCTCAACTCTCCACTCTCCAATCTCTACCCAGGAGGTTTCCATGAGTATTGAATTTTCCCAAGAACTTGACACGGCTCCCATCATCTCTCCCCGGCAGATGGCCACCGATGGGGCAGAAGTCGGTCTGCGGCCCAAGCTGCTCTCCGACTACACCGGTCAGGAGAAGGCCAAGGCCAATCTCTCGGTCTATCTCGAGGCCGCACGGCGGCGCAATGAGCCGCTGGATCACACATTGCTCTACGGCCCTCCCGGCCTTGGCAAGACGACCCTCGCCGGCATCATCGCCAACGAGATGGGCGTGGGCATCCGGGTCACCTCCGGCCCCGCCATCGAGAAGCCCGGCGATCTGGCGGCCCTGCTGACCAATCTGAATCCCGGCGACATCCTCTTCATCGACGAGATCCACCGGCTCAACCGGGTGGTGGAGGAGATCCTCTATCCCGCCATGGAGGACTTTGCCATCGACATCATCGTCGGCAAGGGCCCCAGTGCCAACTCCATCCGTCTCGACCTGCCGAAATTCACCCTCGTGGGCGCCACAACCCGGGCCGGTCAGCTCTCCGCGCCCCTGCGGGACCGCTTCGGCGTGAGTCTGCGGCTGGAGCTGTACTCCCCCGAGGAGCTTTCCAAGATCGTCACCCGCTCGGCCACCATCCTCGGCATGGAGATCGACCCCAAGGGCGCCTATGAGATCGCATCCCGCAGTCGGGGCACGCCGCGAATCGCCAACCGCTTCCTGCGGCGGGTCCGGGATTTCGCGCAGGTCTGCTGTGACGGCGTCATCACCAAGGAGGCCGCCGACATGGCGCTCCAACGGCTGGATGTGGATCATCTGGGACTGGACGCCATCGACCGGAGGATGCTCACCGCCATCATCCGCCACTACAACGGCGGCCCCGTGGGTCTGGAGACGCTGGCCGCCACCATCGGCGAGGAGGCCGTGACGCTGGAGGATGTGTACGAGCCCTATCTGATGCAGCTGGGCTTTTTGACCCGCACCCCCCGGGGCCGCTGCGTCACCGTGAGCGCCTACGACCATCTGGGGATCCCTTATCAGGGACAGCTGAGTTTGGGCTTGTAATATTGCACAATTCTTCCCGATTTTTTCCAAATTTGTTAATAAACTATTGACAAGACAATAAATCATGTGTATAATTCATGCATTGGTGCTTTTCACACCGTTCTCTTGAGTGTCGAAGCGGTCCCCTTTCTTCTGTTCCGAATCCCGTCGCGCAAGAGTCTCTACAGCGAAAGCGGCCACGCGCCGTCGCAATAATCAAACTCCGCGTAATTCACGGGGCAATTCAATTAACCGAAGAGAGGTAAACACAATGTACGAAGATAAGATTCTGACTTGCAAAGAGTGCGGCAACGAGTTCACTTTCACCGCCGGTGAGCAGGAGTTCTACGCAGAGCGCGGCTTCCAGAACGAGCCCCAGCGCTGCAAGGC
>JAFWAZ010000156.1 GCA_017507425.1 Oscillospiraceae bacterium | reverse complement strand
TACAATAAAAACAGGAACATAACTCACACATATTAAGGAGGTCAATATCATGTCTTTATGGGACTTTGTAAAAGATCTAGGCGATTTTTTTGTTTCTGCAGCGCAGGAAAAGCAGGAGAAAATCCTCAAATACAAAGAACGTTATGAACAGTATCCGGATGATCAGGAGCTGATCCGGTTATATCGCACTGCGTCTCCAGTCGAGAAAAAGTACGGTATCGGCCTAGTTCTCAAGGAACGCGGCTATGGTAAGTCTGATCTTGAGTGATGAGGAGGGAATAACCAATGCCTACTGATAGAAACCAGCGTATCGAGTATATGTGCAAATACTGCGGTACCAAAGTAACCCGATACACGATCGCAGGAAGACCGATGCCCGGTAACTGCGCTCGCAAGCCCAAGACCAAAGACGGCAAAATGCAGCCCCACACCTGGGTCATCAACAGGAAGTTCTGACCATTTTTACGACCTCATTACGACAAGTTAGTGTCAATAGGGTCTACCCTATTGACACTTTTACCCCTGAAAAACGCAGTATTTTCCCCCGCAGGGATGTGATTTCCTGCGGGGGCTTCCTTTGACGTGCGGAAGGTCATAGATTCGAGTCCTATATCGTCCACCAAGCCCGACCGAAAGGTTGGGCTTTTCTTTTGCCAAGCGGTAAACCGCTTGCAGTGGGTCAGGTCATAGACCTGAGTCGGATATCGTCCACCAAAAAGAAAGACCATCCTTTTGGATGGTCGGGCTTTTTGGTATGGCATTCCAGATACAGGGCTCGAACAGGCTGTCCTCTTTATCCCAAAATCTCCATGACCTGCTCCCGTTCGGGCATGGAGCGGATGGCGCCCTTTTTGGTGGTGACGAGGTAGGCGGCGGCGTTGGCGAAGCAGAGCATCTCGGTCAGCTGCGGCTCCGTCAGATCTTCCGCCCCCTGTTCCAGCAGGTAATTCAGCACGCAGGCGCAGAAGGTATCCCCCGCGCCGGTGGTATCCACCGTGCCGCCCAGCCGGAAGGCCGGGACGAAGACCCGGTGACCGAAGCTGTAGGAATAGCTGCCTTCGGCGCCGGCGGTCACGTTCAGGATTTTGATGTTGGGATATCGCTCCCGCAGGATGGCGGCGCCCCGGTCGAAATCTGTCTGCCCGGTCATAAACTCCAGCTCGTTGTCGGCGATCTTCAGAATATCGCACAGGCCCAGCCCGGCGTGGATCTGCTCCCGGGCCTCCTGAAGACTGTTCCACAGGGGCGGGCGGAGGTTAGGATCGAAAGAGATCAGAGCGCCGGCCTGCTTCGCCGTCTCAATGGCCTTCCGCGTGGCCCTCCGGACGCCCTCGTGGGTCATGGACAGGGTACCGAAATGGAAGATGCGGCAGCCGGCGATCTGCTCCAGCGGCAGCTCCTCCTCCGCCAGCATCATATCCGCGCCGGGATTGCGGTAGAAGCTGAAATCCCGGTCGCCGTTCTCGTCGTTTTTGACGACGGCCAGCGTGGTGCGCACCTGACTGTCCATCAAAAGGCCATCCACATGGATCCCGGCCTCCTCCGCCGCCCGGCGAAGCTGGCGGCCGAAGACGTCATCGCCCACCTTGCCGACGAAGGCGCAGCGTTTGCCCAGCTTGCACAGCATGGCCAGCACATTGCAGGGCGCGCCGCCGGGGTTGGCCTCGAAAACGGGATTTCCCTGAGCGCTGACGCCGCTGTCGGTAAAGTCGATCAGCAGCTCGCCCAGCGCGAGCACATCAAATCCTTTCATAACGGTTCCTCCTTTGATTCCGCTTTTTGTGATGCAATTATACCACAGATGATGCAAAAGCAAAAGGCATACCCAATGCTTCGGCTGTCAAAAATACGCCCTTTCTTTCAGCAATATGCCGATTTTTCTACGCGTTATGCAGGGTTTTGTTGACAATTCCTACATCATTCTTTATACTGAATCCATACTTTCTGCTGTGGCAGAGGAAATGAGCGGAATGATATTATGGCAAAGAAATCTGTCCGATTGGACGCAAACGGACAGCCCAAATTCGGCATGCGGGACTGTCTGGCCTACGCTGCCGGCGATCTTGGCTGCAACATGAGCTTCGCGCTGAAGGGCACCATGCTGGTCTTCTGGACCCAGTTCATGCGCATGGATCTGTGGTACTCCCTGCTGCTGGTCATCGTGCAGGTCTGGGATGCCATCAACGATCCGCTGATCGGCTCCATGATCGACATGGACAAGCGTAAGTACAAGCGCAACAAGTTCCTGCAGTACATCTGGGCCGGCTCCATCGGCCTGATCGTGGGCGGCGCCTGCTGCTTCATCCCCGTGCCCGATGCCCCCACGCTGGCCAAGGCCTTCGTTTTCGTGGGCGGCTACGTGGTCTGGGATGCCTTCTACACCGTGGCCAACGTGCCCTACGGCAGCCTGCTGTCCCTGATCTCCGCTGACACCGCCGACCGCATGTCCGCCGAGCTGGCCGCGCGCCACACCGCCAAGTAAGCAACAGGAGGAATACATCCCATGAGAACCATTCTGAACATCAATGCCAAGTGGGCCTTCACCAAGCAGGCCCATGAGCTCCCCGCTTCCATGCCCACCGACTGGAACTTCCTCAACCTGCCCCACAGCTGGAACGCCATCGACGGACAGGACGGCGGCAATGACTACTTCCGGGGCACCGGCTGGTACGCCAAGCAGCTGAGCAAGCTGGAGCTGCCCGAGGCCGAGCGCTATTATCTCGAATTCCGGGGCGCCAATTCCTCCGCTGACGTCTATCTGGACGGCAAGCATCTGGCCCACCACGACGGCGGCTACTCCACCTGACGCGTCGACATCACCGATCACATCGGCCCCATGAGCCTTCTGGTGGTCAAGGTGAACAACGCCGCCAATGACCGGGTCTATCCCCAGATGGCAGACTTCACTTTCTACGGCGGCATCTACCGGGACGTGAATCTGATCTGCGTCAGTGAAAGTCACTTTGATCTGGACTGCTGGGGCGGCCCCGGCATCGCCGTGACCCCCGAGATCGTCGGTGCCGACGCCAAGGTTACGATTAAGACCTATGTTTCCAACCCCAAGGCCGGCCAGACCGTCCGCTACCGCATCCACGCCCAGAACGGCGATCTGCTCGCTTCTCTGGAAACCGCCGACACCACCGCCGTTCTGAACATCGAGAACGTGCACCTGTGGCACGGCCGCAAGGATCCCTACCTCTACATCGCCCACGCAGAGCTGATCGAGGACGGCAAGGTCATCGACAATGTCATCGCCCGCTTCGGCTGCCGTACCTTTAAGATCGACCCCAACGAGGGCTTTATCCTCAACGGCGAGCCCTATCCCCTCCGGGGCGTCAGCCGCCATCAGGATCGCTGGGGCTTCGGCAACGCCCTGCTCCCCGAGCACCACATAGAGGACATGGATCTGATCTGCGAGGTCGGCGCCACCACCATCCGTCTGGCCCACTATCAGCACGACCAGTACTTCTACGACCTCTGCGACGAGCGGGGCATGGTGGTCTGGGCCGAGATCCCCTACATCTCCAAGCACATGCCCACCGGCCGGGAGAACACCGTCTCTCAGATGAAGGAGCTGGTGATCCAGAACTACAACCACCCCTCCATCGTGGTCTGGGGTCTGAGCAACGAGATCTCCATCGGCGGCTCCGACGAGGATCTGATGGAGAACCACCGCATCCTCAACGACCTGTGCCATGAGCTGGACAAGACCCGCCTGACCACCATCGCGGCGGTGTCCATGTGCAAGATGGAGGATCCCTATCTGCTGATCCCCGACGTGGTCAGCTACAACCACTACTTCGGCTGGTACGGCGGCGAGACCGCCATGAACGGCCCCTGGTTCGACAAGTTCCACGCCACTCATCCCAATATCCCCATCGGCTGCTCCGAGTACGGCTGCGAGG
>JAFWAZ010000155.1 GCA_017507425.1 Oscillospiraceae bacterium | reverse complement strand
GCTCGCCCGCCGAAAATCCTTGATTTTCGGATTTCCCGAAGGGAAAAAACTGTTTTTTCGCCTTGCGGCGACTGATTTTGCCGGAGCAAAATCAGCGGGCGACCAGTGGTCGCCCCTACGGGTACTTTTTTGACAAGCTCAACAGCCCGGAGCTTACGCTCCGGGCTGTTTCCGTATCAGAATTTAGTTCTCGAAATAGCCGATGGCCACGGCGCCGGGGCCCACGTGGGCGCCGATGACGCTGCCGATGCAGGCGATGGGTACCTCGGTGTTGCAGAGCAGATCGCGGCTCTCGGCGAGGAAGGCTTTCAGATTGTCGTCCTCCAGACCGCTGTAGGCGGCGCAGAAGGGCTTGGAGAAGTCGATGCCGCCGGACTTTGCCACCAGCTCCCGCAGCTGCTTGTCCGCAGCCTTGGGGCCGCGGGCCTTGCCGATGGACTCGACCTTGCCGTCCTGAACGGCGATGATGGGCTTGATGTTCAGCATGGTGCCCACCACGGCGGTGGCGGCGCTGATGCGGCCGCCCTTCTTCAGATACTCAAGCGTATCCAGACGGGCGAAAATGCGGATCTTGTTTTTGAGCTCGTCGAGCTTGGCGGCGATGGTGGCGGCGTCCAGACCCTCCCGGGCGAAGCGCTGGCCCATCTGCAGCAGCAGACGCTCGCCGACGGTGGCGCTCATGGAGTCCACTACGAAGACCTTGCCCTCGTAATCGGCGGCGGCGATGCAGGCGGACTGGTAGGTGCCGGAGAGCTTGGAGGAGATGGTGATGACCACGGCGGTGTCGCCGTCCGCGACGACCTTCTCCATGGCCTCGGCCCATGCAGCGGGGGTGACCTGACTGGTGGTGGGGTGGGCCTCCTTGCCGGAGGTCAGCATTTTATAGAACTTCTTGGCGCTCAGATCCACGGCGTCGGCGAACTCCTTGTCGCCGAAGCGGACGGTCAGGGGCAGGTGGATGGCATCGAGCTTTTTGCACTCGCCGGGCAGAACGTCGGATGCGGAATCGATGATAAACTTGACAGCCATAGGTGGGCTCCTTTCAGACGGTATGTTTGGTTTCTGCGTCGATTTTGGCGCGGAGGTTATCGGAAATCGTTGCGAGGGATTTGTAGAAATCGGATCGCTCCTCGCTGCTCAGGCCGTCGCCGCCGGCTGTGACCCAGCCCTCGATGAGACGGTCGAAATTGCGGGCGAGCTCCTGACCGGCGGCGGTCAGGGTGAGCATGGCCCGGTAGGCCTTCTGGCTCAGGGCGGTGACATAGCCCCGGGTCTTCAGCTCGGAAACGGTGCGGGAGATGGCGGCCTTGTCCTCGGCGCAGAGGCTGCACAGCTGGGAGGCGGTGAGCCCGGCGGGATTCTGGCACAGATAGTACAGACACATGACGTGGGTGCCCTTGAGCCCGAACTCGGTCATCTCCATGGATTTGATTCGCTGAATGTACTTGTAGCATGCGGTGATGCCGGAAACAAAGGCATCGAAACGCTGGATCATAGGGAAAAGCCTCCGTTTCGTTTTATCGTCCGCAGTATACCACGCCGAAGTTGAATTGTCAACGATAACTTTGTGAATTTGTTGCAGATTTCTGCTGAATCTTGATGAAAATAAAGAGAAGCCCCCGTGAAAATTCACGGGGCCTTCCGGGAAGTCAGCGGATATGTCCGTTGCCGGTGATGACGTACTTGTAGGTGGTCAGCTCCCTGAGGCCCATGGGGCCGCGGGCGTGGAGCTTCTGGGTGGAGATGCCCATTTCGCAGCCCAGACCGAACTCGCCGCCGTCGGTGAACCGGGTGGAGGCGTTGATGTAGACGGCGGAACTGTCCACACCGGAGATGAAGGCGGCCTTGGCGACCTCGGAATTGGTGACGATGGCCTCCGAGTGGCCAGTGGAGTGGGCGGCAATGTGGGCGATGGCCTCACGGTAGTTCTCCACGCACTTGACCGCCAGGATGTAGTCCAGGAACTCGGTGTCGAAATCCTTTTCACCGGCGGCCTTGCCGGGGATGATGGCCGCGGCATTGCCGTCCAGACGGAATTCGACCCTGCCGCCGATGCGGTCTGCCAGCTTGGGCAGGAACTGGGCCGCAATGGCCTTGTCGATCAGCAGGACTTCCTCGGCGTTGCAGACGCTGGGACGGCTGGTCTTGGCGTTTTCGATGATGTTCAGTGCCATCTCCTGATCGGCGGTGGATTCCACATAGACGTGGCAGATGCCGGTGCCGGTGGCGATGCAGGGGACGGTGGCGTTCTGGACGCAGGCGTTGATGAGGCCCGCGCCGCCTCTGGGGATCAGCAGATCCACGTAGCCGTTGGCGGTCATCAGAGCTGTGGCGGAGGACCGGGAGGTATCCTGCACCAGATTCACCGCATCCTCGGTGACGCCCACAGACCGCAGACCGGCCTTCAGGGCGGTGACGATGGCGTTGGCGGATGCAAAGGCCTCCTTGCCGCCCCGCAGGATGCAGACGGAGCCTGCCTTCAGGGCCAGCGCCGCCGCGTCGGAGGTGACGTTGGGCCGGGACTCATAGATGATGGCGATGACGCCCATGGGCACGGAGATCTTGTCGATCTGCAGCCCGTCGGCGCGGGTGTGGCGCTCCAGCAGATGGCCCACGGGATCGGGCAGGGCGGCCACCTCCCGAATGCCCTTGGCCATGCCGGCAATCCGGTCGGCGGTCAGCAGCAGCCGATCCAGCATGACCTGCGGCACCTTGCCCTGTGCGTTCTGCAGATCGAGGGCGTTTGCCGCCAGAATGGCCTCCTGACTGTCGGTCAGGGCCTGTGCCATGGCCTCGAGGGCCGCGTTCTTCTGCGCAGTGGTCAGCGCGGTGACAGAGAATTTTGCCGCCTTGGCGGCTTCCAGCATGGTTTTCATAGTGTTACCTCCCCGAATAAAGTACCGACGGGTTTGCCGTCGAGGATGTCATAGAGATTTTCCGGCTTATTGCCGTTGGTGATGACCATGGCGCAGCCGCAGTCCATGCAGATTTTTGCCGCCTGCAGCTTGGTCACCATGCCGCCGGTGCCCTGACTGGATGCGCTGACCCCCGCGAGGGCGTAGATCTCCTCGGTCAGGGCAGGAATGTGGGTGAGAAGTCTGGCCTGCGGATCCCGGTGGGGATCGGCGGTGTACAGGCCGTTGATGTCGGACAGCAGGATCAGAAGATCGGCCCCGACGCTCTCCGCCACGATGGCGGCGAGGGTGTCGTTGTCGCCGATGACGATCTCATCGGTGGCCACGGTGTCGTTTTCATTGAGAATGGGCAGAGCTCCCAGCTCCAGCAGCCGGTTCAGGGTGTTGCTGAAATTTTGGTGGCGCTGCTCATTTTTCACGTCGTCGCCGGTGATGAGCAGCTGGGCCACGGTGTGGTGGTAATCGCCGAAGAGCTTGTCGTATACGTACATGAGCTCGCACTGGCCCACGGCGGCGGCAGCCTGCTTGGTGGGGATGTCGGCGGGGCGGCATCGGAGCCCCAGCTTGCCCACGCCCATGCCGATGGCGCCGGAGGACACCAGAATCACCTGATGCCCCGCGTTTTTGATGTCGGAGATCACCTTGGCCAGCAGCTCCACCCGGCGGATGTTCAGGTGCCCCGTGGCATGGGTCAGGGTAGAGGTGCCCAATTTGATGACGATGCGCATAGAAACCCTCCCTTGGTAATTCGTGATGTAGGGAACGGTCATAGCTGTTCCCTACGGGTGAGGTGTAATGTATCCAAGTATACCAATAAATGACATTGTTCATTATACTAAAATGTCCGCCCTTTGTGTACATATGAATTTATACGAAAAATACTCCGAAATAAACACGAACTTTGGCGGAATAGATAAAGGTATTTTCACTTCTTGACTTTATCGCGATAAAGTGATAAAATGCATTCCATCAAACGTGGGAGGTACCGTTATGGCCAAGCTGCACAATCCCGAAACCGACCTGCTCTTCGAGGGCATTCTGAAGCTCGAAACCGTGGAGGAATGCTACCGCTTCTTCACGGATATCTGCACCATCAAGGAGCTGCAGGCCATGACCCAGCGGCTTCAGGTGGCGAAGCAGCTCTATGAGGGCCGCAATTACAATGAAGTTTATCAGGACACCGGCGTCAGCTCCGCCACCATCTGCCGGGTGAACAAGTGCCTGAATTACGGCGACGGCGGCTATAAGACCGTCCTCGACCGTCTGGGAGGGAAAACCGATGAAGCGCAGAATTGAATCCCGGCTGGAGGCGCTCTGCCGCAAGTTCGGCTACGGCCCCTACAAGATGAGCCGGTTCGAGGAATATGAGCTCTACGTCCGCAACAAGGATTTCCTCCGCTCCGACCGGGTCATCACCTTCTCCGGCCCCGACGGACGGCTGCTGGCCATGAAGCCCGACGTGACCCTCTCCATCGTCAAGAACGCCCCCGAGGCCCCCGGCGAGGTCCGCAAGGTCTACTACCGGGAGAATGTCTACCGAGCCGACAGCGGCGACTTCAAGGAGATCCTGCAGGCGGGTCTGGAGTGCGTGGGCGACGTGGGACGCTATGAGGTGGCAGAGGTCGTCTGTCTGGCGGCGAAGACGCTGGAGGCGCTGGGTGACCGGGCGATCCTGAGTCTGAGCCATGTGGGACTGATCCATGATGCGCTGGAGGAAAGCGGCCTGCCGGAGCGGGCATGGAAGCAGGCCCTCGACTGTCTGCGCCGCAAGCGGGAGCAGGAGCTGTGTCGGCTTCTTTCGGAGCACGGCGCTGAGGAAAAACTGCTCCTGAAGCTCCTGCGGGCAAGGGTTTTTGAGGACCTGCCCCCCATGGAGTCCAGCGAAAGCTGGCACGAGCTCCGTCAGATCATGGAGCTCCTCGCTGCCCGGGGCTGCGCCGGACGGGTGCGGCTGGATTTCTCCATCGGCAACGATATGAAGTATTACTCCGGTCTGGTCTTCAAGGGCTATGCCCGCGGCGTTCCCGCCCACATCCTCTCCGGCGGCCAGTACGACCGGCTCCTGAGCCACATGGGCAAGAAGGCCCGGGCCATCGGCTTTGCGGTTTACTTGGATCAGTTGGAGGAAGACGATGACGGCTGGGACGTGGACACCCTGCTCCTGACTGACGGGGCCGGCCCCGCGGAAATTCTGGCGGCGGTGGAAAGCCTGCCCGGCACCGTGCTGGCGGCCTCCTCCGTCCCCGCCGACCGGAGCTGGAAGCGGAAAGCCCAGCTTGTGAATGGGGAGGTGCGTTACCTTGACTGACATGCTGAACATCGCCCTGCCCAAGGGCCGCTTGGGCGAAAAGGTCTATGCCCTGCTGAAAGCCGCGGGCTACGAGTGCCCCGCCATCGAGGAGCCGGGCCGGAAGCTGATCTTCGAAAATCCGGAAACCGGCGTCCGCTACTTCTGGGTGAAGCCCTCGGACGTGGCCATCTACGTCCAGCGGGGCGCCGCAGACCTCGGCATCGCAGGCCGGGACATTCTCCTCGAATACCGCCCCGACGTCTATGAGCTGCTGGATCTGGGCCTTGGCAAATGCCGCATGGCGGTGGCGGGCCCCAGAGATTTCCGGGAAAAGCCGGGTCGCCCCCTGCGCATCGCCACCAAGTTTCCCCACATCGCCGCGAAATACTACGCAGGCCTTGGCCGGGACATCGACATCATCAAGCTCAACGGCTCCATCGAGATCGCTCCCATGCTGGGGCTCTCCGACGTCATCGTCGACATCGTGGAGACGGGAAAAACCCTGAAAGAAAACGATTTGGAGGTCAAGGCGGAGATCGTGCCCATTTCGGCCCGGCTCATCGCCAACCACGCGGCCTACCAGTTCCAATACGACGCCATTCGGACGCTGGTCCGAAAATTGGAGGAACAGCTATGATCCGAATTTACGAATATGCGCAGGTGGATCCTGCGGAAATTTTCCAGCGGGAGACCCCCATCTCCAAGGTGGAGGCGCCCGTCGCCGCCATCCTCGCGGATGTGAAATCCCGGGGCGATGCCGCGGTGCTGGAGTACACCGCCCGCTTTGACGGCTGCGCGCTGGATTCCCTGAAAGTCACCGACGCGGAAATTGAAGAAGCATTCAACAAGGTGGAGCCGGAATTTCTGGAGGTTCTCCACAAGGCTGCCGCGAATATCCGCAATTTCCACAGCGCCCAAGTCCGCCAGAGTCTGGTGCTGACACCGTCCAATGGCGTGGTTCTGGGCCAGCGGATCACCCCCATCGAGCGGGTGGGCCTCTATGTCCCCGGCGGCACCGCCGCCTACCCCTCCACGGTGCTCATGGATGCCATCCCCGCCAAGATCGCCGGCTGTGAGATGATCGTCATGGCCACGCCCCCCGGCGCCGACGGCAAAGTCAACCCTGCCATCCTCGCCGCGGCGAAGATCGCCGGCGTCACCGACATTTTCAAAATGGGCGGCGCGCAGGCCGTGGCCGCGCTGGCCTACGGCACGGAGTCCGTGCCGAAGGTGGACAAGATCGTGGGCCCGGGCAACGCATTCGTCGCCGAAGCGAAAAAGCAGGTCTTCGGCACGGTGGCCATCGACATGATCGCGGGTCCCAGCGAAATTCTGGTGCTGGCTGACGGAAAGAGCGATCCCAAGGCTGTGGCCGCCGATCTGCTGAGCCAAGCGGAGCACGACCGCAGCGCCACCGCCGTCCTCGTCACCGAGTCCATGGCCCTTGCCAAAGCGGTGCAGGAGGAGCTGGAGGTGCAGCTCGAGGCCCTGCCCCGCCGGGAGATCGCCCGGGCGTCCGTGGACAGCAACGGCATGATCATCGTGGCGGAAAATCTGAATGTGGGCATCGACGTTGCAAATAAGCTCGCTCCCGAGCATCTGGAGCTGCAGGTGGACGATCCCTTCGCCTACCTCGATTCCATCCGCAACGCCGGCTCCGTTTTTCTGGGCCGCAGCTGCCCCGAGGCACTGGGCGACTACTTCGCCGGCCCCAACCACACCCTGCCCACCTCCGGCACCGCCCGGTTTTCCAGTCCTCTGAGCGTGGATGATTTTGTCAAGAAGTCCCAATTCCTCTACTACACCCCCGAGGCCCTGAACGCCGTCGCCGACGACGTGGCGGCCTTCGCCCGAAAAGAGGGTCTGGAGGCCCACGCCAGAAGCGCACTGGCACGGAAGTAATTAGGAATGAGGAATTAGGAGTTAGGAATGAAATAACTCCTAACTCCTCACTTCTAACTCCTAATTTGAAAAGGAGAACATGATGAGTATTTTCTTGAACCCCCCGATCGAGGCCATGACCGCCTACACTCCCGGGGAACAGCCCCGGGACAAGGCCTACATCAAGCTCAACACCAACGAAAATCCCTATCCCCCCGCCCCCTCGGTCATCGCCGCCATGAACGCCGCCGAGATCGAGGATCTGCGGCTCTACTCCGACCCCACCGCCAAGGTGCTCAAGGAGAAGCTGGCGGCCCTCTACGGTCTGAAGCCCGAGAACATCTATGTGGGCAACGGCTCCGATGAGGTGCTCTACTTCCTCTTCCTCGCCTACGGTCAGCGGGGCGCGGCATTCCCGGATATCTCCTACGGATTTTATTCGGTTTTTGCCGATTTCTGCGGAATTGAGGCCACTGTGATCCCCTTGGAGAGCGATTTTACCATCGATTCCCAAAAATATCACGGCCTGAACCGCTTCATCGTCATCGCCAATCCCAACGCCCCCACGGGTCTGAGCATCTCCCTTGGGGATATCGAGGGCATCCTGCGCACCAACCCCGACGCGGTTGTCGCCATCGATGAGGCCTACGTGGACTTCGGCGGCGAGAGCGCCTATCCCCTGATGGCGAAGTACGAGAACCTGATCGTGGTTCGCACCTTCTCCAAGTCCCGCTCCATGGCGGGCGCCCGGCTTGGCTACGCGCTGGGCCCGGCGGCGCTTATCGCCGATCTGGAAAAGATCAAGTACGCCACCAATCCCTACAACGTCAACCGCCTGACCATGCGCCTCGGCGAAGCCACCGTGGATGCAGAGCCCTATTATCAGGCCAAATGCGCCGCCATCATCCGCACCCGGGAGGAAACCGCCAAGGCCCTGAAAGCACTGGGCTTCGAAGTCCTCCCAAGCCGAACCAATTTCCTCTTCGCCAAATCCGACAAAATCGGCGGCGGAGAACTGTACAGAAAGCTCAAAGATCGGGGCATTCTGGTGCGCCATTTCTCGAATCCGCGGATCTGTGACTACGTCCGCATCACCGTCGGCACCGACGAACAGATGGCCGCCTGTCTGGACGCCATCCGTGCCATTTTGGAGGAGAGCCTATGAGAACCGCTGAAATCATCCGCAAAACTGCGGAAACGGATATTATGTTAACCCTGAATCTGGACGGCACCGGCAAAAGCAGCATCCAAACCGGTGTGGGCTTCCTTGACCACATGCTCACCCTCTTCGCTGCCCACGGCAAATTCGACCTGACGGTGCGCTGCAATGGCGACACGGACGTGGACGACCACCACAGCGCCGAGGATATCGGCATTTGCCTCGGCACCGCCTTTGCCAAGGCACTGGGAGACAAGCGGGGTATCACCCGCTACGGCTCGTACCTCCTGCCCATGGACGAGGCTCTGATCATGACCGCCGTGGATATCTCCGGCAGAAGCTATCTCGGCTATGACCTCGAGATCCCCACCGAGAAGATCGGCACCTTTGATACCGAGCTGGTGGAGGAGTTCTGGCTGGCCTTCGTCCGCTGCTGCCCCATGAGCCTGCACATCCGAAAAATGGCGGGCAAAAATTCCCACCACATCGTGGAGGGCTGCTTCAAAAGCGTGGCCAGAAGCCTGCGCATTGCGGTAAAATCCGACGGAACCGACGAAATTCCGTCCACCAAGGGGGTGCTGTGATGATCGGCATTATCGACTACGGCGTGGGCAATCTCTTCTCCCTGCGCTCCTCCTTTGCCGCCATCGGTGCCGAGGCCTTCGTCTCCGGCGACCCGGCGGAGCTGAGCAGGGCCGACCGGCTGGTGCTCCCCGGTGTGGGCGCCTTCGGCGACGCAGCCCAAAAGCTCCGGGATACCGGTCTGGACGTCTTCGTCAAGGAACAGGCGGCCAGCGGCAAGCCTCTACTGGGCATCTGCCTCGGCATGCAGCTCCTCTTTGAAAAGAGCTACGAGTATGGCGAGCATGAGGGCCTCGGCATCCTGAAGGGTCAGGTTGTCGGCATGGCAGGCAAGCTCCCCGCCGAGCTGAAGATCCCCCACATGGGCTGGAACGCATTGACATTGAGGGGGCCCGCCAAGCTGTTGGAGGAGGGAAGTTATGTCTACTTCGTCCACTCCTTCTACGCGGAAAACTGCGACGACTCCCTTGCCGCCGTCACCGACTACGGCATCCCCATCACCGCCGCCGTGGAGCGGGGCAACGTCTTCGGCTGCCAGTTCCACCCCGAGAAAAGCGGCAATGTGGGATTGGAGATCCTGCGCAAATTCTGCGAAGTCTGAACGGGGAGCGTGAATCACATGTATCTTTATCCTGCCATCGATCTGGTGGGCGGCAAGGCTGTCCGCCTGTATAAGGGCGACTACGCCCAAATGACCGTCTACTCCGATGACCCCGTCTCCGTGGCCAGGGATTTTCAGGCCGCAGGAGCCACCCGGATGCATCTGGTGGATCTGGAAGCGGCCAAATCCGGCGTCCCGGAGAACGCCGCCACCATCCGCGCCATCGCAGAGCATACCGACCTCTTCCTCGAGGTGGGCGGCGGCATCCGTACCATTCAGACGCTGGAAACCTATTTAAACCTCGGTGTCGACCGGGCCATCCTCGGCACCGCCGCCGTCACGAATCCTGAATTTCTGAGGGAAGCGGTGGCGAAATACGGCGAAAGGGTGGCCGTGGGCGTGGATCTGAAGGACGGCCTTGTGGCCATCAAGGGCTGGACGGAGACCTCCGACCTGACTGCGGAGGACTTCTTCGCCCGGATGGAAGATATCGGCGTGAAGACCGTCATCTGCACCGATATCTCCCGGGACGGCGCCATGGGCGGCACAAACCGGGCGCTCTACAAAAAGCTCTCCGAGCGGTTCTCCATTGACCTCATCGCCAGCGGCGGCGTATCCGACATGGAGGACATTCTGGCCCTGAATGCCATGGGGCTCCATGGGGCCATCATCGGCAAGGCCTACTACACCGGGGCCATCGACCTGAAAAAAGCATTGGAGGCGGTACGATGATCACAAAGCGAATCATTCCCTGTCTGGATGTCCGCAACGGCCGCGTGGTCAAGGGCACCAATTTTCAGGGACTCCGGGATGTGAACAATCCCGTGGAGCTGGGAAAATTCTACTCCGACTGCGGCGCCGACGAGCTGGTGTTCTACGATATCACCGCGTCAAGCGAGGGCCGTGCCCTGTTCACCGACATTCTCACCGAGGTGGCCCGCACCATTTTCATCCCCCTGACGGTGGGCGGCGGCATCAACACGCTGGCGGATTTCGACCGGGTGCTCAAATGCGGCGCCGACAAGGTCAGCGTCAATTCCGGCGCCATCCGCAATCCCGCCCTCGTGGGCGAGGCCGCCAAGCGCTACGGCGACCAGTGCGTGGTGCTCTCGGCGGACATCAAGCGGGTGGACGGCGTCTTCCGCGTCTTCGCCAAGGGCGGCCGGGAGAACACCGGCATGGAGGCCATCGAGTGGATCAGGCGATGCGTGGGCGAGGGCGCCGGCGAGGTGGTGGTCAATTCCATCGACACCGACGGTGTGAAGCGGGGCTTCGACCTTGAAATGCTGAAAGCCGTCTCCGACGCCGTGGATGTGCCCGTCATCGCCTCCGGCGGCGCGGGCTGCATGGAAGATTTTGTGACCCTCTTCCAAGCACTCCCCAAGGTGGACGCAGGCCTTGCGGCCTCCATCTTCCACTTTGGCGAGGTCAAGATCCCCGACCTGAAGCGCCTGCTCCGGGAAAACGACATTTCTGTGAGGTTGTAATTATGAGTGAACTTAACAATACATCCAGCGGTTCCGGTCGAGTGACCCCCAATGGTGTTTCGACAAAGGACTTGTTGGTAACGAAGAGCCCACAGGGGCTCCCTGTGAAATTTGACAAGGACGGCCTGATCCCCGCCATTGTGGTGGACGACGACACGGGAAGGGTGCTGACACTGGCCTACATGAACGAGGAGAGCCTGCGCATTTCCATGGAGCGGGGCCTGACCTGTTTCTTCTCCCGCTCCCGTCAGGAGCTCTGGCTCAAGGGCGAAACCTCCGGCAACTACCAGCACATCGTCTCCATCACCGCCGACTGTGACGGCGACGCGCTGGAGGTCAGAGTGAAAAAGGACGGCCCCGCCTGCCACACAGGCGCCGAGAGCTGCTTCCACAATCCCATTTGGGGGGAATCTAAGGAAAAATTCCAGCTTGAAGGCCTCTATAACCTGCTCCTCGACCGCAAGGCCACCCTCCCCGAGGGCAGCTACACCACCTATCTTTTCCAAAAGGGTCTCGACAAGATCCTCAAAAAGGTGGGCGAGGAGTGCACCGAGGTCATCATCGCCGCCAAGGCCGAGGACCGGGCGGAAACGATTTACGAAATCGCAGACCTGTGCTACCACACCCTCGTCCTCATGGCCCAGCAGGGGATCACCGTGGAGGATATCCGCACCGAGCTGGCCGGCCGCCACATCATCGACCACAAAACCAAGCAGGAGAAGATGACATAAATACTGCCGCAAAGGCGACAGAATCATTCCCTCCCCCGGGGGGGAGGGTGGCCCCGAAGGGGTCGGGAGAGGAATGCGGGCAGAAACCTGAAAGTTCGTACAACATAACAGACCTACTCTCAGGCTGGATATAGGATGCCGCCTGAGAGTAGGTCTTTGCGTTCTCGCTCGTCGAAAGCTACTGCCCGCATTCCTCTTCAGTCATGGAATCGGTTCCGAAGAGCCGATTCCATGACAGCTTCTCCCCGGGAGAAGCGATTGGGGTGCTCCCGCACCAGCAAAAGAAACGACCCCGCAGACATTCGTCTGCGGGGTTCGCTTATGCAAAAAATCACTCGATCACAGCATCATACTGGATGGAGCTGACCACACCCTCGTCCATGATGATGGTCAGGATGGAGGTGGTACCTGCCATGATATAGGCGTTGTCGCCGTTAAAGCCGTCGGTGCCGTAGGCGGCCTCGACCTCTTCCTGGGTGGCGCCGATGTAGATGCCCTCGGGAGTTTCGGAGGAGTCATCCATCAGCCACACGCTGTAGACGTAGTCCACACCGTCGATGGGATAGGTCTGCAGGAAGAAACCGCCGTAGTTGTAGGTCTTATCCAGACCGGTGAAAGCGCAGCTGGCCTCCTCGGTGAAGCTGACGGGATCGCCCAGAGCCTTCAGAATGGGGGCGGCCTCAGCGTGCATCAGGATATCCACGCCCCGGACGGTGTACTTCCAGGAGTTGACGTCGGGCTGGGTGGGGCCGAGAACGGCGGGAGCCTTGGGCTCGGTGGTCTCGGGGGCCGTCTCGCCGCCGCAGGCGGCCATGGTCAGAACCATGACCAGAGCAAGGATCAGAGCAAAGAGCTTTTTCATATCTTATTCTCCTTTGGTTGCGGAAGCCGTCTCGGCTTCCATGGTTGCTTTTCGTTCGTTGTAGGTTTCGACCTTTTCGGCCCAGATTTCGCTGAGCGCTGCATCGCTGCGCCGGTCGGGGAGATCAAAGGTGTCCACCAGCAGCTGGCCGAAAAAGTCGGACATCTTCTCAGCGCCGTAGACATTCAGGTGCAGGCCGGTGTCGTAGGTGTCGGTATTCCAGTCAATGCCGATCTCCTCCTGATACTCGAGGAAGTTCCAGTAGACCAGGTCATGCTGTTCGGCGTATTCCTCGATCTGTTTGTCCCACTGATCCCACCAGACGGGGGAGAGGCTGGGGGCTTTGATGAGCACCAGCTCGGTGCCGTGCTTTTCGCAAAGCTCGCGCATCATGTCCAGATACATCCAGCAGTTGTCCGCGAAGTCGTAGTTGACCAGAGGCTTCTCCACGTGCTCGTGGACCAGGGGCTTCACGCCGGTCTGCATCAGGTAGCCGTTGTCGGCGATGTCGCCCCGCTGGAACCAATACCGGAAGTCCTCAGCCTTGAGATCGGACCAGCGGTCGTGGTAGCGCAGCAGGGGGAACAGGTACATCCACTCGGCTTCCTTTTCCCGCTCCATGTCGGTCATGGACGCCTGAATGCAGTTCCACTTAGGTCTGCTCCAGCGCATGGGGTCGATGGTCATGCGGTTGTAGGCCTCCCGCTGGGATGCCGCGCCGGTGGAGGCGGGGGTGTCGTACTTCATGGAGAGGACATTGAAGACCATGACCTTGGGCGTCTCGTATTGGAAGGTTTCTTCCATGAGGTAGTAGGACTGCCAGATCAGCTGCTGGGCGGAGCCCCGGATGTAGCTGGGGATGCCGTACTCCTCCCAAAGGGTGATGGGGGAGAAATTCTCGTAGACCTCGCAGTCGCCGATGAAGATCACGTCGTTGCCGCCGTATTCCTCATAGTACTCTGCGATCAGGTTGCCCTCTTTGGACTCGGTCATGTACTTGGGCATCAGAAGCATCTGAAGAAGCCACAGAATGACCAGACAGACAGCCACAGCGGCAGTCAGTTTGATAGCGTTTTTCTTCATGGCTGCCTCCTCAGAACTGGTTGTAGATGAAGTTGCTGGCGTCGTAGCCGATGCCGTAGCTGCCCATCAGGATCACCGCCACAAACATGGCGAAGATCAGACTGTAGCGCAGCGCGGCAGGCTTTTCAGCCAGAGCCGTGCGGAAGGAGCCATGCTTCTCCTGAAACACACTGACGGCGAAGAGGATGACGATGCCCACGCCCAGAACGGCGTAGTCCAGCCCCGTCAGGCCCAGACGCATCATGGTGCCATCCCATAGGATGTTCCAGTTGAAGGTGGTGAAGATGGAGCCGACTCTGCGGAAATATTCGCCCACATCGGGGAACAGATCGCAGGCCCGGATGATGTTCATGAGCCAGAACATCCGCAGCATCTCAAAAACGCCGTAGCCCTTGGTCTCTTTCAGACCGGGGAACCGGCTGTGGAACTTCTCATACAGGGGCACGCACTCCTCGGAGAGCACCACAAAGAAGCAGTTGAGCATGCCCCAAACCACGAAGTTCAGGTTCAGACCGTGCCAGATGCCGGTGACAAACCAGGTGGCCACGGAAGCCACATAGACAGGCAGCCGCTTGCCGAAATTGCCAAGCTTTGCTCTGCCCCACTTGCTCAGATCCCGCATGGGGCCGGAAACGGAAATGGGATAGAAGATGTAGTCCTTCATCCAAACGCCCAGAGAGATGTGCCAGCGACGCCAGTATTCGGCGATATTCTTGGAGAAGTAGGGACGGATGAAGTTTTCGGGCAGGGAGATGCCCATGGTCTCGGCAAGACCGATGGTCACATCGATGCCGCCGGTGAAGTCGCCGTAGATCTGCACGGCGTAGAACAGGCTCAGCAGCAGAAAGCCCACGCCGGTGTACTCGGCGCCCTTCAGGGTGCCGATGGCCACGGCGATCCGGTCGGCGATGACCAGCTTCTTGAAGTAGCCCCACAGCATCCGCTGCAGACCGAAAGAAACGGTTTTGCCGTCAAAGGCCTTGGGGGCATACAGGGTGGGGGCCAGCTGGGTGAACTTGCTGATGGGGCCCTGCACCAGCTGGGGGAAGAAGGACACGAACAGGCTGAGCTTGAAGAAGCTCTGCTCTGCCTTGCAGGTGCCGCGGTACACGTCCACCACATAGCCCATGCTCTGGAACATGTAGAAGGAAATGCCCATGGGCAGTCCCAGACTCAGGAAAGACAGACCCGTGCCGGACATCAGCGCCTTGAACGGCTCCACCAGAGCGGCCTTGCAGACGGAGAGCATGCCAAAGTTCAGGAGCAGACAGCCGATCAGCCAGATCCGGTTGGCGGCCTTGACCTTGGCCTTGTACTCCTTCTTTTCCTCCCGGGACAGCTCCTTCTTGTGCTCGGCAAGGTAGGCGTCCTGCTTTGCCAGAGCGTCACCCATTTTCCGGGCGGTGAAGTAGGTGGTCACGGTGGTGAGGATGATGAAGAACAGGTATTCAGGCCCCGCCGTCAGGTAAAAGGTGTAGCTGGCGATCAGCAGCACCCACCACTGGAATTTCTGAGGCACCAGATAGTAGGCCGCGATCACCGCCGCTGCAAACAGCAAAAAGCTGAAAGAAGTAAATGCCATCTTATTCGTCCAGCAGCTTCTCGATCAGCTCGTACAGCGCCTTGGCGGAGTTGAAGTTCTCGGGAACCAGCTCCTCGGCGGGGATGGCCACGTCAAACTCAGCGTCGATCTCGGCCACCAGCGTGACGATGTCGAAGGAATCGAGGATCTTGTCGTCGATCAGGGTGGTGCAGGTGTCAAAGTCCACATCGGGGTGCAGCTCGGAAAGAATGTTCAGCAGGGCTTCCATAGTAAATTTCTCCTTTGATAAATAATGGTTGGAATGAATACGGTGTAACGAATCGAGCGGTTTCAGCTTGCGTAGCGATCACCACTCCGGTTCGTCACGAATTGTCAGCGGCCACTGGCCGCTTCGTACATCATTTTCAGACCGTTGCGGTCGATCTTGCCGTTGGGGGTGAAGGGCATCTCGTCCAGCTGGCGCACCACATTGGGCACCATGTACCGGGGCAGCTTTTCCTTGATATAGGCGGTCATCTCGGCGGGAGTCACGTCGCCCACGTAAAAGAGGATGATCTTCTTCTTCACGTTGTCGAAGATGCAGCAGGCAGTCTTGACGCCCTCGCGCATATTGGCGATGACCTCGATCTCGCCCAGCTCGATCCGGTGGCCCATGTGCTTGATCTGGTAGTCCTTGCGGCCGGCGAACTCCAGCTCGCCCCGCTCGTTCAGCTTGCCCAGATCGCCGGTGCGGTAAATGAGCTCCGGATACAGGCTGTTCAGGGGGTTCTGGACGAAGGCCTTGGCGGTGACCTCGGGGTTGTTGTAGTAGCCCAGCGTCAGCCGGGTACCGCGGACGCAGATCTCACCCTGCTCGCCGGGCGCGGCCAGCTCGTCGCGCTCATTCAGCAGCAGAATCTCGGTGTTGCGGAAGGGACGGCCGATGGGCAGCGTCTCATCGAGGCCAAACTCCCGGTCGACCTCGTAGTAGCAGCAGATGCCGGTGGTCTCGGTGGGACCGTAGAGGTTGATGAACCGGGCAGCGGGCAGGGCGGCCTTCCACAGATTGAACTGCTTGATGGGGAAGACCTCGCTGGCGAAGGCCACGGTGTGCAGATGCTCCGGCTTGACCTTTTCGAAGGTGCGGAAAGCGGAGATCATGGTCAGAGCGGAAACCACCCAGCAGACGGTGTTGATCCTGTGCTCATTCAGGAACTCCACCAGCTTGATGGGGAACATGAACAGCTGCTTGGGGATCAGGATGGTGGTGGCACCATACTTCAGGGTGGGCATGACCTCCTTGAGGTATGCGTCGAAGTACAGGGGCGTCTGGTTGCCGAAGATGCTGTTTTCATTGAACTTCAGCACGTCGCACAGGTTCTCCACGTAGTCGAGCACGCTGCGGTGGCAGGCGGTGACGCCCTTGGGAACGCCGGTGGAGCCGGAGGTGAAGACGATGTAGATGGGATCGGTGTCGATCTGCTTGTCCCGGATCACGGCGAGGGCCTCTTCGTCCACGGGCGCGGTGCAGATCTCGCTGTAGATGTAGGTCTTGCCCTCGTAGGCGAACTGTTTGACCAGCTCCCGGGTGTCCCCGTCGCAGATCATGGCCTTCGGCTTCAGGGTGCGCAGGATCAGATCGATCCGGTGGGAGGGCATCTCATCGTCCAGCGGCACATAGTAGTTGCCGGAGTAGATGGTGCCGAAGAAGGAAACCAGCGTGGTGGGGTGCTTCTTCATGAAGACCACCACAGGCTGACGGTAGAAGCCCTCGCGGTGCAGGAAAGAGCCCACGGCTCTGGCCTGATCGTAGACCTGACGGAAAGTCAGACCCATCTCCTCGTTGGCAAAGGCCACTTTGTCGGGCACCCGGGTGACGGTGTGCTCCAGATATTCCAGAATGTTGGTTTGCATCAAAAGGATCTCCTTATGTTGAAATGAGATTTTGATATGCTTCTTTCAGTTTGCCGCCGCACATGCGGACGCAGGTCTGGGCAAGGACTTCCATGGCGTCGAGATACCCGGCACCGATGGGGTAATCCCGCTTCACCAGCGACAGCTCCGTGCAGCCGAGAATGATGGCCTCGGCGCCCTGCTCCCGCAGATCCTTGGCGGCGAAGTCAAATTTGTCCATTTCGGCAGGACGGTTTGCCTTGATGTCGTCGTAGATGACGCTCATGACGCATTTTTGGCCCTGCTCGCCGGGGATCACCGGGGTGATGCCGTGCTCGAGAAGCTCCTGCTGGAAGAGCTTGGAGCGGACGGTGCCGTCGGTGGCCATGATGCCGACCTTGGTGATGCCGTGCTTTTTCAGGTGGACGGCGGTTTCATGAATGGCGTGGACGATGGGGGCCTCGATGTAGCGGGTCAGATCCCGGTGGAAGTAGTGGGCGGTCATGCAGGGGATGGCGATGAGCTTCGCGCCCTGCCGGGCCAGCGCATTGCCCACCCGGATCATCTCCGGCAGGGGATTGGGCTTCGTGGGATCGAGGATGTAGCCCGTCCGGTCGGGGATGGAGGGCCGGTTGTACAGGATCATGTCCAGATGCTCCTGATCGGTGTCCGCCTCAGTCATGCGGATGATAAGCTCCATGAAATGGGCAGTGGCGATGGGGCCGAGGCCGCCGATGACGCCAAGGGTGATTTTCTGATCCATCCGTTATGCCTCGGGGGTGGCGGGATAGAGAGACTTGTCCCGGTTGTGGCAGCCCTTGTTGGCGTCGGAATAGGCGTCGAGGAAGGCGTCGGTGACCAGACAGAAGTCGTCGCCGGGGCCCACACGGGGCGTGGTGTCCAGATGGTAGTAGGTATTGCCACCGTCGACGCTGACGAGACTCCAGAAGTGGTCGGAGTCGCCCTCGTAATTGCGCACCTTGCGCACGTCGATGTTGGGGATGTCGCAGCGCTCCAGCAGCAGCTTGGTCAGGGCGAAGTAGTTGAAGCAGTCGCCCTCGCCCTGATCCATCATGACCCATGCACCCTGCATCCAGTCGGTCTTGTCGGAGTGGCCGGAGTAGGTGTAGTGGGAGCGCATGTGGGCGTAAATGGCTTTGACCTTGGCCTCGGGGGTCATGTCGTCGGTGACGATCTTCTTGAGCAGCTCGTCAGCCTTGGCGTTGATGGTTTCCTCGTCCACGAATGCGGCGGGCTTTTCCGCCACGGTGACGGTGACCTCCAGACGGGTCTCGTTGCCGGTGGTGTCCCGGGCGATGTAGACGAGGGGATAGGTGCCCGGGTTGGACAGGTCTACCTTGCTGGAGTCGATCTCCAGCGTGGGGGAGGGATCCTTGTCATCGGTGACCACCACGCCCTTGCGGTAGCTGACGGCGGAGCCGAGGTACAGGGAGATATTGTGGACGCCCTGAATGACGGGGGCGGTGTTGTCGTCGGTGACGGTGACGGTGGAGGGAACGGTGGTGGTGTTGCCGGCGGCGTCGGTGACGGAGTAGATGATGTCATAGGTGCCCACGGCGTTCAGGTCCACCTTGGAGCTGTCCACGACGATCTCCAGCGCCACATCCCGGTCATCCATGGCACAGACGCCAGCCAGATAGTCGGGCTCGGTGCCGATAAAGGTGAAGATGGGCACCACACCGGTGATCTGGGGCACACCGTTGTCCACGAAGACGGAGAGCACAGCCTCGTAGGAGGTGCTGTTGCCGGCGGCATCGGTCAGGGTGACGGTGATCAGGCTCTGGGCCTCCTTGGACAGATCCGGCTCGGGGCTCAGGGTCACGGTGACGGGGGAAGCGTCGATGATATTCGTCACGAAGTCCTCGGGCTTTACGGACTGATTGGAATAGACGGACACGTTGTGAACCTTGCCCTCGGGGGCGATGGTGTCCTCCACGATCAGGGTGCATTCGTAGGTCTTGCCCTTGTACTCGACGGAAACGGGATAGGAGCCGACGGCGTTCAGATCCACGGCAGACAGATCGGAGACGAATGCGGCGTCCACACCCTTGTCCTCCTTGCGGAATTCGTTGGCGCTGATGGTGTCCCGGCCGGCCTCCACGGTCAGCTCGCTGACGATGTTGCTGGGCCACAGCAGCACAGCCAGAAGAACGATCAGCACCAGCGCGCCGCCGCCGATCATCAGAAGCAGCTTTTTGTTCAGGTGCAGTTGGGATTTGCGTGCGTTGTTTTCCATATTCAAAACCTCCAGACGCATGAAACAACCACCGTTTCAGCCGCTGCGGGGCAGGAGAACATAGGTGGTTGTGAAGATGAAGAAATGGGAGAAAATACCGGAAAACCGAAAAATGCCCATTCGGCTCCATTGTGATTTTCATACTCCAGTTATAATGCAAAATCCGATGATAGTCAAGGGAATTTGCAACCGTTCCGGGGAAATCTCCATTTTGCATAACCGCGGCGGCAAACCAGACATTTTTTGTAGTCTACCCATTAGTATACTCCCTTTTTACCCCCGCGTCAATGAAACAGATTGTTAAGAAGTATTAAGATTTGAAAAAGGCGCACCGCTTTTGCGGTGCGCCTCAGACTGTAGAAAAAGCCTCGCAGAGTTTGCCGCGTTAGCGGCAAATAGAATCAAAATCATTTTCTGTCGGGACGTGTACCTGACAGAAAATACTTCTCAGGCTGCAAGTGTGCGAGTTGTGCGCCCTTGGAGCACAAGGAGTGCGCGCAGCAGACTGCAAAAAACTGGTGGAAAAGGCCGGAGGCCTTTTTCGACAAGCTCAGGCGCACCGCTTTTGCGGTGCGCCCGGATTTTTCTTATGCCAGACCTCTCTGGACGGGAGCCAGCCAGACCTTGCCGGTGCCCCGGTAGACGTTCACGAGACCCTCGCCGCTGGCTGCGGAGCCGATCAGACTCTTTCCGCTGCGCTCCACGGTGAAATCCAGCGTGCCGCTCCATGCGATGGCGAAGTTGCCGTCGACCTTGAGCACGTCGTTCTGGAGCACCACCTCGATGAGCTCCTCCCGGGGACAGTGACACTCGAGGGCGAGGATGCCGTTGCCCTGAATGCCAAGGTTAAAGAGACCCTCGTTGCCCAGCGCTGCGGAGGACAGATTGGAGCGCATGACGGCCTTGTGCCTGAGCTTCGACTCGCAGGCGAGGAACAGCCCGTCGTCCAGCACCACGTTGCCGCCCCACTCGGCGGTGTCGATGAGCAGCAGATGGCGGTATGTGGGCTCCAGAACCAGCGTGCCGTCGCCGGTATACTCGGGCTTGATGGCGCTTTCGTTGGTGACGGAGGCCCTCAGAGCCTTGCCGAAGAAATCTCCCACGCCCTTGATGCCGGTGGTGGCGCTGCAGTTGCCCGCCATCCATTGCATGGCGCCGGCCTGCGTGGTGACGTTGCCCCGGCTCAGCTCGCAGATGACCTGACGCTTGCGTACGTTCATCTCGTTGCAGTAGTAGGCCACAGCAGCCGTCTGGGGCGTGACGGACAGATCGCGCTTGTACTCCACAACGGTGAACGGGCCCTTCCGGTCGAGGATGCGGATGTCGTCATTGTCGGTGAAATTGTGGATCTGATACATGAGGTTACCTCCCTTTCACGGTTTGGAAATATAGTATCGCACAGAGGGGGAGTGGATGCAACTTAAAAATTCTTAAAAATCCGGAAAAAAAGTCCCGAAGGCATTGCCTCCGGGACGTTCGGATCAGTATTTTCGGGACAGCCGGGCTTCGGCTTCTGCTCTGGTGATCTGGCCCGCGTTGCACGAGGCCATGATCTGTACATCCCGATCGTTGAGCCTGTAGAACAGGTAGAAGACGGTGGAGATCATCATGCCGATGACGGGCACCAGCGCATAGACGGCCCACAGACCGTTCAGCGCCCCGCCGCTCTGGGCGATGCCAAGCTCAGCCAGCTCCTGAAAGCTCTCGGACTCCACGCTTACCCACCGGAACAGCCCCAGCAGGAACAGGGCCAGCGCCGAGGAGATGGCGGAGGTGATCTTCACGGAGAAGGTCTGGATGGCGAAGGTGATGCCCTTGGCGCTGATGCCGGATACGTACTGGCCGTACTCGGCACAGTCGGGGGTGAACATGAAGTTCAGGATGCTCACCGCACTCATGGGGATGCAGCGAACCACCGTCATCACCAGGAAGAAAGCGGTGCTGCCGTAGCCGGCAAGGTAGATGGCGAGGCCCAGAACGATGTTCATGATGTTGCACCAGAAGAGCATCCTGAACTTGTCAAACCGCCTGAGAAGCCACGGCATGGCCATGGCGGCAAGGAGGCCGGGGGCGATGTTCAGAATGTTCAGCAGGATGCTGTAGGTGGACTTGCCGAAGAGGTAGAAGCTGACGAACAGCAGCACGGCACCGGAGGTGTTCAAAGCGGCAGTAAAGCAGTAGCCGCCATAGTAGATCAGCAGATACCGGTTGGATTTCAGATATTGGAACATCTGCCGGAGGGTGAAGCGCTCCTCTCCGTCGTCGGGGGCGTAGTTGCGCTCGCGGCAGTTGACGCAGAGGGGCACCATGGTCAGGAAGCTGAAGACGGACAGGACTGCCACCGCCCAGCCGGCGCTGAGGCCCACATCCTCGCCGATGAGCCAGTTGAGCACCACTCCGCAGATCAGCACGCCGACACCGGAGTAGACCCGGTTGACCGACAGCAGCGTGGTGCGCTCGGAAAGATTGTCGGTCATGGTGTTGAGCATGGAGTAGGCGGGCACATCCGACAGGGTATAGACCACATCCCAGAGCAGATAGCCGATGCCGAACCACCAGAGCTTGCCCGTGTCGCTCAGGGCCGAGGGAATGGAGAACAGGGCGACGGTGACAATGGGGAACAGCGCCGCAGCCAGCCGCAGCCACGGCAGGCTCTTCTGCCCGTTCTTGAATTTGATCCTGTCGAAGATAAAACCGAAGATGGGATCGTTCACCGCGTCCCATACCTTGACGATCAGCAGCACCGTGCCGACCTTTGCCAGAGAGATGCCCTGCATGGCAAGATAGGTGGAAATGAACATGGCGGTGATGTTGTAGTAGATGTTCTGGCCGACAAAAAAAGTCCAGTAGCTCACCCGTTCCTTGGGCGTGGTCATGTAATCCGGATGTTTGTTTTTCATGGCGGCGCCTCCCGGTTTTTTGAACAATTATAGCGCAGAAAGCAGGAAAATGCAATAGCGGAAAAGAAAGGGCTCAGGTTTTTTCTCCGGTAAAATGACGAATGGCCGCCGCCGCAGGGAATTGGGAGAAATCCTGAAAAATCGGATGAATCCGAAACATTTTGGCGGATTCTACCGGGGGTAGAGTCGGAAATAGACTCTACGGCACCTGACCGGACTTGACGAACAGGGCGGAAAAATGTAAAATTATCATGTAATTTTACGGAAATAACAGCCGATTCCGGCAGAAAAGAGGAGCTTTTTATGCGTTACCAGATCGTCTCTGATTCTTCCTCCAACATCTTCCATATCGAGGGCGTCAATTATGCCACCGTGCCCATGAAAATCATCGCGGGCGAGCGCGAATATGTCGATACCCCCGAGCTGGATGTCCGCCGCATGGTCAGCGAGATGAAGGCCTACAAGGGTAAATCCGGATCATCCTGCGCCAATGCGCAGGAATGGCTCGATGCCTTCGGCGATGCCGACATGGTCTTCGGCGTCACCATCTCCCGGAACCTCTCCGGCAGCTTCAACGCCGCCGAAGCCGCCGCCCGGGAATTCGCCGAAACGCATCCCGATGCCAGAATCCACATTTTCGACACCCTTTCCGCGGGCCCCGAGCAGGCCATGGTCATCGAGAAGATCGCCCGGCTGGTGCAGGACGGCAAGTCCTTTGAGGAGATCGTCTCCGAAGTGCGGGAGTACCAGAACCACACCCACATCCTCTTCTGCCTCGAGTGTATGAACAATCTGGCCCGGAACGGCCGCGTCAACCCCGCAGTGGCCAAGATCGCCTCCGTCCTCGGCATCCGGGCCTGCGGCGATGCCCAGAACGGCCGGATCGCGCCCACCCAGAAGCCCCGGGGCCAGAAGAAGGCCACCGAGGTGCTGGCGCAGATGATCCGCGACCGGGGCTTCCACAACGGCTCCTGGCTGCGCATCGCCCACTGCTTCGGCGAGAATCAGGCACGGCTTCTGGTGGACACCCTGCGCAGGGACTTCCCCGATGCCCGCTACACCCTCGAGCCCACCGGCGCCCTGTGCAGCTTCTACGCCGAGGAGGGCGGTCTGATGATCGCCATGGAGGGCAGCTTCAACGAGGTCAACAACGTCAACGGCATCTGATCCCATATGCAAAAAAACCGTTCCCTTTCGGGAACGGTTTTTTGCGGTATGTTACTTCTCTTCGTTGAGCTTTCTGGCGCTGACGCGGCCCTCGGGCTTGATCTCGCCCACAGCCAGCAGGGAACGCTTGGTCAGGGCGGGGCCCACCAGCTCATAGATCAGCACGGCGAACAGCACCACGTTGCGGGTCAGGGCACCGTCGGGGAGGGTGGCGGCGGTCAGGGCCATGCCCAGCGCCACACCGGCCTGAGGCAGCAGGGTGATGCCCAGATTGTTCTGGATGGGCTTGCTCTGCTTGGTCATGCCGGCGCTTGCCCATGCGCCGATGTACTTGCCCAGAGAGCGGGCAAAGATGTACACCACGCCGACCAGAATGGTCACGGGATTGGCAAGGACCTCCAGATCCAGCTCCGCGCCGGAGAGGACGAAGAACAGGATGTTCAGGGGCATGGTCCAGCCCTCGATACGCTCCATCAGCTCCTCGGAGGTGTCACAGATGTTGCAGAACACGGTGCCGGTCATCATGCATACCAGCAGCAGGGAGAAGCCGCAGTGGATGGGGCCGATCTCAAAATGCAGGGTGCTCAGACCCACGGTCAGCAGCACGAAGCCCACGGAAAGGCTCATACGCTTGCTTCGGGAGTGGAAGAATTCCTCGGTCCTGTGCAGCAGCCAGCCCATGACGGCGCCCAGTCCCAGAGACAGCACCACCTCCACGATGGGCTCCACGGCCACGGCCAGAACGCTGACCTGTCCGTCGGCCAGCGCAGTGGCGATGCCGAAGGACACGGAGAACAGCAGCAGACCCACGGCGTCGTCGATGGCGACGACCAGCATCAGCAGCCGGGTCAGGGGGCCGTCGGCCTTGTACTGGCGGACGACCATCAGGGTGGCAGCGGGGGCGGTGGCGGAGGCGATGGCGCCCAGCGTCAGGGCGCAGGGAATGGAGATCATCTGGGGCCACAGCAGATGCAGACCGATGAGCACCAGATCCACGATCAGCGTGGTGGCGACGGCCTGAAGAATGCCGATGATGATGGCGGGCTTGCCCATGGTCTTCAGCTGGGTCAGCCGGAACTCATTGCCGATGGTAAAGGCGATGAAGCCCAGAGCGGTCTGGGTCAGCACCTGCAGGGATTCCACCTGCTCCAGGGAGTTGAAGCCCAGACCGGGCAGACCCAGCGCGCCGATGCAGAAGGGGCCCAGCAGCAGGCCGGCCACCAGATAGGCGGTGACGGCGGGCAGGTTCATCAGCTTGGTCACCCGGGTCAGCATCAGGCCGCCCACCATGGCAGCGGCCAGACAAATCAGATAGGTTTCCATAATACACCTTCTTTTGTTCTAAAATCTACCCGGAAAACCACCGGGCCGGCCGTATCATAGCACCGGAAGAGCCGAAATACAAGAGAAAAACTGTACAAAGTTTTACCGATTTATGGAAGCTTTTTTGACCTGCGGCCGGGATAAAAATGAGCGCCGAATCTGTACCGGACAGGGAGAAAAAAGCTCCCGTCCGGGTCCGGACGGGAGCTGAGGGGATCACAGGAAGATATACTTCAGCACGAACAGCGCGGCAAGCACATACATCAGGGGCTTGACGGTCTTGCCCTTGCCTGCGGCCAGATTCAGCAGCACGTAGCTGATGATGCCGAGGCTGATGCCCTCGGAGATGGAGTAGAACAGGGGCATGGCGATGATGGCAAGGTAAGCGGGGATGGCCTCGGTCAGGTTGTCCAGCTCGAAGCGGATCTCGGTGACGGTGCCCACCATCAGGAAGCCCACCATGATCAGGGCGGGGGCGGTGGCAAAGCTGGGGATGGCGGTGAAGATGGGGGCGAAGAGGGTGGAGGCCAGGAACAGCAGACCGGTGGTCAGAGCGGTCAGACCGGTGCGGCCGCCGGCGGCCACGCCGGAGGCGGACTCGACGAAGGTGGTGACGGTGGAGGTGCCCAGAACGGCGCCGGCGGTGGTGCCGATGGCGTCGGCCATCAGGGCGGGCTTGATGCCGGGCAGGCGGCCCTGGTCGTCCAGCATATCGGCCTTGGTGGCCACGCCGATCAGGGTGCCCAGCGTGTCGAAGAGGTCAACGAACAGGAAGCTCATGACGATGACGATGAAGTTGATCATGCCGACGCTGGAGAAGTCCACGTTGAAGCACTGGCCGAAGGTCTCGCCGAGCTTACTGAAGTCGGTGATGCCCCATGCGGGGAACAGGGAGAAGTAATTCTCGTAGTCGGGCACATAGATGCCCAGCACCTGACAGACCATGCCGATGACCCAAGTGGCGATGATGCCCAGCAGGATGGCACCGTTGACATTGTGGATGTACAGCACGGCGGTGATGAACAGACCCACCAGAGCCAGCAGGGCGCAGATGCCAGAGGTAGAAAAGTTGTCGGTGAAGCTGGTGATGGTGACGAGGGTGGAGGAGTCCACGCACAGACCGGCGTTCTGCAGACCGATGAAGGCGATGAACAGGCCGATGCCCACGCTCACGCCCCGCTTCAGGTTCAGGGGGATGGCGTTGAAGATGGCCTCGCGCACGTTGGTCAGGGACAGACCGATGAAGATGATGCCCTCGACGAAGACGGCCAGCAGAGCCACCTGCCAGCTGTAGCCGAAGCCCAGAACCACGGTATAGGCGAGGAAGGCGTTCAGGCCCATGCCGGCGGACAGGGCAAAGGGCAGATTGGCCATGAAGGCCATGCAGGCGGTGCCGAGGAAGGAGGCGATGGCGGTGGCCAGCAGCACGGCGGTGGGGTCCATGCCGGCGTCGCCCAGAATGCTGGGGTTGACGGCGAGGATGTAGGCCATGGTCATAAAGGTGGTGATACCGGCCATGATCTCCGTCTTCACCGTGGTGCGGTTTGCGGAGAGCTTGAAGATCTTTTCAAACATTTCTCATTTTTCCTTTCGGTTGATGTTCGCTTTTTAGCGACAAAACCAATTATAGCACGTTGCCCGGCGGATGCAAGGAAAGGTTTTCGATTCCCGAAAATTCGGCAATGTGTGCCATAGCGAGGGAAAAAAGTCCGGTTCTTTACAAAATATTCACAACAGAAAGTGCCCGCCTTTCGGCGGGCACTTCAGACTGTCAATAAAGCCTCGCAGAGTTTGCCGCGTCAGCGGCAAATAAAATCGAAATCATTTTCTGTCGGGGCGTGTACCTGACAGAAAATACTTCTCAGGCTGCAAGTGTGGAATTTGTCTGCCGCAGGCAGACAAATTATGCGCGCAGCAGACTGCAAAAAACTGGCGGAAAAGGCCGGAGGCCTTTTTTGACAAGCTCAAATCCGCTATGGACAAGCCATAGCGGATTTTCCTATTTCCGGAATTACACTTCCTTGGACTTGGTGGCGATCTCCATCAGGCACTTGGCGATGAAGGCGTCGGGCGTCATGGCGCCCAGATCCTCGCCCTTGCGGGTACGGACGGAAATGGTACCGTTCTCCATATCCCGGTCGCCGATGACCAGCATATAGGGGATCTTCTGCATCTGGGCCTCGCGGATCTTGTAGCCCAGCTTCTCGGAGCGGCAGTCGGTCTCCGCGTGGATGTTCAGGGCGTTCAG
>JAFWAZ010000154.1 GCA_017507425.1 Oscillospiraceae bacterium | reverse complement strand
CCTCGTCGATGGTGTCGGCGTTGTAGTGGGCGGGCAGAGCAGGATCGGTCTCGGGGTTGAAGGTGTCGTAGTCGATGCCGTTGACGATACCGGTGAGCTTCCATGCGGCGCCGGCGATGATGCCGTCCAGACCGTGGGCGTAGTAGGGGTACATCAGCTCGCGGGCGTAGGTCTCGGAAACGGTGGTGACCAGATCGCAGGTCTCGATGGCGCCCTTCATGACGTTGACGGAGCCGTTCATATCGAGAATGTTGCGATACTCCCAAGGCAGACGCAGCACATCATCGAAGAAGTTGGCGTTGGACCAGCCCTGATACTCGATGTTGTGGATGGTGTACATGACCTTGGTGTTGGGGAACATGTGACGGTACTGGGCCTTCAGGTAGGTGGGCACCAGAGCGCACTGCCAGTCGTTGCACTGGATGACGTCGGGGATGAAGCCCAGAACGGCCAGCGTGTCGAGGCAGGCCTTGGAGAAGTAGGCGTAGCGCTCGTTGTCGTCGTCGTCGCCGTAGATGGCGCCGGGACGTGCACCGAAGTAGTAGTCATTGTCGATGAAGTAGACGGAAACCTTGTCGGCCCGGTTGGTCAGCTTCATGACGCCGCAGTACAGGTTGCGCCAGCCCAGACCCACCTCGAACTCGGCGACCTTCTCTACCTCGTACTTGGGGTTTTCCTTGATCTTTTTGTAGTAGGGCAGAACCAGAACGACCTCATTGCCCTCGATGCGGCTCAGCGCAGCGGGCAGGGCCTCCATAACATCACCCAGACCGCCGGACTTGGCGTAGGGTGCGCCCTCAGAAGCTAAAATTGCAATTTTCATACGGTCTGTCCCTTCTTCACAACGATGGGGTTGGACTTGGTGCCGCAGAGCTTGGCGCCGGGAGTGACGGTGACTTCCTTGTCCAGAACGACGTACTTCAGCTCAGCGCCCTTGCCGATGACGCAGTCATTCATGATGACGCAGCTCTCGACCTCGGCACCCTCTTCGACGGTGACCTGACGGAACAGGACGGAATCCTCGACCTCGCCCTCGAGCATGCAGCCGTCGGCGACCAGGACGTTCTCCATCTTGACGTTCTCGCCGTAGTAGCAGGGAACGCGGTCACGGACCTTGGTCCAGACGGGGTGAGCGCCGCTGAAGATGTCAGCGCGGACTTCCTTCTTCAGCAGGGCCAGGGTGTTGTGGTAGTACTCCTCCTCGGACTCGTTGAACAGAGCAACGCCCTCGAAGGCATAGGTGTTGACGGTGACGGTGCCGTCCTGCCAGCCGCCCATGACCAGATCATAGTCCAGATGGCACTTGCCGTGGCCAGCAGCCTGCTCGACCTGCTGGATCAGCCAGGGCTTGGAGGCCACGAAGATGTCCATGGAAGCCTGATAGTCGGCGGAGGCCTTGGTGTTGCAGACGATGTCGGTGATCTCGCCGTTGTCGGCAACCTTCAGAGCCAGATCGATGTTCTTCTCGCCGTTGCAGATGCCGGACTTGGTGACGACAGTGATGTCCTTGCCGGAGGCAACGTGGGCGGCGATGACAGCGTTCAGGTCGAAGTTGGAGATGATGGCGGAGTCGATCAGGACAACGTACTCGTCGTCGCCGAAGGTCAGGAAGTCCTCGGCGTTCTTCAGGGAGTCCAGCTTGCCGCGGTAGTTGTGGACGGTGGACTGTGCATAGGGGGTCAGGAACTCCAGACCGCCCTCACCCAGCTCCAGACCCCACTCCTCGCCGGAGCCGATGTGGTGCATCAGGGACTGGTAGTTGAAACGGGAGATGATGCCGATGTGACGGACACCGGCGCAGGTCAGGTTGGACAGAGCGAAGTCGACCTGACGATAACGGCCGCCGAAGGGCAGGGATGCCATGGTGCGCTTCTCAGTCAGCACGCCGGTGGTGGCATCGTTGGCGAAAATGATACCCATTACGTTCATAGTGGTGATCCTCCTATATTACTTCCGATCTAATCAGATCATTTCACCGGGAGCCAGATGGCTGCCGGCAGCGACGACGGAACCCTTAGCGGTGACGCTGATCTTTTCCTTGTCAGTGCCGCCGACGACAGCGTTGGCCTCGACCTTGCTGTCCTCGCCGAGCATGGCGTGACGGATGATGGCACCCTCCTCGACGACGACGCCGGGCATGATGACGGAATCCTCAATGATGGCGCCCTTGCCGACGGTGCAGCCGACGGAGACGACGGAATGCTTGACGGAGCCGTAGATCTCACAGCCCTCAGCGATCAGAGAGTCGACGATCTTGGCATCCTCGTCGATGTAAGCGGCGGGATGGGCGTGGTTGCGGGCGTAGATGGTGTCACGGCCGTCGCCGCGGAGCTGGAACTCGGGGTTCTTGCCCAGCAGCTCCATGTTGGCCTCCCACAGGGAGGAGATGGTGCCGACGTCCTTCCAGTAGCCGTCGAAGTTGTAGGCCATCATCTTGTTGCCTTCGTTCAGCAGCTTGGGGATGATGTTCTTGCCGAAGTCCTTGGAGGAGTTGGGGTCAGCCTCGTCCTCGATCAGAGCCTGGCGCAGGACCTTCCAGTTGAAGCAGTAGATGCCCATGGAGGCGTTGGTGGACTTGGGAACGGGGGGCTTCTCCTCGAACTCGTAGATGGAGTTGTCGGGGTTGGTGTTCAGGATGCCGAAGCGGGAGGCCTCAGCCAGAGGAACGGTACGGACGGCGATGGTG
>JAFWAZ010000153.1 GCA_017507425.1 Oscillospiraceae bacterium | reverse complement strand
ATGCCCAAGATGCTGAAGGATCAGATGCGTGAGCGTCTGGACAAGACCGTCTTCGAGATGTACGGTGTTGAGAACTTCACCGACATGATCGCCGACGAGACCGTCTGCACCGAGGATCCCGAGGAGCTGCTGAACTACCTGTCCGAGAACGGCCACCCCGTTCTGGGCATGGAGCCCTTCGACATGTAAGTCGGCAGGGCCGACAGCCAATTCGTTCTGGCATGCCAGTGGTTGAATAACACCATTGGGCCCGCTCGACTGGTCGCTAGCTTCCGCTCGACGTATAGGAACGATTGCTGCATAGCGAGGTACTGCATTCCATAACCCACCGCCCCTGCTTCGGCAGGGGCGGTTTTTTGCGTTTTGGTACCTACCTGTAGGGCGGGGTCATGACCCCGCCGACCACCTTTGATACCCTCCGATTTGAAACAGAAGAAGCAGGTATCGATTCCCGTATCATTCCGAGGCCGCAGGCCGTGGGAATCTCCTGATACGCAGTACCGATCCGAACGATCCAGCAGGAGATCGCCGGGCAGCTGCCCCGACCCTACCGGATTTTCCTCCGCCTTCCTCTTGCAATCCCCCCATTATACCGCTATAATGATAGTATGGAAAATATCGTCGAAACGAGGTAATTGATTTTATGTCAACCAAAACCGCTGCCCTTGGGGGCAACAAGATGGGCACATGGCCCATCGGCAAGCTGCTGGTGAATATGGCATTGCCGCTGGTGATCTCCATGCTGGTGCAGGCCCTGTACAACGTGGTGGACAGCATCTACGTCTCCCGCATCAGCGAGTCCGCCGTCACCGCCCTGTCCCTCGCCTTCCCCATTCAGAATCTGCTCATCGGCTGCGCCACCGGCGTGGGCGTGGGCGTCAACTCTCTGCTGGCAAAGTCCCTTGGTGAGAAAAACCACGAGCGGGCCAACCGCACCGCCGGCAACGGCTTCCTGCTGTCCGCCATCTTCTCCGCAGCGTTTCTGATCTTCGGCATTTTCTTCGCCCGGCCCTTCTTCGCCACCCAGACCTCTGTGGCCGAAACGCTGGAGGGCGGCACGGTGTACCTTTCCATCGTCTGCATCGGCTCCATCGGCATCTTCATCGAGATCCTCTGTGAGCGGCTCCTGCAGGCCAGCGGCAACGCCTTCCTCTCCATGGTCACCCAGACCACCGGCGCCGTCATCAACATCATCCTCGACCCCATTCTGATCTTCGGCTGGTTCGGTCTGCCTCCCATGGGCATCGCCGGCGCGGCCCTCGCCACGGTCATCGGCCAGTGGGCCTCTGCCATTCTGGCCATGTACCTGAACAAAAAGTACAACAAGGAGCTGGATCTGAAGCGCGCCCACGCCAGACCCGACGCCTTTGTCATCCGCACCATCATGAGCATCGGCGTTCCCTCCATCATCATGGTGGGCATCGGCTCCATCAACAATTTCGGCATCAACCAGATCCTGCAGGGCTTCTCCGAAACCGCTACCGGCGTCTTCGGCATCTATTTCAAGCTCCAGTCCTTCTTCTTCATGCCGCTGTTCGGCATCAACAACGCGGTCATCTCCATCGTGGCCTTCAACTACGGTGCCCGGAAGCCCGAGCGGATGATGAAGACCGTGAAGCTGGCCTCGCTGGCGGGCCTCAGCATCATGCTCTGCGGCCTCGCCGCCTTCCAGCTGATGCCGGAGCTGCTACTGGGCATCTTCGACCCCTCCCCCGAATTCATGCACATGGGTGTGGAAGCCCTGCGCACCATTTCCTGGTGCTTCCCCGTGGCGGCTGTGTGCATCATCCTCGGCTCCACCTTCCAGTCTCTGGGCACCGGCATCTACTCCACCATCGTCTCCCTGTGCCGCCAGCTCATCGTGCTGCTGCCCGCCGCATGGATTCTGAGCCAGTCCGGCGTGGTGAACCGGGTCTGGTGGGCATGGCCCATCGCCGAGAGCATGGGTCTGACCATGACCCTGATCCTCTTCCTGAAAAACTACCGCAGCAAGATCAAGCCCCTATACGAAAGCTGAGAGGTGTTCCCCATGCCAACGCTGAAAATCAAAAATCCTCTGCCGTCGCTGCTTCTGACCGCTGTGCTGCTGGTGGCCGCCGGCTGCTGTCTTGGCCTTGTGAGCCTGTATTTTTCCGCAGGCAGCCATGGTCTTGACCTGTTCCTCTGGTATCTGACCCAGCCGACGGTACTGGTGCTGAATCTGCTGCCCTTTGTGCTGCTGACGCTGCTGCTGTATGCCCTTTTCGACCGGGCATGGCTGGCTTTTCTGGTCAGCGGCGGCGTGGGTCTGTTCTTCAGCTGGGCCCAGTACTGGAAGCTCATGGCCCGCAGCGACCCCATTTACGCCGGTGACCTGCTCCTGCTCTCCGAGGCCACCCAGATGGCCGGCCAGTACATCCAGATCACATGGCAGATCGTCCTGTCCGCCGTGCTGGTGCTCATCGGCTGCGCGGTGCTGTTCTTCCTCGGTCAGGGCAGGATGAAGAAAGCCCTGCCCCGGCTTTCCCTGCTGGCGCTGATCGTCGCCGCCGGAATGTGGCTCTATCCAAGCTTCTACACCGATTCCGCCACCTACAATTCCATGACCGTGTGGCCGCAGGTGAACAAGTGGTTCGAGACGAACCGTTACATCTCCCGGGGCGGTATCTACCCTTTCCTCCATTCCATCCCCGATGCTCTGCCCCAGCCGCCGGAGGGCTATGACCGGGAGGCCGCCGAATCACTCCTCGCCAACTCCCCCTCCGCGGACATCCCCGAGGAGGAGCGCGTCAGCATCATCCTCACCCAGCTGGAGGCCTTTGCCGATTTGTCCGGAATCACCGACCGCATCACAGGCCACGACCCCTACGCGATCTTCCACGCCCTCGCGGAGGAGAGCTACCACGGCCAGCTCCTGCCAAATGTCTTCGCCGGTGGCACCATCGACACCGAGCGCTGCGTGCTGACAGGCTACTCCGCGCTGGAGGACTTCCGCCACAGCGCATGGAGCTACGCCCGCTACTTTGCCGAGCAGGGCTACGCCCTCAACGGTGCCCACGCCGGTTACGAGGCGTTCTACAACCGGCTCAACGTCAACGCGAATCTGGGCATCAGCAACTATCGGTTCATTGAGGGTTACTATGACGCGCTCTACGGCGCTGTTCCACCGGATGACTTCTTTCTTCAGGATATCACCAACTACTGCAAAACCCAGATGGAATCCGGTCCCGTATTCTCCTTCAATGTCACCTATCAGAATCACGGCCCCTATGACAGCAGCAAGCTCTGGTACGACACGCTCTACGTCCCTCAGGGAGATTTAAGCGACAGCGATTACCACATCATCAACAACTACCTCCACGGCATTGAAAAGACCACCATCCATATGCAGCGGATGGTGGACACGTTCCGGCAGTCCGGGGAGCCGGTGATCCTCGTTTTCTTCGGCGACCACAAGCCATGGCTGGGCGAGCAAAGCGTCACCTACGGCGCCCTCGGCATCGAAATCCAGTCTCAGGACATCGGCAGCTTCTACAACTATTACGCGACGCCCTATCTGATCTGGGCCAATGACGCGGCAAAGGCCGTCCTTGGCAGCGACTTCGTGGGTCAGGGCCCTGACATCAGCCCCTGTTTCCTGATGAATGTGCTCTTCGAGCAGTGCGGCTGGGAGGGTCCCGGATTCATGCAGCTGACCGATGCCGTGCTGGCGGAGACTTCCGTGCTCCACGCGACGAACCGCTATCTGGTGGACGGGCAGCTGACCGACACCCTGACCGAGTCCCAGCAAAAGTTGGTGCAGGATATGCTCCATACCCAGTATTACCTGACTCAGGACTACGGCGGCGTACATCCGTAACAATCTGAAAAACCACGGCGAAAGCCGTGGTTTTTATTTTTCCTTAATTCCCATGAGCACGCAGCCGAAATAGCCGCGTTTTTTCAGAAACCCATCCAGACTGTCGCCGTAGCTGTCCGGCCCGGTGGAATTGCTGTAGGTATTATAGCCAACGAAGCCCCGGTCGGTTTTGTGCAGGGCGACGAAGTGGGCCCCCAGCTTCAGGCCCTTGCACCAGTAGTAGAATAGGATGCACACCGGATGCTCTGCCGCCACCGCATCGAACCGGTTCCGCCGCAGCTCCACCTGCACACGGAAGCCGTGGTGCCTGAAAAATGCCGCAGGGCCCCAGATGCTGGTGCCCGTATTTCCGTGGAGCAGGGGCAGCTGCCGCTCGTAATAGCGGATCAGCTCCTCCTTGTTCACCCGTTTCCCCAGAAGCCGCAGGGCGTTGTAGGTGGCGATCCAGCCGCAGCCGGTGGCCGCGGAGCTGCGGAAACCGTAGCGGAGCTCCTCCTTCGGAATCGCATGCTGGCAGTAGATCAGATCCTTCATCGGGGGTGCTCCTCCATAAACCGCTCCATGAGCCGCGCCGCGGTCATGACCATCTTGGCGCAGGGCCGCTTGGCGTAGAATTCCGCCGTGCGGGGGGTGGGGTTGGGGTCGGAGGGGGGATTTTTCAGGATCTCCCGGCAGATGATGCTGCCATTCTCCTCCCGGAAGGCCCCGGCCAATTCCTGCACCTGCGTGTACAGCCGCTTTTTGCTGATATCGTCGCCGGGGGTGTCGTAGCCGTAGAGACTGGAGAGCACCATCAGCATTCCGCTGACCGCGCCGCAGACCTCCCGCATGCGGCCCATGCCGCCGCCGAACGCCGATGCCATCCGCGCCGCCTGAGATTCCGTCAGGCCCATCTCTTCGTGAAATGCCACCGCCACCGCCTGTGCGCAGTTGTAGCCCGATAAGAACAATTCTGCCGCTTTCATACCATGATCCATGGATAATCCCTCCTTTTTTCTTTAGTTTACCACATTCTTACAGCCTTGACAACCCTGCACCGTTTTTCTATAATGGAACAAAAACAATCGTAGGGGCGTGCCTTCCACGCCCGCGGGCGACCAAGTGTCGCCCCTACACCGGAAAGGAACCACGATATGCTCCCCGAAGCCTTTCTCTCCCGGCTGAAAACGCAGCTCGGCGATGAATATGACGACTATCTGCGCAGCCTCGACCGCCCCCGGGCGGTGGCGCTGCGGTTCAATCCCCTGAAAACCGACACGTTCCCCCCGCTTCCCTTTGTGCAGGAGCAGGTGCCATGGGCAAAGTACGGCCATTACTATACCCCCGACGCCCGGCCCGGTCTGCATGTCTGGCACGAGGCGGGATTATACTATCTGCAGGAGGCCAGCGCCATGGCCCCCGTCACCCTCCTCGATCCCCAGCCCGGCGAGATCGTACTGGATCTGTGCGCCGCCCCCGGCGGCAAGACCACCCAGATCGCGGCCCTCATGGGCGGTCAGGGACTGCTGGTCTGCAACGAGATCAACCCCAAGCGCGCCAAGATCCTCTCGAGGAACATCGAACGGATGGCCGTTTCCAACGCGCTGGTGCTGAACCACCACCCCAAGGATCTGGAGCGCCATTTCACCGGCTGCTTTGACCGGGTGCTGGTGGATGCCCCCTGCTCCGGCGAGGGCATGTTCCGCAAGGAGGAGGCCGCCATTACCGACTGGAGCGAGGAAACCGTCCATATGTGCGCCGAGCGCCAGAGTCAGATCCTTGCCACCGCCGCCAGGCTCCTGCGGCCCGGCGGACGGCTGGTCTACTCCACCTGCACCTTCGCTCCCGCCGAGGACGAGGGTGCCGTCAGCGAATTTCTGAAGACCCACCCCGATTTTTCCATTGAAGCCGTGGAAGCTCCGACCCTCTCCCCCGGACGGCCCGACTGCATCGACGCCCCCGCGCCGGGCATCGAGCACACCTTCCGACTCTGGCCCCATCACCAGCGGGGCGAGGGCCACTATGCCGCGGTGCTGCGCAAATCCGGTGACGCGGATAGCGAACTGATTCCCTCCAAGGCCGAGAAGCTCCCCAAGGAGTGGACCGAGTTCGCCAAAGCCCTTGGCATCTCCCTGCCTGCGGGCAAGCCCGCCCTCTTCGGCTCCACGCTCTGGTGGCTCCCCGAGGCCGCGCCGGAGCTGAAGGGTCTGAAGGTTCTGCGGCCGGGCCTTGAGCTGGGCGAGGTGAAAAAGGGCCGCTTCGAGCCGGCCCATGGGCTGGCCCTGTGGCTGAAAACCTGCGCTTCCGTGCAGGACTGCGCCCCCGATTCCCCCGAAATCGCCGCCTACCTCCACGGCGACGTGATCCCCTCCCGCCAAAAGGGCTGGACGCTGGTGACTGCAGGGGGCCTGTCCATCGGCTGGGGCAAGGGCGACGGAAAAATCCTCAAAAATCACTACCCCAAAGGCCTCCGCCGCTGATGTTTTCCACTTTACATAATCCGAAATCCATGCTATAATAGCATACACCCCTATTATCAATTACAAGGAGCTGATTTCCTTGGCGAAATATGAAATCATCGGCGGCACGCCCCTTTCGGGCGAAGTGGTCATCTCCGGCGCAAAGAACGCCGTGGTCGCCATCCTGCCCGCAACTCTGCTTGTTCCCGGCAAATGCCGGATCGAAAATGTTCCCGATATCTCCGACGTCCGCATTCTGCTGGACATCATGCGCTCCATGGGTGCATCCGTCGAGTGGGCGGAGCCCGGCGTGGTGGAGATCGACTGCACCGACGTGCCCTACGGCGAGCCCAACCCCGAGCTGGTCCGCAAGATGCGCGCCAGCTACTACCTGCTGGGTGCCCAGCTGGGCCGTTACGGCCGCAGCCATGTGGCACTCCCCGGCGGCTGTGCCTTCGCCGCCCGCCCCATCGACCAGCACATCAAGGGCTTCGGCCTGCTGGGCGCTGACGTGGAGGAGACGGAGGAATACGTGGCCATGGAGCCCGGCCCCGACGGCCTGCATGGTCAGCGGATCAGTCTGGACGTGGTCAGCGTGGGCGCCACCGCCAACATCATGCTGGCCGCCTGCCTGATCGAAGGTCAGACCATCATTGAAAACGCGGCCAAAGAGCCCCACATCGTCGATTTGGCCAACTTCCTGAACACCATGGGCGCCCGGATCTCCGGTGCGGGCACCGACACCATCAAGATTCGCGGCGTCAAGCAGCTCCACGGCGGCACCTACGCCGCCATCCCCGACCAGATCGAGGCGGGCACCTACATGGCAGCAGCCGTCGCCACCGGCGGCAATGTGCTGGTGCAGAACGTCATCCCCAAGCACATGGAGTGCATCACCACCCGTCTGCGGGAGATGGGCGCCAAGATCACCGAGTTCGACGACGCCATCCGGGTGCAGGCCACACGCCCCCTGCGCCGCATCACCGTCAAGACCATGCCCTACCCCGGCTTCCCCACGGATATGCAGGCTCAGATCTGCGTGTGCATGGTGCTGGCCACCGGCACCAGCCGTCTGACCGAGTCCGTCTACGAGACGCGGTTCTTCGGCTACTGCTCCGAGCTGGAGAACATGGGCGCCAAGATCAAGGTCGAGGGCAAGACCGCCAGCGTCGTGGGCATCGGCGACCGCAAGCTCCGGGGCACCACCGTCCACGCCAAGGATCTCCGGGCGGGCGCAGCCCTCATCATCGCCGGCCTCGCCGCCGAGGGCACCACCTACGTCAAGAACATCCACTACGTGGAGCGCGGCTACGAGCGCATCATCGAAAAGCTCACCAAACTGGGCGCACAGATCAAGCGCATCGAAGAATGACAACAACCGGGAACCCGCGGGTTCCCGGTTTTCCTGTCGAAGAATTCTGCTTGCTTTTTCCAATTGCTTGTGCTATAATTCACCACGATGCAGGGTTAGTATATCGGCTATTATAGTAGCTTCCCAAGCTTCGGAGGCGGGTTCGACTCCCGTACCCTGCTCCAAAAACAGCTGTTCTTCCGGACAGCTGTTTTTTCTTGCATTGCGGCGCATTTTCCTCTATAATGAAAGAAAACGAGGAGGCCCATAATGGTAGAATCAACAGTCAAACTTTCCATGGCCGACGACAATGCGCTGGATTGCAGCTATGCCATTGTAGAAAAATGCGGGATCGGAGTCATTCTGATTCTGAAGCATACAGAATGCGCCATCTTTGACTGGGCCGACTTAACGGGGCCCGGAGCCTTCCCCCGGTATCTGCTGTACAAGCACTACCCCAATGCAGCCCTTGCCTATACGGACTTTTTGAAGCTGATCGGAAAAATGTGCAAAAAACACCCGGACAGCAAATATTTCCGCAACCGGATCCGGGAGGACAACCGCATGGCCGTGGACCGCCTCGGCATGGAACATCTTCTCTCAGACGAGGAACGCCCTCAGTATCATGACCGGCTTTCTTCGTTTCTTCAATTTGTCGCCCGCCACAGAACCGACTTTTCCCCGGAGGTATCCCCATGATGAAAGCCGCATTTTTTGACATCGACGGAACCCTTTTCTCCCACAAGACCCACGCCGTTCCCGCCTCTACGATCCGTGCGCTGGAGGAGCTGCGGAAACGGGGCGTCCTGACCTTCGTCGCCACCGGGCGGCACATCTCGATGCTGGGCGATTTCCTGCCCATGGACGAGCTGTGCTTCGAGGGCATCGTGTCCCTGAACGGCCAGTACTGCCGCAACAGCGAGGGGGTCATCTACCACTGCCCCTTCCCCAAGGAAGACATCGCCGCGCTGCTGGACTATCTGAAAGAGCATCCTCACCCCTGCATCCTCATCGAGGAGGATCAGATGTACATCAACTTCCACAACGCCCTTGTGGAAAAGGTGCAGGCCGCCATCCGCTCCGACATGCCCGCCATCGGTGACACGGACCGGGGCTACACCGTGCCCATCTATCAGGCCCTCCTGTATATCTCCGACGAGGACATGGACAAGCTCCCGCCCCTGCCCGGCATCCGCTTCTCCCGCTGGCGGCTGGGCAGCCCCGACCTGAGCGGCGCGGATCTGTACCCCGCCAGCGGCGGCAAGTCCATTGGCATCGCCAAGGTTCTGGAGCACTACGGCATCGACAAACAGGACACCATGGCCTTCGGCGACGGCCAGAACGACGTGGACATGTTCGGCGCCGTGGGCATTGCCGTGGCCATGGGCAACGCCTGCGAGGAGGCAAAAGCCGCCGCCGACTACATCACCGATGACGTCGACAGTGACGGCCTTTGGAATGCACTGAAGCACTTCGGCGTGCTGTAACAGCAAAACCGGGATACCTTTCGGTATCCCGGTCATTTTTATGGACTGTTTACCAAGTTTCGCACATCCGGCGGAAGGCTTCCTTCATCTCTTCCTCGGTGTCGTAGTTGGCGACGTACATCTGGTTTGCCATGGCACCGGCCAGAGCATCGGGGGTGCGGCCCACCAGCTTCATCTTGTGGCCGTACTCGCGCATGATGTCATCGTGGTTCATCTTGAAGTTCTTGCCGTCACGTCTGCCGCAGAAGCCGCAGAAGTAATGGGGGCCGTCCATGGGAACCAGCGTGGAATCATAGGCGATCATGTCTGCCCAGATCTTGTAGACGTCCACGGAGTTGGCGAAGTTGGCCAGCTCGGGGGCGTAGCCTCCGGGGGGACGCATGTTGACCTCGAGGCCGAAGATGTCGCCCTTCTTGCCCAGACCCTCCTGATCCTCCTTCAGCACGAAGTACTCGAAGTGGACGAAGCGGGACTTGACGCCGAAGGCCTTGACGGTCCGGCGACCCAGCTGCTTCATGACCTCGGGCAGCTCCTTGACGATGTAGAACAGGGAATCCTTGGCCTCGTTGACCACGTCCATCAGGGAGTCGCAGGTGACGTTGCCGCTCTCGAAGATGGGCTCACCCTTGGAGTCGATGATGGCATCGTAGGTGCGGACCTCGCCGTTGACGAACTCCTCCATGATGTACTGGACGGAATTGTCCTTGGTGGCGAAGAAGAACTCCAGATCCGCGTCGGAGGCCAGCTTGTAGGTGGCGTTGGCGCCGACACCGTTGTCGGGCTTGACGACCACGGGGTAGCCGACCTTATTGGCGAACTCCTTGGCGGGAGCGAAGTCCTTGACCAGATGGTAGCGGGCGGTGGGGATGCCGGCCTTGGCGTAGTAAGCCTTCATGCCGGACTTGTAGCGGGTGCGGACCATGTCCTCCTCCTGGAAGCCGGAGGTGATGTGGAACTCGGTGCGCAGCTTGGCGTCCCGCTCGAGCCAGTACTCGTTGTTGGACTCCAGCCAGTCGATCTTGCCGTACTGGAAGGTGAAGAAGGCCACCGCGCGGAAGACCTCTTCGTAGTTCTCCAGGCTGGATACCTTGTAGTACTCATGCATGGAGTCACGCTGCTCCTGAGTCAGCTCATTGTAGGGGCAGTCGCCGATGCCCAGCACACGCAGACCGTTGTTCTTCAGCTCCTTGCAGAAGCGCCAGTAGGTCAGCGGGAAGTTGGGCGAGATGAAAATAAAGTTTTTCATGCGTTTGTCTCCTCTCTTGTCGTATTTTTATTGCGATGTTAAGGATTACTATATGATCGCATATGCCTCTGTAGGGGAGGGTCATGACCCTCCCGCCGAAAAACGGCAGTTTTTCGGTTTTCAATGTTCGCCTGCAGCGAATGGATTTTGCTTTGCAAAATCCGCGGGCGGGTCATGACCCGCCCCTACGGGCATACACATTCAAACAGCTTCTCAGATGCCCAGCATCCAGGGGACGTAGGTATCGACCATCTTGTACCACCAAGGCCAGTCGTGATCCACATCCAGACCCCAGTACTCAAAGCGGGTCTTGATGCCCTTCTGGCAGCAGACGGTATCCAGCCAGCGGGTGGACTCCAGCAGGGGCTCCTCCCAGCGGCCCTGACCGACGACGATCAGGCTCTTCTGGCTGTTGTAGTAGCCCATGTAGTGGTGGTTGGGGTCGAGGTTTGCCAGATACAGGTTGGGGCAGTTGTTGTAGACCAGATCGTCGCAGTAGTCGCCGAAGAACTCCTTGTTGTCGTACAGACCGGAGATGGCGAAGCAGGAGTCGAACAGATCGGGACGGCGGTAGTACAGGTTGGCGGCGTGCATGGCGCCCATGGACATGCCGAAGGTCATGATGCCCTGATCATAGTTCTCAGCCTTGATGATGGGCACCACCTCGCGGGTGATATAGTTGAACCAGTTCTCGTGGTTCTGGATGCGGGTGCGGCAGTCGCCGCCCTTGTTGGCCCATGCCTCGTTGTCGATGGTATCGACGCTGTAGACGATGCACTGACCGGCCTCGATCCACTTGGCCCAGTAGTCGATCATCTTGAAGCTCTCAAAGTCCCAGAACCGGCCGGCCTGGCAGGGGATGAACATGACAGGCTTGCCCGCGTGGCCGTAGACCTTGTACTCCATGTCCCGGCCGAGGTGGTGGCTGTAGTGCTTGCGGTACTCGATTTTCATGTGTAACTCTCCAATATTTATTTGAATGAATAATGGGATTATTCATCGATTACGGAATAACCGTAGGGGCGATTCACGAATCGCCCGGCTGACGCAAAGCGGCAGCAAATTATCCCGCTCCTTCGGAGCGGCGGGCGATTCATGAATCGCCCCT